>NZ_CP081150.1:0-323424 GCF_019665765.1 Deefgea tanakiae
CTGATGCAAATCGATACACTCTGGCCACATTGTCTGAATGAGCTTCAGCAAAACCTTGGCGCTAGTCAGTTTAATATCTGGATTAAGCCTTTAACGGCGCAAATGATTGATGAAACATTAGTCATTGCCGTGCCCAATCAGATTTTTTTACAGTTTATTCGTGATCGCTATCTTGGCATGATCGAGATGGCCGCGGCTAAACTATGTAATGGCGTACCGCCGCCGATTGAGCTTAAAGTCGGGCAAATGGCTGCGCCTGCGCCAAGAATGGCTGCGCCGGCAGCGAGTTCACCAGCTACCGCTTCGGGCGAGCCTGCCCAGTCGGCTGCGCCGGTTAAACAAAGCAAACGTTTTGACGCCAGTGGCGCTAGCCATGAAACCACGCGCTTAAATCCGTCCCATAGCTTTGATGCGTTGGTTACGGGTAAAGCTAATCAGGTGGCGCGCGCTGCGGCGATGCAAGTCGCTGAAAATCCCGGTGTGAGTTACAACCCGCTGTTTGTATATGGCGGCGTGGGCTTGGGTAAAACGCATTTGATCCAAGCGATTGGTAATTTTGTACACCAGCACAATCCGCAAGCCAAAATTCGCTATATTCATGCCGAGAAATACGTGCAAGACGTGGTGAAGGCGTATCAACACAAATCATTTGATGAGTTTAAGCGTTATTACCATTCGCTTGATCTGCTGCTGGTCGATGATATTCAGTTCTTCGTTGGCAAAGACCGCACGCAAGAAGAGTTTTTCTATCTATTCAATGCGCTGCTTGAAAGTGGTAAGCAAATTATTCTGACGTCGGACAAAATTCCGCGTGAGATTGATGGTCTGCAAGAGCGTTTAACCAGCCGTTTCTCTTGGGGTTTGATCGTGCCGATCGAGCCGCCAGAAACTGAAATGCGCGTGGCGATTTTGTTGAAAAAAGCCGAAGCCGAGCACTTTAAGCTCGACGCAAATGTCGCTTTCTTTATGGCAAAAAACATCCGCTCGAATGTGCGTGAACTCGAAGGCGCTCTCAAACGCGTGCTAGCGTATGTGCGCTTTACCAATCAACCGATTACGGTTGAGTCGGCCAAAGAAGCGTTGCGTGATATTTTGGCTTCTGGCAATCGCCAAGTGTCAGTCGAAAATATTCAGAAGACGGTCGCTGATTTTTACAAAATCAAAGTGGCCGATATGCACAGCAAAAAGCGCACCCGCGATATTGCGCGGCCACGACAAATGGCGATGACGCTGACCAAAGAATTAACCCAAATGAGTTTGCCAGCGATTGGCGATGCGTTTGGTGGTCGCGATCACACGACCGTTCTACATGCTTGCCGCACGATTGAAGAATTCCGCAAAAATGACAGCGAAATGGCGCATCAATACAGTGTGCTGCTGCAAATGTTGCGTTCTTGATTAGTACTACATACGGCACGCTTTCTAATTGATTGTGTTGGGTATTGCTTGCAGGGTATTGCTAATAATTGCCTGCGAGGCAATACCTGTATATTAAAAGCAGGTGCTGTATTGAGTTGGCCGCGCAGCGCTGAGCGATAGTGATTTTGCTGCGGCAAAGCTTTCGCATTCCTGATTTTAGGCTCGATTTGCGGTAGAATCGTGCAACTTTGTGATACATCTTAAAAACATTAAATGGGTGAGAGTAAATGCAACTGCTGCAAGCTGAACGCGATTCGCTCCTAAAACCACTGGCCACTGTAACGGGTATTGTCGAGCGTCGACACACTCTGCCAATTCTGTCGAATGTACTGATTAAAAAAGAGGGCGATGCGCTATCTTTTACCGGTACTGACTTAGAAATTCAAATTAGCAGCCAGCAAACCGAAGGCTTTTCGGGCGGTGATTTCGCGATTACCGTTGCGGCGAAAAAAATGTCCGACATTTTGCGGGCGATTCCTGATAAAACCGTTGTGTCGCTCGAAGAAGCCGAAGGCCGTTTGACCATCAAAGCAGGTAAAAGCCGCTTTGCTTTGCAAACGCTTCCTGCCGCTGATTTTCCTGAGCTAGCCGTTGATACCAATCTACGCGCCACAATTCGCTTGCCACAAGGCCAGCTCAAAGCTTTGTTGGGCCGCGTGCAATTTGCGATGGCGCACCAAGATATTCGTTATTACCTCAATGGCCTGTTTATGGTCACCGATGGTAATTTGTTGAAATTGGTGGCTACCGATGGTCACCGTTTGGGCTTTGTGTCGACTGAATTGGCCACATCGTTTGAGAAAAACGAAGTCATCTTGCCGCGTAAAACGATTCTTGAATTATTCAAATTGCTCGGTGATGTGGATGACGAAGTCACCATTGATATCGCCAGCAATCAAGTCAAATTCAGCTTTGGCAAAATCGTGATTCACAGCAAAGTGGTTGACGGTAAATTCCCCGACTACAACCGCGTGATTCCACAAAATAATGACAAATTGCTCACCGTAGATCGTCAGGCGCTATTGTCGTCGATGCAACGCGCAGCGATTTTGTCGAACGAAAAATTCCGTGGTGTTCGTTTGGTCTTGACCGACAGCACCCTGAAAATTTTGTGCAATAACAATGAGCAAGAAGAAGCCCAAGAAGAAGTTGAAGTGGGTTACAGCGGCGAGCCGCTCGATATCGGCTTTAACATTCAATATCTGCTCGATGTATTGACCAATTTATCGGTGGAAACCTTGCATTGCTACTTTGGCGATGTGAATTCCAGCGTATTGGTAACGATTCCAGATAATGAACACTTCAAATACATTGTGATGCCAATGCGTATCTAGAGGTGAGGCGTGAAAAAAAGCGTAGGGCGGTGTTCGCACCGCCGCGTTTTTTTGTGCACCTCACACCTTTCACCTCACATCTCTGATTTAAGAAGCCATGACCGAAGAAAAAAACCTCCCGCAAGCGCCAGAAAGTGCCCATTCCGCTGATTACGGTGCGGATAGTATCCGTATCTTGAAAGGTCTCGAAGCCGTTCGTAAACGCCCTGGTATGTATATTGGCGATACGCAAGATGGCTCTGGTTTGCACCACATGGTGTTCGAGGTACTGGACAACGCGATTGATGAAGCGTTGGCCGGCCACTGCGACACCATTCGCGTGATTATCCATGCTGATAGCTCGGTGAGTATCGAAGACAACGGTCGTGGTATTCCAACGCAAATCAAAGAAGACGACGAATTCAAACGCTCTGCTGCTGAAATCGTCATGACTGAATTGCATGCGGGCGGTAAGTTCGACCAAAACAGCTACAAAGTATCGGGTGGTTTGCACGGTGTGGGTGTTTCGGTAGTGAATGCGCTATCGGATTGGTTGCGCTTGACGATTCGTCGCGATGGTAAAAAACACTCAATGGAATTCCGCCTCGGTGAAGCGGTATCGCCATTGAAAGTCGTTGGTGACACTGAACGCCGTGGTACTGAAGTTCATTTTATGGCCTCAGTCGAAACCTTCGGTTTGGTTGAATTTCACTTTGAAATCTTGGCCAAACGGATTCGCGAACTTTCGTTCCTGAACAACGGCGTGAATATTCAGTTAATCGACCGCCGCACGGGCAAAGAAGAAACCTTTAATTACACCGGCGGTGTGAGTGGTTTTGTTGAATACGTGAACCGCACCAAGTCAGTACTGCACCCGCATATTTTTTATGCGATTGGTGACAAAGACGGCATGACGGTCGAAGTATCGATGCAATGGAACGACTCATATCAAGAATCGGTGCAATGCTTCACCAATAATATTCCGCAACGCGACGGTGGTAGCCACATGACCGCGCTGCGTCAAGTGATGACGCGTACGCTGAATCAATACATCGACAGCCACGACTTTGCCAAAAAAGCCAAAGTCGAAACCAGTGGCGATGATATGCGCGAAGGCTTGACCTGCGTGTTGTCGGTCAAAATGCCAGATCCGAAGTTCAGCAGCCAGACCAAAGATAAACTCGTTTCCAGCGAAATTGGCCCTGTGGTCAGTGAAGTCGTCAGCGGCGCATTGGCTGACTTCCTGATGGAAAATCCAATCGACGCCAAAATTATTTGCGGCAAAATCGTTGATGCTGCGCGCGCGCGTGAAGCGGCGCGTAAAGCGCGTGAAATCACCCGTCGTAAAGGCGTGTTGGATGGACTCGGCTTGCCAGGTAAATTGGCCGATTGCCAAGAAAAAGACCCCGCACTCTCTGAAATCTATCTGGTCGAGGGTGATTCCGCGGGTGGCTCAGCCAAGCAAGGCCGAGATCGTAAATTCCAAGCGATTTTGCCACTGAAAGGTAAAATCCTGAACGTTGAACGCGCGCGTTTTGACCGTATGCTCGCCAGCCAAGAAATCGGCACGCTGATCATGGCGCTCGGTTGTGGCATTGGTAAAGACGATTTCAATATCGAAAAACTGCGCTATCACCGCATCATCATCATGACCGACGCGGACGTGGATGGCTCGCATATCCGTACGCTGTTATTGACGTTCTTCTACCGCCAACTGCCAGAGCTGGTTGAGCGCGGCTATATCTATATCGCGCAACCGCCGCTGTTTAAAGTGAAACAAGGTAAAAACGAAACTTACCTTAAAGACGAACAAGAGCTCAAACAACATCTATTGCGCGCAGCAATGAATGGCGCTGAATTGATTCCTGCGGTTGGCGCAGCCAGCATCAGTGGCGAAACGCTCGAAACATTGGCGCGTCAATTCTTCACCACCGAAGCGATTATTGAACGCGAAAGCCGTTTCATCGACCCAATGGTCTTGAACGCCATGCTCACCATCGCGCCGATGGTGCTTGATGATGAAGCCAGCGCATTGGATGCGATTGCCCGCTTGAGCGCAGCAGTGAAACATCCGGCCTTTACCTTTGCAGCCGAATTGGTCGATGCCGGGTGGCAAATCCGCATCGAGCGCCGTTTGCATGGCGTGGTGACGATGCAATACATCGATTCCGACTTCATCTTGTCGGGCGACTACGCGCAAATTGCAAGAATGGCAGAATCGTTGATGGGCTTGGTTCAAGCCGACGCTATCATCCGCCGTGGCAACGCTGAGCAGCCAATTCGCAGCTTCAAAGAAGCGCTCGATTGGCTACTGGCCGAAGTCCGCCGCAATATGAGCATTCAGCGCTATAAAGGTCTGGGTGAAATGAATCCAGAACAGCTCTGGGAAACCACGATGGACGTCACCGTTCGCCGCTTGTTGAAAGTCACCATCGGCGACGCCATCGCTGCCGATGAAGTCTTTACGACTTTAATGGGCGACCAAGTTGAACCGCGCCGTCAATTCATCGAACAAAATGCGCTAGTGGCACGGAACCTCGACGTTTAGAAAATTTTTTTAGTAAATATGAAAAGGCCACCGATGTTCGGTGGCTTTTTATTTGTTTGGGTATAGATATATGGTCCTTGCATTATAAGGTCTGCGTGGTGATACACATTGGGTTGTCTTTCGTGCTGTAGGGATTTTCGCACCCTACAGGACTAAAATATTGGAGATTGATAGAGATGTTTACAGGGCAAAAAGAAAGTGATCAATACATATATCACTATACGAAAGCTGAAACGGCCATTGAATTTATACTTGAAAATAAAAACTTAAGACTTTCTCCTTTTGCGAAGACTAATGATCCAAAAGAAACAAAGGATTGGTTTTTTATACCGGGAACTAATCAAGGTAGGAATTTAGATAAATATACTCCAGAATATTTATCTAAAGTGCTTAATCCAACATTAAAGCAAAAGACTAATTTGCTCTGCTTTTCTACTGATAAGAATCTCACAGGAAATCATCTGACTGATATGCCCAATAGAGGGTTTTGTAAGCCTAGAATGTGGGCGCAGTATGGGGGGAATCATACTGGAGTTTGTTTGATATTCGATACACTACAATTTAGCGACATCTTCTACGAACAGTTTTCAAATAAAGATTGCTCTTCTGGAATGGTTAATTATCAAGATAGATTGATTGATTGATTGATGAAATCCAGCTGGAGCAGGCCTTTATAGTTAATGTGGATAGCTTGGAAGAAAGTAGGGCTGATGATTATGCTTTAAATCATTTACGTAAGTTTGAAAAACGATTCTATTTTGAAAAATCAACTGATTGGAGAAATGAAGATGAATTTCGTTTTGTTGTTTTCGATTGTGCAGATGAACTGTACTTTGAATATAAACATTCTTTGAGTGGAATTATGTTTGGTGCAGACTGTACAGATGAAGATATATCTAAAGTTTGCAGCTTAACAAAACATTTAGGTCTTCAATATCAACAGCTAAAATGGAGGAATTGCACTCCGTGGTTTGATTTTGGGCGAACTAAGTGGCTGTAGAATTTTTTCCATGTAGGCCACTTAGTTTTATAAACCCGCGCTCATTTTAATTTTTGAAATCGTAATCTGATTGGCGGATTACGCCTAAAGGCTAACCCGCCCTACGATTCAATAATCATGAATGTATACCAATGTAGCCAATACTATTTAATAGCTACATGGCAATACCTATACAACCCGCTGGGCTGCGCAGGCTTAGCGCCAGCCTACCAGCCCCACTTACCACATTAGCTAGATTTAGCCGCCGCCTTCGCCCGCGCAGCATGCAGCTTTTTGTAGCTGTCGATCAGGCGATGATGTCGATCTAGCCCTTCGAGGTTCATGCTGGTTGGCATGAGTCCGTAAAAGCGGATGCTGCCGTCGATCGAGCCGATCACTGCATCGATACGTTCGTTACCAAACATACGACGGAAATTGACTTCAAAGTCGGCAAATTCCAGCTCTTCATCCATTTCCACTTCGAGCACGACATTGAGCGCTTGATAAAATAGTACGCGATCAAGCGTGTTGTCGTTGTATTGCAAGAACGCGCCAATCAGCTCGTGGGCTTCACGGTATTGATGTAGTGCCAGATGAATTTGTAGTTTCAGCTCCAGCACGGTGAGCTGGCCCCAAACGGTATTTTCGTCAAAGTCGATGCCGATCAAATCAGAAACATCCGAATAATCGCCCAGCTCGTGTTCTTCTAAGCGCTGTAGTAGCGAATACAAACGCACATCGCTCAAACGATGCAGATTCAAAATATCTTCGCGGAACAGCAGTGCTTTATTGGTGTTGTCCCACACCAAATCGTCGATGGGGTAAATTTCGGAATAATCGGGCACCAAAATGCGGCAAGCTTTCGCGCCCAATTCGTCGTACACCGCCATATAGGCTTCTTTGCCGATGTCGGCCAGAATGCCGAACAAGGTCGCGGCTTCTTCGGCATTTGAGTTTTCGCCTTGACTTGAGAAATCCCAATCAACGAATTCGTAATTGGATTTCGCACTGAAGAAACGCCATGACACCACACCGCTGGAATCGATGAAATGCTCGACAAAGTTATTCGGTTCGCGCAGTGCTTGGCTTTCCAAGGTCGGGCGTGGCAAGTCGTTCATGCCTTCAAAGCTGCGGCCTTGCAGCAACTCGGTTAGGCTGCGCTCGATGGCGACTTCCAAGCTCGGATGCGCGCCGAATGAGGCAAACACACCGCCAGTGCGCGGGTTCATTAGCGTGACGCACATCACCGGATATTGGCCGCCGAGTGAGGCGTCTTTGACTAGAATTGGGAAGCCTTGCTCTTCGAGGCCTTTAATTCCCGCCACAATGCTTGGGTATCTCGCCAGTACATCTTGCGGCACATCGGGCAGTGCGATTTCGCCTTCTAAAATTTCGCGTTTTACGGCGCGCTCGAAGATTTCTGATAGGCACTGTACTTGCGCTTCGGCCACGGTATTGCCCGCGCTCATACCATTACTAACGAACAAGTTTTCAATCAAATTGCTGGGGAAATACACCGTTTCGCCATCCGACTGACGCACAAACGGTAGAGAGCAAATACCGCGCTCGGTATTGCCGGAGTTGGTGTCATACAGATGAGTACCTAATAACTCGTCATCGGGATTGAAAATCGGTAAGCAATAGTCGTCCAGAATCTCGGTTGGCAATTCACCATTCGGGCCCGGCTGAAACCAGCGCTCGCTCGGGTGATGTACAAACTCGGCGTTGGCGATGTCGCTACCCCAGAATGAGCCTGCGTAGAAATAGTTGCAGCTAATTCGCTCGATATACTCGCCCAAGGCCGAGGCCAAAGCGCTTTCTTTGCTCGAACCTTTGCCGTTGGTAAAACACATCGGCGAGTGCGCGTCGCGAATATGCAGCGACCACACATTGGGCACAATATTGCGCCACGAGGCGATTTCGATTTTGATGCCCAAGTCAGCCAGCAAGCCCGACATATTGGCGATGGTTTGCTCCAGCGGTAAATCTTTGCCGAGGATATAGGTGGCCGCGTCCAACGAGGGATTGAGCGTGAGCAGCGCTTGCGCATCGGCGTCGAGGTTCTCGACTTCTTCAATGACAAATTCAGGACCCGTTTGCACGACTTTTTTAACTGTGCAGCGATCAATCGAGCGCAAAATCCCTTGGCGATCTTTGGCGGAAATATCGGCAGGTAACTCGACCTGAATCTTGAAAATCTGCTGGTAGCGGTTTTCTGGATCGACAATATTATTTTGCGACAGGCGAATATGCTCGGTCGAAATCCCGCGCGTTTCGCAGTACAACTTCACAAAATACGCCGCACACAGCGCTGATGAAGCCAAAAAGTAATCAAACGGCCCCGGCGCAGAGCCGTCGCCTTTGTAGCGAATCGGCTGATCAGCAATCACCGTAAAGTCGTCGAACTTGGCTTCGAGGCGCAGCTTGTCGAGAAAGTTAACCTTAATTTCCATGGGGAATTCCAAAAATGCTTCAAATTGAGTTGGGCGCTATTATCCGGTTTTTTCCCATTGCAGTCCTGAGCTAATCGACGATGGCCGCTAATCGGCAGCCTGATGGATGAGTTTTATTCAGTATTTAATTGAGCATTTACCTCAACGTACCGAATGGTTTTTGAAATATTCCAAGTATGTAATTTTTCAATTTATTGAAGTAGAGAGATGAAAGGTTCATTGCTTGCCATTTTAGCCCCCCGCACTTACAAATAAATATTACGAACCGCTGGGTGAATAAAATGACAATCAAAGGCAAACTCATCGTTTTGAGTGCAGGACTATTAATACTCATGATGCTTATGGGCATTTTGGCGCTGCAAAGCTTGGAAAAAACCAATGCAGCCTTTGAGATGACGTATCGAGATCGCATCTTGCCGTTGGCTGAATTGAAAATTGTGGCTGATAAATATGCGGTTGATATCGTTGACACCACCCATAAAGCCAATCATCAGATCTTTACATTTGATGAGGCGCTTCGTGGCATTAGTGCTGCGCAAGCCAAAATTCAAACTGAATGGCAGGCCTACAGCAGTACTGCAATGACGCCAGATGAAGCAGGCATGGTGAAAGCCACGCTGGCTAGCATGCAGCTAGCTGATCGAGAAATTGATCGCTTGGAGCAAATTTTGGCAAGTAAAGATGCTGAGGCGCTCAATCAATTTGCACGCACCGCACTGTATCCAGCGATTGATCCCGTCTCTGAACACATTTCTAAATTAGTCGAATTGCAATTGAGCGAAGCGAAAAAAAACTTTGAATTGGCGCAAGGTGATTTTGCCAATACTCGCATGCTGACGATTGGCTTTATTGTGGTGGCGCTGCTGTTTGGTGCGCTGTTTTCTGCTTGGGTTATTTTGGGGATGACCAAAAAAATCAATGCTTTACGTGATCAATTAAATCGAGCAACCGAGCATCAAGATTTAACTGTGCGTGTTGCCGTGCATGGCAACGATGAAATCGACACGATTGCGCTCGCCTACAATCAGCTCTCGGGCACGATGCAAGATTTGGTGAGTAATGTGGCACAAGCGATTGAAACGGTATCGCGCGAAACTGCAAATCTGGCGAGCACGAGCGATCAGGTTTCTAAGGCAACGCATCTGGGGGCCGAATCGACGAGCTCGATGGCCGCTGCCGTCGAGCAAATGACGGTGGCCATTAGTCATGTGGCCGACAATGCCGAAGATGCGCGTCGTATTGGCCAAGCGACCTTAAGGCGTGTGGCCGATGGCGGCAGCTCTATCCGGCAAACCGTCATCGAAATTCGCCACATTGACCATGAAGTGGCCGATGCCGCTAGCAAAGTGGCAATGCTGGGGGCCGACGCCGATAAAATTAGCTCGGTGGTAGGGGTGATTAAAGAAGTGGCCGATCAAACGAATTTGCTTGCCTTGAATGCGGCCATCGAGGCGGCCCGAGCGGGTGAGCAGGGCCGAGGTTTTGCCGTGGTCGCCGATGAAGTTCGTAAATTAGCCGAGCGAACCGCTGCTGCCACTGTTGATATTCAGCAAATGGTGACCCGAATTGATGAGGCCAGTAAACAAGCCGTCTATGCCAGCAATGCGACGGTACAGCGCGCACATGATTGCGCCAGTGTGGCTGATGAGGCCGGTTTGGCGATTGCTGAAATTAATCAGGATGTGGAGCGCGAAGATCATGCGATTCGTAATATTGCTGAAGCGCTCAATGAGCAAAAATCCAGTACACAGTTGATTGCGCAGCAGGTCGAGCAAGTGGCACAAATGACCGAAGAAAACACATCTGCCGTGCAAAGCATGAGCCAATCGGCCGCTTTGCTGGAAAAAATGACGCAAAGTTTGCAAACTGAGGTGAATTTATTTCGCTACCGCTCAAGCTAATGGTGACTGAGTGGCTAGCATACGAAAGCGTTGAGCGTTGCTTAAGAGCGGCAGTCACTTTTTGACTGCCGCTGATTGTGTGGATTATTCGTATCGAGTTTTAGATTCCGTTTAAGCGTAGCCACCTAAATCAGCTAAGCTCACGCACATTGCGCTGCGAATAAAGGGAGTAAGACAATGAAAAATATATTAGTCGTATCGGTAATTGGGCAAGACAAACCGGGTTTGGTAGAGCAATTGGCGGCGGTGATTTCGCAGCAGCAGGGCAATTGGCTGGAGTCGTCATTTTCCCGTTTGGCGGGGCAGTTTGCTGGGATTGTGAAAGTGGCCGTGAAGGGCGATGGCGCTCTGCTGCTAGCGGCCTTGCAAGCCTTGCCTGGCTTGGATGTTCGTGGTGTGTTGGATGCTGAGTTGGCGGATGAGAACGACGCGTCTTTGCAAAGCGTGGCACTCACACTGGTGGGGCACGATCGAATTGGTATCGTCAAAGACGTGTCGACTATTTTGGCTGGCTTTGGCGTCAACGTTGAAAAGCTCGAAACATGGCTCGATAGCGCACCGATGTCGGGTGAAATGATGTTTCATGCGCAAGCGCTGCTCTCTGCACCAATCAGCGTAGATCTAGGCCATGTACGCCGCGATTTAGAAGCGATTGCCGATGATTTAATGGTCGAGTGGGCTGACTAATGTGGACTAGTCGGCTCTTGGCGCTATGCTTTGCAGTGAGCGTGAGCTCGCTGCTGGCGCAGCCTTTGGTGATGGTGGTGGAAAGCTACCATCCAGAAAACGGCTGGGATCGGGAATACTTGCAAGGCTTGCGGAGTAAACTCGATGGCGTGGCAGAGCTCGATTACATTGCGCTAGATACCAAGCGTTTACCGACCAGAGAGCACTTAGAGCAAGCAGAATTGGCCTTGCATGAGATTCAGCAAAAAAAGCCCAAACTCGTCGTACTCGGCGATGACGCTGCGCTCGCCTTATTGGGTTCACACTTGGCGCGAATGAAAATGCCAGTGGTGTTTTTGGGGGTGAATGCAGATCCAAAGCGCTACTTTTCTGGCCCATGGCCTGCCAGCGTCACGGGGGTTTTAGAGCGGCCTCTTTATCAACAAAATGTAGATTTGATTCGCACGGTACGCGGCGCGGACTGCCGGATTTTGGTGTTGCTAGATCAAGATCGTTCTTCATTTATTCTGCAAGATGACCTAAAAAAGTTGAAACTGCGCGGCGTCGATGTGGTGTTAATTGGAACGTTTGCCGACTGGCAAGCCAAGGTGAAGAGCGCCAATCAGCAATACGATGCTATTTTGCTGGGGACGTATCAGGCTTTGACTGCGGCAGATTTGCAGCATGTTGATGCTGAAAAGGTTTTGCAATGGACGTCCGAGCATAGCCCCGTGCCCTTGTTTGGCTTTTGGGATTTTGCGATTGGCCGTCAGGCGGCGGCGGGGGGCATGGTGTTGTCTGGCTTTGAACATGGTGCTGCAGCGGGAAAAATGGCGCGTTCCTTATTGCAATTGCCGCAAGCCAATATGCCGATCCAGCTCAGTAGCCCTGGTCATTTAGTGTTTAGTCGCGCTAAAGTTACTCACTGGCAGCTGAATATCCCGCCTTCATTGCAAAAAAGAATAAGTTGGCAACCTTAATTTCTGCTTTCTGCTAGCTTGGAGTAAATTGTCGGTATTGCGCTTTTTCTGGGTTTGCCGTCATGTCTTTTCGTTCTTTCACGTGGGGCTTGCTGTTGTCTATTTCGACTGCGGCCAGCTTTGCTGCCAGTGTTTCTCAATTTTCCCCGCAAAATGAAGTCGCCAAAGTGCAGCAAGTGCGCGCGACGTTTTCTGCGCCGATGATCAAGTTTGGCGATTTATCCGCTGCTGCGCCGTTTGATGTGGTGTGCCCCGTGAAAGGCAATGCGCGTTGGCTCGATGATAAATCGTGGGTGATGGATTTCTCAGGCGAAATGCCAGCCGCGACGCAATGCAGTTTCAAGGTCAAGGCAGGGCTTAAAGCGCAAAATGGCGAGCCGATTACCGGCAAAACGCAATTTAGCTTTCATACTGGCGCACCCATCATCACACGCTCGTGGCCTGACAATGGCACTGGTGTGGCCGATGATAGTGCTGAATATGCCAGTGGCGGCATCGCTGAGGATCAAGCCTTTGTCTTGCAATACAACGGCGCGGCGCCGGCAAGCAGCCAGCATTTATTCTGCCAAGTCGCAGGCCAAGCCGAACGCTTGCCGATGAAACGGCTTAGTGGCGACGATAAAGCGACTTTGCTGAAGCACTTTAATTTGCAAAAAATGGCCTCGCAAGTCGATGTCGTGCAGTGCGCGCAGCGTTTGCCTGCCAATACCAAGGTCGTTTTGATCAACTCCCGTCCCGGTAGTCGTGACCCGCAATTACTCAATTTCAAAGTCGAGCCAGAATTTACCGCTAATTTTTCGTGCGAACGTCAGAATGCATCATCGGGATGTATTCCCTTCAAAGACTTCAGGCTTAATTTCTCTAGGCCTATACCCCGTAGTTTGGCTGAAAAAATCATTTTGAAATCGGCCAGCGGCGAAGCCAAACCTTATTTTAGTCAGGACGAAAGCAGCGGCATTAGCGAGTATGTGCGTTTCAAAGGCCCATTTACCGCCGAGGCTGAATTTGAAATCAAATTACCGAGTGAGCTGAGCAAAGAGCTCAAAAATGGCGATGCGTTTCCGCTCAAAATCAAAACGGCAGATTATCCACCCTTAGCCAAATTTTCCGCTGCGCCATTTGGGATTTTGGAACTCAATGCCGATCCCGCATTACCCGTCACTTTGCGCCATATTGAAGCCGATATGCCGATTAAATCGGCCAAAATCGGCGGAAGTTCGCTGACCTTGAAAGATGATCAGGCGATGATGGCTTGGTTGGCCAAAGTGAATTATTACGATGAAAATATCATTCCCATCAATGGTAAAGATGTAGAAACGCGTCGCCTGAGCCTACTCAAAACTGAAAAATCTGCGGTCAATTTGAGCTTGCCCGGCGCGCCAGATAGCAAAGGAAAATGGCCGTTTGAAGTCGTTGGCATTCCGCTTAAAACGCCCGGCCTGCACATCGTCGAGCTGGAGTCGCGCGTGCTGGGCAAAACGCTACTCGATAGCAATAAACCGATGTATGTGCGCACCGCTGCGCTGGTCACAAATTTAGCGGTGCACTTCAAACACAGCAAAGAAAACGCAGCGGTGTGGGTGACGACACTTGATACCGCTAAACCCGTCGTTGGAGCCAAAATCGCCGTGTATAACTGCGCGGCGGAGCTGTTGTGGCAAGGCAAAACGGGCGCGAATGGCGCGGCGCTGATTCCGCAATTCTTGAAAGAGAAATCGTGCAACAGTCGCAGTTTGGCGGGATTTTTAATCACCGCTCGTAAAACTGATACCAAAGGCGTGGAAGACGTCTCGTTCGCTCGTTCAACGTGGAATCAAGGCATAGAAAGCTGGCGCTTCCCCGTGCAAACGATTTACGGTGATCAGCCTGCGCTGCGCGCGCACACGGTGTTTGACCGAACGCTATTCCGCGCTGGCGAAACGGTGTCGATGAAACACGTGATTCGTGTTGAGAATTCCAAAGGTTTTGCCTTGCCGAAACCAAGCCAGCTGCCCACCGAATTAACGATTACTCACGATGGCAGCGGTCAAGAGTTCAAATTCCCTCTGACGTGGCGCAATGGGCGTTACGCTGAATCGACTTATGCGAT
Organism: Deefgea tanakiae; assembly: GCF_019665765.1. Lineage (GTDB taxonomy): Bacteria > Pseudomonadota > Gammaproteobacteria > Burkholderiales > Chitinibacteraceae > Deefgea > Deefgea tanakiae. Next base: position 14,349 of record NZ_CP081150.1, read on the forward strand.
TCCAGCTAATGCCAAGCTCGGCGCGTATTCATTGAAGTTAAGCAAAAAAGGTGCTCGCAATACCTCTGGGGGGGATGAGGATGCAGGCTATGATCAGGATGGCATTACGTTATATACCGGCACATTCCGCGTTGAAGAATTCCGTTTGCCTGTGATGCGGGGGCAAATCAGTTTTGATAACAAGGCCACAATTGCACCGCAAGCTTTAGCGTTATCGCTGGCGATGAGCTACGGCAACGGCGGCGCAGCCAAAGCCTTGCCAGTGAGCGTTAGCTCGATGCTGCGTGAGCGTTATGGCCGCCCTGAAGGTTTTGATGGTTTTAGTTTTTACGCGCCAGAATTGCAACGCGATGCAAAAACACCCTCGCTCGACGGCAAAGTGGTTCTGAATAAAGCCGCCGTGGTGCTCGATGGCAATGGCGCAGGCAAGGTCAACATTGCTAATTTGCCGCCCATCAGCAAACCGACCGATTTAGTCGCTGAGGCCACGTACACAGATCCGAATGGCGAAGTGCAAACGATTTCGCGTACCGTGACCCTGTGGCCTGCTGCTGTGCAAATTGGCGTGCAAGTCGAGGATTGGGCTGCGGTTGGTAAGACCGTCGCGATGAAAGCGGTGGTGGTCGATACCAATAATAAGCCCGTTGCAGGCCGAGAAGTGAAGGTGAGCGCGGTGCGGCATAGCTATTTATCGACGCGCAAGCGTTTGGTCGGCGGTTTTTATGCTTATGAAAGCGAAGAAAAAACCGAAGACTTGGGCGAGGTCTGCAGCGGTAAAAGCGATGCGCGCGGTTTGGTATTTTGCGATGTCGAGCTGAAAGACGAAGGCCGTATTGAACTGATCGCGCAAACCAGTGATGCCGAAAAACGCAAAGTGAGTGCTGCGCAAACGGTGTGGGTGAGCCGCCAAAATGAAATGTGGTTTGATGGCGAAAACAACGACCGCATCGACGTCGTGCCAGAAAAACCATCGTATCAACCGGGTGAAACGGCCACGTTCCAAGTGCGAATGCCATTTAGAACCGCCACCGCGTGGGTCGCGATTGAGCGCGAAGGCGTCATTGAAACCAAGGTCATCGAACTATCAGGTAAAAATCCAACTTTTGAGCTGCCAATAGCCAGTGCTTGGGCACCGAATGTGTATGTGTCGGTGCTGGCCGTGCGTGGCCGCGTGCGCGATGTGCCGTGGTATTCCTTCTTTACTTGGGGCTGGAAAGCGCCGAGCGAATGGTGGGATGCGTATTGGAATGAAGGCGGCGACTTTCAAGCGCCAACGGCGATGGTCGACTTATCCAAACCAGCCTTTAAATATGGCCTTGCACAAATCAAAGTCGGCGAAGCCGCGCATAAATTGCAGGTTAGCGTGACGGCTGATAAGCCGGTGTACAGCATCCGCAAAACCGCGCAAGTCAAAGTGCAAGTCAAACTCCCTAATGGCAAACCTGCGCCCGCAGGGACAGAGGTGATGTTTGCCGCTGTAGACGAGTCGCTGCTTGAGCTGCAGCCCAATACATCGTGGAATTTGCTCGATGCGATGTTGCAGCAGCGAGCTTACGGTGTTGAAACTGCCACCGCGCAGCAAGAAGTGATCGGTAAACGTCATTTTGGCCGCAAAGCCTTGCCACCCGGAGGTGGTGGTGGTGTCGCACCAACGCGTGAATTGCTCGATACGCTGTTAGTTTGGCAACCGAAACTCATCCTTGATGCTAACGGCAGCGCAACGATTGCTGTGCCGCTGAATGATGCGTTGACCAAGTTTAAACTCGTCGCCGTTGCCGAAGTGGGCGCGGGGCAATTTGGCACGGGCAGCACCTCAATTGCGGTGACGCAAGACTTGCAACTCACCGCTGGACTGCCGCCACTAGTGCGTGAAGGCGATCAGTTTGCGGCGATGACGACGATTCGCAATGGCAGCAGTCGCGCAATGAAAGTAGCGGTGAGCGCGCAAGCGGCTGGCTTGAATTTGAATCCGCAAACGCTCGATATCGGCGCGGGTGAAGCGCGTGAAGTGAGTTGGCCGGTGAGGGTGCCGATGGGGGTGAGCAAGCTGGATTGGGTGATTTCCGCCACCGAGCAGGGCGGTGAAAAAGCCGTTGATAAACTGGCGCACAGCCAGCAAGTCGAGCCAGCGATTCCAGTCACAGTGCAGCAAGCCTCGCTGCGTCGCCTTGATACGCCAGTGACGATGCCGGTTGCCTTGCCACCTAATGCACAAGCAGGGCGTGGTGGTATCAATCTGCAATTCCAAGCCAAACTCACGCGTGACATGCCTGCCGTGCGCGAGTGGTTCTTGAAATATCCGTATGTGTGCTTAGAGCAAAAAGCCTCGGTCGCGATGGGTCTGCAAGACAAAGCCCGTTGGGAAAAAATCATGCAGGAATTGCCGCTGTATCTCGATTCCGATGGCTTGGCGATGTATTACCCACCACGCGAGGGCAGTGGTGCGAAGGGCTACGATTCTCTAACCGCCTACATCCTGAGCGCGGCACACGAAGCGGGCTATGCAATCCCCGATGCCTCGCGCGATGCGATGCTCAAAGGCTTAACGCAATTTGTCGAAGGCCGAATCAAACGCGATTTCTGGTCGCCGCGCCCTGATTTGGATGCGCGTTATCTTGCTGCGTTTGATGCGCTGGCAAGATATGGCCGCTTTGCGCCGCGTCAGTTAGCGGTGCTCAATATCCAGCCGCAAACATGGACGACGGCGATGTTGGTTGATTGGTTGTCGCTATTGCAACGCGCCCCGACCTTGCCCGATCGCGCTGCTCGTTTGGCAGAAGCCGAACAAATCCTGCGCGGCCGCCTCACTTACCAAGGCACGCGTATGGTGTTCTCGACCGAACGTGACGATTACTGGTGGTGGCTGATGAATAACGGCGACGTCAACGCAGCGCGCCTGATTTTGGCCGTACGCGAGTTACCGACTTGGAAAGAAGATGTGCCGAAAATGTTGACGGGTCTGCTTGGCCGCCAACAGCGCGGCGTGTGGTGGACCACCAATGCCAATGTATGGGGTACGCTTGCTGTGGCCTCATTTAGCAAAAACTTCGAGGCAATACCTGTGACTGGCCAAGCGAAAGCGACCTTGGCCGACGTGAATAAATCTGCCGTATGGGGAACGACTGATCCGGCTCCGGTCATGTTGCCGTGGCCAGTGAAAACGACGAACTTGAGCATCACGCAGCAAGGCACCGGCGCGCCGTGGGTGACAGTGCAAGCACTCGCCGCCGTCGCGCTCAAAGCGCCGCAAGTCGCGGGTTACAGCATCAAGAAAACGCTAACGCCAGTTGAGCCAAAAGTCGCCGGCCAATATAGCCGAGGCGACGTTGTGCGCGTGACGCTGGAAATCGACGCGCAAGCGGATATGACGCAAGTCGTCGTTGACGACCCCATCCCCGCTGGCGCGACGATTTTAGGTAACGGCCTAGGGCGCGATTCGGCGATTGCAACGCAGGGCGAAAAACGCAGCGGCTGGGCATGGCCCGATTTCGAAGAACACCGCTTTGCCGGCTACCGCGCCTATTACAGCTACGTGCCACGCGGTAAGTTTGCAGTTGAATATACGGTGCGCTTGAACAACGCCGGTACTTTCCAGATGCCACCAAGCCGAGTCGAAGCGATGTACGCGCCAGATGTATTCGGCGCTAGTCCAAATGCGGCGATGGTGGTGAAGTGATTGATGAATGTAGATAGGTGGAGCCGGTTTTGGCGATACCCATCGTTTTGGGATTGATGGGTATCGCTGCGCTCTATTTATCACGCACTGCAGTAACTCCTTCCCTCTTGACGGGGGAAGGTTGGGATGGTGGTGTAAATGTTTGATTTGACGATAAATTCAAAGTTTCACCCTCTCCCTCACCCTAGCCCTCTCCCGTCAAGGGAGAGGGGATAAAAGCGATTCCACGACTCAATAAACCATCAACACGAAATCTGAGCATCACCATTTAAATACTACAAATCCAAAATGGATGTGAGTGAATGAAAAAATTTCTGCTTTGTTGTTTGATGTTGTGGTCGACGATGGGTTTTGCCGTCGATTTGACCAAGGGTGATGCCGCTGCGGTATTGGCTACGCTGAATCAAATTCGGCAGGAGCAAGGTTTGCCGGCTTTGGTTCCGAATGCGGCTTTGTCGAAGATGGCGAGCGAGCATGCTCGCTATTTGGCAGAGCATCCGAATGACATGCATCAGCAGACCAATCGTGAATCTCCTTTTTTTACCGGCGAAACCGTCGATGCGCGATGTGATCGTTTGAAGGCTGGGTTTAGCTGTGCTGAAGTGATTGCCTCAAAAGCGAATGATTGGAATGTCTCTTTGCGTTCTTTGTTGCGTGGTATTTACCACCGAAAAATTTTACTCGACCCCTTGCTGAACTTGGTGGGTGTGGGCGAGTTTAGAAATAGCAAAGGCGAATTAACGCATGTGGTCAATTTTGCTGCACCGACTACGCAGTTGACCACTATGGTCGCAAAGCGCTGTGTGGATGGTCAGTGTACTGAGCTTGAAAAGCCGACCTTGATGCAGGCACAAAACTATGTAAAGTGGCCGATTGAGAGTTCTGTATTAGGGCCTGTGCATCCGATCACGCTAAGAGGGCAAGAGATTCCCGATCCTTTGACTGAGGATTGGCCTGTATCGGGTTATCTCTTGTCGATTAACGCCAAAACGCCGTTCAAGGTGCTCTCTTGGTCGGTGAAGGATGAGGCAACGGCGCAAGTTTTTGATTCACAATTTCAGCCGGAACCTAATTCTGAAGAAAAATTCTGGCTGTTAAAAACTAAAAAACCATTTGATTCGGGTGCACGATATAGCGTGTTGGCCAAAGTCGCTACTAAAGGGGTTGAGACTGAGTTGATTTGGCATTTTCAAACTCGGTCAAAGCTTCAACTGAAGGCTATGGATGTCGAAACAGGGACTGAGATCAAGCCAGATGCATACCGAAAAAACCAAAAAATCAAGCTTTTTAGTGATAGTGTTTCTGATTCAGTTTCTTGGAAAGGGGTGTGTATTGAGTTTGCCAATGCGGAAGTTGATTCTGTGATTGCAACCATCAATGATCTTGGTCCACATTGTTTTGTTGAGGCGCAAGATACGCAATTTCAAAATCAAGTGATTCGCATTTTATTCAATAAGGGCACGACGTCGGCCAACTCAATGTAGGCTTAACTTGATTATTTTAAAAGAAACGATGGGTTGGCCGGATTGTGACGATACCCATCACTTCGATTGATGGGTATCGCTTCGCTCCACCTATCCTACATAGCCTTAATCACAATACATCAGTGCTTTTGACCAATGGCACGCGGGTTGAAACCGCGTTGAGGGCGATCAGGTGAATCATTTCGCTGACGGTGGTGCAGCAATCGGCCAGAATTGAGACGGTGTATTTTTCTGCTGCTTTCGAGATGGCGGTATGGGTCACGCAATTTTGCGTCATCATGCCGCAGATGAGTAGCTCGGTCACGCCAAGTTTTTGCAAAGTGGCCTCAAGATCGGTGTGATGAAAACTATCGGCATAGGCTTTGATCACTACGGGTGAGTCTGGAGCTGTTGCAAGAATACGTTGATGTATCTCAGCGCCAGTGCTGCCTTTATTGAAGAAGGGAGCAATACCCAAGCTTGGGTCGGCAATGTGCTGAATATGAATGATGTGTGTGCCAAGCGCTTTTGCCTTGGCGATGGCCTGCTCGATATTGAGCAGAGTTGCATCGGTATTCCATAGCGGGAATGCGCCGCCTGGGAAGTAATCATTTTGCAAATCAATCACTAATAATGCACGTTGTGTTGGCTGGGTCATCATGGGGCTCCGATCAAAGTGATAGAGCACTCATTATCGGTCGAGTTGTTTAGCAAATACAGTGGCCTAATTGCCAAAATACACTAAGATTGGGCCAATGCATTGTCATGAGTTGCTACCATGCCCAACAGTTCGCGTCCCATCGTCGCCATCATCGCGTTTGATCAAATTAGCCCGTTTCATTTGTCGGTGCCTTGCGTGGTGTTTGGCGAAAATCATCCCGGCGCACCGCACTTTGATTTTCGGGTTTGCGCCTTCGAAACGCCGCCTTTGCGCACCTCAGCGGGTTTTACCGTGGGTGATGTGCATGACCTATCGGTACTGGATCTCGCTGAGATGATTATTATCCCCAGCTGGCGCAATCCGGAGGAAACACCACCGCAGGCTTTGCTTGAATCGCTGAAAACGGCAGCAGATCGTGGTGCGCATTTGGTGGGCTTATGTTTGGGGGCGTATGTGTTGGCTGAAGCGGGATTGCTTGATGGTCGACACGCGACCACGCATTGGGCGTTTGCCGAAGATTTTGCGCAGCGTTTTCCCAATGTAAAACTCGATGCCGATGTGCTGTATATCGATGATGGCAAAATCCATACTTCGGCGGGTACGGCGGCGGGCCTTGATTGTTGTTTGTACTTGCTGCGTAGCCAATACGGAGCCAGCGCTGCAAATGCCGTTGCCCGTCGGCTGGTGGTGCCGCCGCATCGACAAGGCGGGCAAAGTCAGTATATCCAGCAACCGCTACCCAGTACGGCGCGTGATTCGCGGCTTGCCGAGTTGATTACATGGGTTCGGCAGAATTTAGCGCTACCGCATACGCTCGATAGCCTCGCCGACAAAGCGCTGATGAGCCGCCGCACTTTTACACGGCATTTTCGCCTGTTGTGCGGGCTTACTGTGGGTCAGTGGCTGATTAATGAGCGGCTGGCGGTGACGCAAGATTTATTAGAAAGTAGTGACTTCAATATCGAGCAAATCAGCGCGCAAGTCGGCTTTGGCTCTCCAGCATCGTTGCGCCATCATTTCAAGCAAAACTTTGGCGTGTCGCCACAAGCATGGCGGCAAACATTCCGTGGCGATATTGCTCAAGAAGGCTAGTGATTTCACATCACCGTCGCTCGTAATTGCATCGGCTTGGTACCAAATTGTTGGGCAAAGCGGGCGCTAAAGCGCGAGGCCGAAGCGTAGCCGCATTGTTGAGCGATGGCACCGATCGGCTGTTTGGTGGTTTGGATCATACCCAGCGCGATATTCAGTCGTACTTGTTCGAGCAAAGCGCGGAATGATTTGCCTTCTTTGTCGAGTTGGCGGCGTAGTGTCGATGCACCCAAATGCAATTGCTCGGCCATCGCGTCGACCGTCCATTCTTTAGCGGCGTTAAGCATAATCAGTTGCTGTACGCGCGCAGCGAGCGCATCGCTGCGATTGAGCAATAAGCCCGCGCCCAATCCTGCCATCGTCATCGCGAGCAATAAACCTTCGGCTCGGTGATGCAGTAATTCGGCGGGTTCATGGCTGGCCGTGGCGGCGAAGACTTCATCCCAAAGTTTGGCAATGACGGGTGTGGATTTCTCGCACAGCCGCGCTTCGGTTTTGAGTGCTGCAGCTACGGCAGCAGGGTAGCTGGTGCGAAAATGCTCAATCAATTGCGGATCAAACAGCAACACCTCGCAGGCGTAGCCCTTGGCATCGGGCACATTGGTCAGCGTTAATTGCATCCCTGCAGGCGCAATAATCAAATCATCGCGCCGTGCGATCTGCGTTTTCTCATTCAACCAAATGTGTTTTTCACCCTGCCGAATCCGCATTAGCGTGGGCTGCAGGCAGGCCACTTGGCGCAGTTGCTGCGTCGCTTTGGCTAAAATCACCGTTTGCTGAATCTGGCGGGTTTGGACTTGCATTGCGATTTGGCTTCCTGCTTAACATCTGGCAATGATACGGCGTAGTTGAAGGCAGCACCAAGTTAAGGCAAAAGTTCCCACGCTTCGTTACAGCGCCTTGCCGTACTATGGTCTGCGTGTGCCTTGCGTGAAAACTTTTGGACAGTCTCTGAGCGGCCTTGACTGGCTCAATGAGTAAGTAGATAAGCAAAAGTTTTCTTGCATCGTTGTCTTGCCCTGTCGTACTAGGTGTACTGCCTGCGGCTTCGACGCCTTGCCATAAAACTTTTGCGCGAGTGCTTATGCAATTATTTAGCGCGTTGATACGTGGCGGTCAATGTTGCTTTGCCTAGTTTATGTTGATTGAGCATATAGCCGACCAGTGCGCCGCTGGCGTTGGCATCGAGTGCTAACTCGGCCACATCCAAGGCCCAGACCGTATGAATGTAGCGATGCGCTTTGTCGCCTGCGGGTGGGCAAGCGCCACCATAAGCGGCGCTACCGTAATCGGTACGCGTTTGAACTGCGCCAGCAGGTACGGTACCCGCTTCGATGCTGTTCACGTCAGCAGGAATATTCACCACGCCCCAATGCCACCAGCCGCTGCCCGTTGGCGCGTCTGGATCATAAACGGTGACGGCGAAGCTCTTTGTGCCTTTGGGCGCATTTTTCCAGCTCAGTTGCGGCGACACATTCCCGCCCGTGCAGCCAAAACCACTGAATTCTTGTTGCTTGGCCATCGGCGCATTGGCTTTGAGGTCGGTGCTGCTGAGTTGAAAATCCGCAGAATGGGCAGAAAAGGCGGCGCTGGAGAGAACAAGGGCAGTAAAGAGGGCAGATGCAAGTTTCATGATGGGCTCCTGAATAAGAGTCATCATCATACAAATTGCAGCGCTGGGCGTTTGTGCGGCAACGCTCTAGTTTTAGCTTTAAACGCTCAAAGGCGGTAATTCATTCACTTTTTTGAGCGTTTATGGCGCTAATCATAAACCCAGCTTATCGCGCAGCGAGTAATACCAAGCCCCCAGAGCCGTGAGCGGCACGCGGAAATGCCGCCCGCCGGGGAAGGGCAGGTGGGGTAGTTGGGCGAAAGCATCAAACCGCTGGCATTGCCCGCGAATCGCTTCAGCCAATAGTCGCCCCGCCAAATGCGTAAAGGTTACGCCGTGGCCGCTGCAGCCTTGCGAGTAATAGATGTTATCACCCAGTCTGCCGACCTGCGGCAGGCGCGACAAGGTGAGCGAAAAGTTGCCCGTCCACGCAAAATCAATGTTTACGCCCGCCAATTGCGGGAAGGTCTTGAGCAAATTGGGTAGTAATACGCTTTCGATGTGCGCGGGGTCTTTTGCACCGTAACTGACGCCACCACCGTAGAGCAGTCGTTGATCGGCGCTGATGCGGTAATAGTCGAGCAGGAAATTGCAGTCTTCGACGCAGTAATCCGATGGAATGAGTTGCGTGGCGAGTTCACCGAGTGGCGCAGTGGCGATGATTTGGCTGCCGCAGGGCATGGTTTTGGCAGCCAGCTCGGGTACTAAATTGCCAATGTAGGCGTTGCAGGCGACGATGACAAAATCGCAACTCACCGAGCCTGTTGCTGTTTTCACCTGAGGGCTCGTTCCACGAATGATCTGTGTTACCGGAGATTGCTCGTAAATGACGCCGCCGAGTGATTCAAAAGCTGCCGCTTCACCGAGCGCGAGATTGAGTGGATGAATATGCCCACCGCTGTGATCAAGCAGGCCACCGACATAAGCCTCTGTATCGACGGCGTGGCGAATTGCGCCTCGGTCAAGAATTTCTAGCTGGGTATGGCCGTAGCGCTCCCAGAGCACTTTTTGTACGGCCAGATGCCCCATCTGTTTTTGGGTGAGCGCAGCAAACAGGCCGCCATTTTTTAGATCGCATTCAATCTGATATTGGGCGATGCGCTCGCGAATAATGCGATTACCTTCAAACGCCATTTCGCCCAAAGCTTGTGCCGTTTTGTTGCCGTATTGCCGCTCGATCACATCCATATCGCGCGAATACGAATTCACAATTTGCCCGCCATTGCGCCCCGATGCGCCCCAGCCCACCAAGGCGCTTTCTATAATGGCGACCTTAAAGCCCGCTTCGGCCAAGTGCAGCCCCGCAGATAAACCAGTAAATCCGGCGCCGATGATGCAAACATCGACTTGAATGTCATGCTGCAGTGCAGGCCGCTCTGGCTGCGGATGGGCGCTGGTTGCGTAATATGATGGGGCATGGACGGGCTTGGGCATAAGAACTCCAAACTTATGTATATGGCTCTAAGCTTTATAAAACATGGCTTAATGGGTAATACATCCTACTTGTTAGTGATGCTTTGTTTTTGTGTTGTGCTGCAGTTGTCGAGTTGAGGCTTTAAAATCCCTCCATATCAAACCGACGAAGTCGGTGCAGATATAGGGGCGCCTTTCTTTGCTTACTTTCTTTGGCGAAGCAAAGAAAGTGAGTCCCCGTCGCGGATTGCGACTGTAAAACAACGTGCCGTAGGCACCTAAAACCAATAATACGTAATCTGAACACAGCCTATTTGATTTTGATCGGCTTGCTACTTTCCTTCACAATCAGCCATTTTCCGTGCAGGCGTTCGAGATGCAATGCTTTCATCACTTGATCTTGGTATTTCGCAGCAGTGTATTTTTGTCGAAATTGAACTTGGGCAAAAGCGCCGCGCAGTTCGGTGATATCGATGTCATTGGTTTCGGTTTTGATAAACAGCGGCTCTGAAACTCTTTCGCGTCTTTGTTGTTGCCACTGCGCCAAACTCAGCCCATTGGCAGGGATAAACTCGGGCGAGTAAAAGCTTAAATATTCGTCAATCGCCTGATTTTGCCAAGCCTGCGCCCAGTCTTTCACCATGGTATGAATCGCTTGCTCATTTTTTGATAGCGGTGCGACTTCGTTGGCCCAGAGTGATGTAGAAATCAGCAGCAGACAGATGAAGTGAATCAGTCGCTTCATTGCGTAGCCCCCGAAAAAAGTGGGCTACTGTGCCAGATATTGTCATTTCTTGCTTGTCATAAACCGTAATAAAAAACCAAGCTAGAGCCAGAATTAAACGTGTAATAACAAATGTTTACGCTCCCAAGGGCTAATCACTTTGGCATATTCGACATATTCGGCTTGCTTCACGGCGCAATAGGCTTGGATGAATTTCTCACCTAGGACATCGCTAATCGGTTTGCAGTCGGCCAGTGCGGTAATTGCGCCTTCTAGGCCGCGCTCAAAAGCAAATGGCAGGCTATAAGCGTCGCCCGTGAGTGGCTCAGAAGGTTTTAAGTTTTCGACGATGCCCAAATAGCCGCAGGCTAACGTGGCGGCCAGTGCTAAATAGGGATTGCAATCGACGCCGGGAACGCGGTTTTCGATGCGGCGCGCAGCCGGTGTGGAGTGGGGTACGCGAATGCCGCAGGTGCGGTTGTCAAAACCCCATTGCACATTGATCGGTGCGGCGTAATAGCGCGTCAGGCGGCGATAGCTATTTACGAACGGCGCAAACAGCGAAATGACCGCCGGAAAATATTTTTGCATACCGGCAATTGATTGATAAAACACTTCGCTCGGTAGGCCATCGTCATTAGAAAATACGTTTTTGCCAGTGGTTTTGTCGACTACGCTCATGTGAATATGCATCGCCGAACCCGGCTCATTTTCCATCGGTTTGGCCATAAATGTCGCGTACATTTGATGGCGAATCGCCGCTTCGCGTACGGTGCGTTTGAATAAGAAAATCTGATCAGCAAGTTCGAGCGCATTGCCGTGCAAAAAGTTGATTTCCATTTGGCACGCGCCGACTTCATGAATCAGCGTATCGATTTGTAGACCTTGCGCGTCGCAATAGTCGTAAACGTCTTCGAACAGGTCGTCATATTCGTTGACTGCATCGATTGAATACGCTTTGCGGCCCGTTTCTGGGCGACCGGTTCGGCCCAGCGGCGGTTGTAGCGGTAGGTCGGGGTCGCGGTTGATGTCGACGATGTAAAACTCCATTTCCGGCGCAACGACTGGCTCCCAACCGCGATCTTCATACAGTTTGAGTACGCGGCGTAGCACATAGCGCGGGGAGAGCTCCACTGGCGTGCCGTCAAAGTGAAAGCAATCGTGAATCACCTGCGCAACTGGATCTTTCGCCCACGGCACCAAACGTATCGTGTTGGGGTCGGGAATCAGCACCATGTCGGGGTCGGTGGCGGGGGTGATGTTTTCGGCGTATTCGCCGGTGACGGTTTGCACCAACACGACCTGCGGTAAACGCATGCCTTCGTCTTCGTTGAACTTTTCGCGCGGTACGATTTTCCCGCGCGCAATGCCGGTGAAATCAGGGGTGACGCATTCCACTTCGGTAATTCTGCGCTCGCGCAGCCATTCGCTAATCAGGCTCATGATTTATCCTTGAATACGCTGTTGATAGTGCGCCAAGCACGCCGCGCCAAAGGCGTTAAAAATTGCGATCGATAAGGGGTTATCTTGGAATTGCCATTCTGGATGCCACTGTACGGCCAGATTAAATGCTGCCGTATCGGCAAGGCGGAAGGCTTCGATGAGGCCATCGGGCGCAGTCGCTTCACTGATAAGTCCAGCGGCGAGCTGCTTGACGCCTTGCTGATGCAAGGAATTCACCCATGCACGATCGTGGCCATAGAGCTGACGCAATAAACCATCGGGCGTCAGCGTGATTTCGTGCGCTGGCCCGTACATCGTTGCGATATCGCCATCAGGTTCGCGGTGGTCGAGCATATTGGGTAGGGTTTGGATTTGTTGGTGCAAGGTGCCGCCGAATGCGACATTCATTTCCTGTGCGCCACGGCACAAACCAAGTACTGGAATCCCTGCGGCAATCGCCGCGCGCATTAGCGGCAAAGTCGTTGCATCGCGTTCAGCGTCGTTAAAATCTTCAGCTAAGGTTGGTGAGCCATAGTGATGCGGCTCGATATTGCTTTGGCTGCCCGTGAATAACAATCCATCGACTTGCGCTAAGATGTGCTCTGCATGAATGGAGCCGAGCGCAGGAATCAGCAGCGGAAGTCCTCCTGCGCCCACCACGGCGGCGATGTATTTCTCGCCAACCAGATGATAGAAATGCCCGCTTTCAAGTTTCCAGCGGCAGCAAGGGATACCTATTATGGGTAATGACATGCAGCTATCTCTTTACAAAGGTTGGCGACCAATACGCCCTATAGCAATAATTCTGCTGGGGTGTAATCCAGCTCTAAATCACGCGCCACTGCCGCGTAGGTGACTTTGCCGTGGCAAATATTCAAGCCATTACGCAAATGAATATCGTCATTGAGTGCGTGTTTCCAGCCCTTATTGGCAATAGCCAGCACAAACGGCAAGGTTGCATTCGTCAGTGCTAGCGTGGCGGTGCGGGCTACGCCGCCGGGCATATTCGCGACGCAATAATGGATGATGTTGTCCACCACGTAAGTCGGCGATTCGTGCGTGGTGGGGTGCGAGGTTTCAAAGCAGCCGCCTTGATCAATCGCCACGTCGACCAAGACCGAGCCGGGCTTCATCAATTTGAGCATTTGTTTTGAGACTAATTTGGGCGCCGCCGCGCCCGGGATCAGCACCGCACCAATCACCAAATCGGCGCTGGCGAGCGCGACTTCAATCGCATCGGTGGTGGAATACAGCGTTGTGAGTTGCGGACCAAATTGGGTATCGATTTCTTTTAAGCGATTGAGCGACACATCAAAGATAGCCACCTTCGCGCCCAAGCCCATCGCCATCCGCGCGGCATTGATCCCCACCACGCCACCACCGAGTACGACGACATTAGCTGGTGCAACGCCGGGCACACCGCTAAGTAAAATCCCCGCGCCACCTTGGGCTTTTTCAAGGCAATGCGCGCCCGCTTGAATCGACATCCGGCCCGCCACTTCCGACATTGGCGCGAGTAGCGGTAAGCCGCCACGGCCATCGGTGACGGTTTCGTAAGCAATGGCGATGCAATCGCTATTGATCAGGCCTTGGGTTTGTTCTGGGTCGGGCGCGAGGTGCAGATAGGTAAACAGGATTTGCCCAGCGCGCAGCATGGCAATTTCGCTGGCTTGTGGCTCTTTCACTTTCACAATCATGTCTGCACGGGCAAAGATTTCCTCGGCAGATTCGACGATTTGCGCGCCAGCGCCAATGTACTGATGAGCGCTAAAACCGATTTCATCACCAGCATATTTTTGGATCATGACGGTGTGGCCTTGCTTGACCAGTTCTTTGACGCCGCTGGGCGTCAAGCCCACGCGGTATTCGTGATTTTTGATTTCTTTCGGTACGCCGATCAACATGTGTATCACCTTTGTGGGGCTGCTTGCAGTTCAAGTAGTCAGGCAAAAGCGCCCGCGCATCATTATCGCTTTGCCGTACTGTGCTGTCTGCGGCTGTGCGCCTTGCGCGAAAACGTTTACTTGTTACTTAGGGAGGGTAATTTGAGTGTAGATAGCGGATTTGCCTTTTCCAAGGTGGGTTTGCCCTAATGAGGTCTACCGTGCCTGTGCGTCGTTTTGGACTATGCTAAATGCAGTTTATTGGCGTTCAAAATCACGAGAGCACATCATGACAGCGCAAATCGATTGGCATTCCCGAGCAGCAACTCAGCAATTTGAAGGCAGAGCATTTATCAACGGCACCTACTGTGCGGCGGCCAGGGGCAAAACGTTTGCGGCGGTGAATCCCGCCACGCGCAGCGTTTTGTGTTCAGTTGCCGAATGTGGCGAGTTTGAAGTGAATGCGGCGGTGCATGCGGCGCGCGCGGCGTTTGATGATGGTCGTTGGGCTGAGCTGACCCCCGTTGCGCGCAAGACTATCTTGCTGCGTTTTGCTGCGCTGATACGCGAGCATGCCGATGAGTTGGCCTTGCTCGAAACGCTGGATACGGGCAAACCGATTGCGGATTCATTGGCGGTCGATATTGCGGGCAGTGCTTATTGCATTCAGTGGTACGCCGAGGCGATTGACAAAATCGGTGGTGAAGTCGCCCCACTGGCGGGCAATCTAGTGGGTATGGTTACACGTGAACCGATTGGTGTGGTCGCCGCAGTAGTACCCTGGAATTTTCCGCTTTTGATGGCGAGTTGGAAAATCGCGCCAGCGCTGGCGGCGGGTAATTCGGTGATTTTGAAACCGTCCGAAAAATCACCGCTAACGGCAATTCGGATTGCGTCTTTGGCCCAGTTAGCTGGCATTCCCGATGGCGTGTTGCAAGTGCTGCCTGGCGCTGGCACAACGGGGCGTTTATTGGCAGAGCATTCCGATGTCGATTGCATTGCCTTTACGGGATCAACGGCGGTGGGAAAACTGATCTCACAGGCCGCAGCGCAATCGAATTTAAAACGAGTTTGGCTGGAGTTAGGCGGTAAATCGCCGAACATCATCCTTGCCGATTGCCCTGACATCACCGCTGCAGCGAATGCAGCGGCCGGCGGGATTTTTTATAATCAGGGTGAAATGTGCTCCGCCGGTTCGCGGGTGTTGGTGCAACGAGAAATTTATCCGCAGTTTATCGCGGCATTGCAAATCGCAGCACAAGCCTACACACCGGGCGATCCGCTCAATCCTGCGACACGCATGGGCGCGATTGTCGATCAAATCCAATACGATAAAGTGCTGGCCTACATCGCGTCGGGCAAGCGCGAGGCTGAGCATATTGGCGGCGGCGATGCGGTGATGACTGAAACAGGGTTGTTTATTACGCCTGCGATTTTTAAAACAGCTCCCGATACAACCATCGCCCGCGAGGAGATTTTCGGCCCCGTGTGCAGTGTGATTGTGTTTGATACGCCAGCCGAAGCAATCCAAATCGCCAACAACAGCGAATACGGTTTGGCTGCCGCAGTCTGGACGTCAAATCTCACAACCGCGCACACGATGGCAAAAAAACTGCGAGCCGGCACGGTCTGGATCAATTGCTATGACGAAGGCGGCGATATGAATCTGCCGTTCGGCGGCTATAAACAATCTGGCAATGGCCGCGATAAATCGTTGCACGCGTTGGAAAAATACACTGAATTGAAAACGACGCTGATTAAGTTGGATTAGGCATTCTGTGAGGTCGTTCTGGCCCATACTTACGACGGATCCGTCTGCATGCCGCCTAAAAAGAAACGCTGGCCTGCAGCTAAGCACAGCAAAACAGGAATAATCCCTAACACGGTTGCAGCAAGGATCAAGTTACTCATGCTGGATAATGGCCCTGTGAGGATATTGAATAAGCCAACCGTAACAGGATGTTGGCTTGCTTCTTTAAGAATAATCGCAGGCCATAGATAATCGTTCCACGCCAGCACCATCGTCATAATCGCCAGCGCCGTAATCGCTGGATAGGATTGTGGAATGGCGATATGCCACAGCAATTGCCATTCTGTCGCACCGTCGATGCGCGCAGCATCGAAAACCTCTTTGGGTAATTGTTCAAAATATTGCTTGAGTAAAAAAACGCCGAGCGCACTGGCGATATTGGGCAGTACTGCAGCGGTATAGGTGTTGAGTAGTTTCATACTACCGAGCGTTAAATAGTTCGGGACGATGTTGACTTCGCTGGGGATCATAATGGTGGCAAGCAAAACCACAAATAGCGCGTTGCGACCATAAAACTCCATTTGGGCAAAGGCAAAAGCCGCTGGAATACTCAAGGCCAGTGTAAAAAACACCGTATTACTGGTTAAGATGGCTGAATTGCTCAGGTAGCTCAGTAAGGGCAGATCGCTAAATGCACGTTCAAACCAATGCAACGTGAGTTCTTGCGGCCAGAGTGCGGCAAAAATTGCACCGACATTGCCCTCGCCGATACTAAACGCGGCATCAGTCAAACGAACCACACTGCTTGGGTCTTTGGATATCCCGACCGACAAGGCCCACAAGAATGGGAATGTCATCAGGAACAAACCGAACGTCATGAGCATGTAGCGTAAGGTGATTGAGCTCAGTGCTATGGCTAGTTTTTTGCTTGAACAAGATCGATGAGGCTTAGCTTGAATCACCCGTTGAATTAACATCCTTTCCCCCATGCGCCATCTTCGCCCAAAAATTTAAATAAGATGGCCGCAATGACGAGGCACATCGCCAAAATTACCGTA
The DNA here is from genome assembly GCF_019665765.1 of Deefgea tanakiae. Classification (GTDB taxonomy): domain Bacteria; phylum Pseudomonadota; class Gammaproteobacteria; order Burkholderiales; family Chitinibacteraceae; genus Deefgea; species Deefgea tanakiae. Next base: position 31,124 of record NZ_CP081150.1, read on the forward strand.
CTAGCTGCTGCCGAGAGGCCAAATTCAGCGAAGGTAAATGCGGCTGAGTAAACAAAAAATAGCAGCGTCAAGGTGTCATATCCGCCACCCGTGATGACTAGCACTTCAACGAAGACTTTGAGCGCGCCGATGGTGGATAGTAGCGTGCATAACAAAATCACGGGGCGCAGCGCGGGTAGGGTGACGTGCCAGAATACTTGCCACACATTAGCGCCATCGAGTCTGGCTGCGTCAATCAAATCCTGTGGCACGCGTTGCAAGCCAATTAAATACAGCACCATGTAATAACCGACGTTTTTCCAAATTGAAAACAGCATCACTGAATACAAGGCAATCTTTTCATCGCTGATCCAGCCAATATTTTGGCCGTCTGGTAGTAAATGGGCTGCGCTCAATAGGCCATTCAAAATACCTTGATAGGCAAAGAAATAATTCCAGACTATTCCCGCAATCGGAATCGCAATGATCACTGGATAATAAAATCCCGCGCGAAAAATAGTGATTCCGGGCAGGCGGCGAAACAATAACAATGCAATACCGAGCGCGCAGACTTGCAGGATGGGCACGGTAATGAGAAATAGCAGCGAGTTTTTTAGACTTTGCGCAAAATAGATGTTGGCCGAGAGTTCAAGATAATTGGCGAAGCTATTCCACGCGGTAGCGCCACTCACAACGAAATAATCCATCAAAGATAGGTATAGATTGAAGAATAGCGGCCACACGCTAAAGAGCAGAAATGGCAATGCAAATGGCAGGATAAATAAATAAGCGGTATACGATTTAACACCGGGTTTTGCCATGATGACCTCTCAGTTTTATCGCCTACTGGTGGCTGTGACGACAAAGTTCACGATTATTGCTGCTGCATACTCGGCGTGGACTGCGCGGGTAAGCCGAGCATCTGGCTCACCGTTACGAATTGATAGCCACCCGCTTTAAGCCATGGAATTAATTGTTCGACGGCATCGAGTGTTTTTTCCCTACGCCCACCGGCATCGTGCATCAGTACAATCGCTTCTTCATGGATATGGTCTTGAATTGAACGCTGGATTTTGTGCGCGCCAAAGGCCATCCGATTTTTATTCCAATCTTGGCTATCAATCGACCATAAAACCACTTTAATGCCGCGCTTGGCTAAGTCTTCAATTTGCGCATCGGTGATTTCGCCATAGGGCGGGCGCATCGTATTGGGGGCAAAGCCAACAATGCTGCGAAACTTCTCTTGGGTTGGGCCGATTTCTTCATCCCAATAGCGTTCTGCTAATTCTGGTAAATGCGGATGGTTGACTGAATGATTGCCAAGTTCATGGCCTGCTTGCCATATTTGTTTAACCAGTTCTTCACGGCCGGCCATTGATTTGGCTGTCATATAAAATGTGGCGGGTACTTGTTGCGCTTTTAATATCGCTAGTAATTGTCGGGTGTCGTTGCCGGGCCCATCATCAAAAGTGAGCGCAATCCAGCGGCGATGCGTCGGGCCTTCTAATACCACCTGCTGTGGATATTTTTTTGCTTGCCGCTCCATTTCTTCTAACGGCACTTGGTCCCAATTGGGCAAGAAAAGTGTACGTATCCTTTGTTCGGCTTTAGTTTGACTAATTGAGATTGTACTGACCGCAGGTGGTGGAATAGGTCGCCATTCCCATGCATTCCAGCCAATAATAATCATTAGCAGTGCTGCAGCAATATAGAGAAGTCGTTTTTTCATTTAATGATGATCACTTGAGTGAAATCGATTTGAAGCCATTCGAAACAAAAAGATAATAAATCAGCCCCAAATTGCTGATGCCATTCGCAATCTGACATAAGATCGATGGATAAGCGATTGTTTGGCTTAATCCAAGCTGATTTTATGTCCATATTCATATTGAATACTTTGCATTTCTTGCTATTTTCGCTGTGATGACGGTTTTACTGAGCGTATTCCATTGAAATTAACTCCGGTATTTCTACTACTGTTTCTTTCGGCCCCTACATTTGCACTGCCGACATTTACTGAAGTCAAAGCTGTGTGGCGTTCATCCGATGTGGTTTTGCTCGACCGTAAAGGCGCGCCATTGCAGCGGATTCGCGTCGATAAAACGGTGCGTAAACTCGATTGGGTGACGCTCAATCAAGTCTCGCCTGCATTTCGCCAAGCCTTGCTGATTTCCGAAGATAAGCGCTTTTACCAGCACAGCGGAGTCGATTGGGCTGCAGTGGTCGCGGCGGGTTGGGGCAATGCGGTCAGTAGTAAAACGCGTGGGGCGTCGACGTTGACGATGCAGTTAGTTGGCTTACTTGATGAAGACTTGCGCCGTGGTAATGTGGGGCGCTCGGTGTGGCAAAAAGCGGGGCAAACGGTGTCGGCGACTTGGCTAGAACGCAGCTGGACGAAACCACAAATTTTGGAAAGTTATCTGAACTTAGTTAGTTTTCGCGGCGAAATCGTTGGTCTTTCCGCTCTCGCCGCGACTTTGTTTGGCAAAGCCCCTAGCGGACTAGATGCCCGTGAATCGGCGATTGCCGTGGCGTTGCTGCGCGCACCGAATGCGCCAGTGGCCAAGGTTGCGGAACGCGCTTGCGGGATTGTGACTGCACTGAAGGCGGGCGATTGCCGTGGTTTGGCGGGTGAAACCGCTGTCGCGTTAGCGCAAACCTCGCCGCGTTTTTCTGCCAACGAACAGCTTGCGCCGCATTTTTCGCGGCAATTATTGGCGCAATCGCCGCAAGCGGCAGGTAGCCAGATCAGAACGACACTTGATGCCGATTTGCAGCGCTTCGCGACTCAAGTATTGCGCCGCACGGTGGGCGAGCTGACTAATCGCAATGTCGAAGATGGGGCATTGCTGGTGCTAGATAATTCCAGCGGCGATGTGCTGGCGTGGGTGGGCTCAAGTGGTGACTGGTCGCGCGCGGGCGAGGTGGATGGCGTATTGGCTTTGCGGCAGGCCGGCTCGACTTTGAAACCGTTTTTGTATCAGCAGGCGATTGCGGGCAAATGGCTGACCGCTGCATCGCTACTCGACGACAGCCCGCTCAATCTCAATACGGGCGCGGGGCTCTACAATCCGCAAAATTACGATAGCAGTTATAAAGGGCCCGTTTCAGTGCGTACTGCATTGGGCTCGTCCTTGAACATTCCCGCAGTCAGAACGATTCAAATGGTCACGCCGCGCGCGTTTCGCGATCAGTTGTATGCCCTAGGGCTGAGCAGTCTGAATCAAGACGGTGATTATTATGGTTTCAGTTTGGCACTCGGTGGCGCTGATGTTCGCTTACTGGAATTAACGAACGCTTATCGAGTGTTGGCAAATCTTGGGGTGTATAGCGCTGTACGCAATATTCATCATGCGCCAGCAGGCAATACCAAGCAGGTCGTTGATAAGGCGAGTAGTTTTATCATTGGCGATATTTTATCGGATCGTAATGCGCGCGCTATGACGTTTGGACTGGAAAACGTCTTAGCAACGCGCTATTGGAGCGCAGTCAAAACTGGTACCAGTAAAGACATGCGTGACAATTGGACGATTGGTTTTAGCCGCAAATATACGGTGGGCGTGTGGGTCGGCAATGCCAGCGGCGCGCCGATGTGGGATGTCTCGGGCATGCACGGCGCTGCGCCAGTCTGGCAAGCGGTGATGAATCGCCTGCACGAACGAACTCCATCCAAAGCGCCGCCGTTAATTGCAGACGTTGAGGCGCGCCAAATTCAGTTTGAGAAAAATCTAGAAGCCCCGCGCCGCGAGCTGTTTTTGGCAGGAACAGGGCGCGATCAAATTTACGCAGCGAGTCAAGCGCAGCCGATTGCTATTGCCGCGCCGATTGACGGCGCAATTTATGCACTCGATCCCGATATTCCACCCAATAATCAGCGCATCGTTTTTCACGCTGCAGGCATCAAGCAGCCGATTTGGTGGCTGAATAAAAAACGTATCGGCCAAGGCGAAAGTATTGCATGGTTCCCATGGCCAGGACGGTATCGGTTGGAGATGCGCGATGGGGCTGGGAAAGTATTGGCGAGTGTGAAGTTTGAAGTGCGTGGGGCGGGGTTGAAAAAATAAATGGTATGTTGCTGTAGTGGAGCGCGAGTAATCTAGGCTAGTTACATTTTTAAATAACTATGAACGATAAAGTGAGTTTGTTATGTCTTCGCCTCTATTTTCAGAAGCCCTCGAACTACTCCGGCAAACTCGTTACGGTACGTTGGCGACGCAGTCAACGGTGTTGCCCGGTTATCCGCATGCGTCATTTTTGCCTTATGTGTGCGATGAGGCGGGGCGGGTGTTGTTGGTGATGAGTCGTTTGGCCGAGCATACGCAAAATGTGTTGCGGGATGAAAAGGTCAGTTTTCTAGTTCATGATGCGGCGGCGAACTTGTCGGGGGGGCGCTTAACGCTGTTGGGCGATTTGCAGCCGGTCGCCAGTGAGCCCTTGCTTTTGGCACGCTTGACGCGGCAAAATCCAGAACTTGCCTCGTATTTGGCAATGAGTGATTTTTCCATCTGGCGGCTGTGGCCACGTCGCGCGCGGTATATCGCTGGGTTTGGCAAAATGGGCTGGTTGGAAGGCGAGGAATGGGAAAGCGCGCCTAGTTTAAGTTTGTCGCAAGAGGCGACTTTACTGCTTGAATTAGCGGGAAGCGTAGCGCTTGAGCTGCTGGGTGTGGACTACGCAGGTTTGGATGTTCGGCATGGAGATCAGATCATGCGCTATCGATTTGAGTCGCAATGCGTTGACTTGAATGAAGTGCAGGTAGCAGCGAAAGCGGTGTTGTACAGTTTTAAGTCGTAAAGCATGCCTATGGGTATTTGTTGCTAGTCATTATTTGTTAATGATTGCATTGAAATACATCGGGTTTACTGTTTGAATTGGGTTTGAGTCAACGCATCAGTTTGTAATACAGGGCGTTGAATTTTTTGCGGCAAGATAAGGATAGAGCAATGAGCACCCGAGTTTTATTTGTTGAAGACGATGCCGAATTGGCCGAGCTAATTGGCGGTTTTCTGCGCTCGTTTGAGTTTACGGTGGAGGTCTTGGGCGACGGACTAGGTGTTAATGACAGTGTGAAAGCCAATCCACCCGAGCTGGTGCTGCTCGATATTATGTTGCCGGGTAAAGATGGTTTGACGATCTGCCGCGAGTTACGCGAGTTTTATACTGGGCCGATTATTTTGCTGACGTCGCTCAATAGCGATATGAATCAGATTTTGGGCTTTGAAATCGGCGCAACGGATTACGTGGTGAAAACCACACCACCATCGGTACTGCTCGCGCGGATTCGCTCGCATTTACGTCATGCGGGTAGCGGCAGCTTGTTGGCCGCTGTTCCCGTGCAAGATCAGTCGCGGCTTAATTTTGGCAAGCTGCAAATCGACGCCAGAAACCGCAGTGCGGTGTATCGCGGCGAGCAAATGGGCTTGTCGAGCAGCGACTTTGATTTGCTGTGGGAATTGGCCAGCCATGCCGGCGAAATCCTCAGCCGCGATCATCTACTGAAAAAACTACGTGGCATTGAATACGATGGTTTGGATCGCAGTATGGACGTGGCGATTTCACGCCTACGCAAAAAACTCGACGACGATCCAATTGATCCACGCAAAATCAAAACCATTCGCAATAAGGGGTATTTGTTTGCAAGCGATATTTGGCAGGATGAGTAGGGCAATACCTACTCGTCCACGAAAGACACGAACAGCACGAAATAGTTTGTGGTTTTAAATTAATTTCTGTGATCTTGAAGACTGTAACGCGTTTTCTCGTTTCTCTATTAAGTGGGCTTGGATTTTTTCGTGCCTTTCGTGTTTTTCGTAGACTCCTGTTCCTTTTGGGGTTCTGCGTCACTGTCCTCGGATTTCTCATGCGCAAAGTCTTTCTGCGATTTTATTTAACGGTAGTAGTGTGCTTTTTAGCGACGTCCTTGTTGATTGGCGGCATCTATAAGCAGCTGATCGAGCGCACCAACCAGCGTTACCTCACCGATATTTTCAAATCCACAGTCTCGATTATTGAAGAAGAGCTTGGCGATTTGCCGCCGTCTTTGTGGCATGACGAGGCATCGCGCTTGCGGGGCAAGTTGCCGGTGCCGGTGCAGATTGAAACGCTCGGCGAATACTCGCTCAATGAAGAAAATCAAAAGTCGCTCGAAAAAGGCGACATTATCCTCTTGCTGGATAAAGGCTTGTACATCCATAGGATTCACAAAACCGACCAAATGGTGGTGCTGGGGCCTATTCCTTTTTTGACTGATTTAGATAATATTTCTTGGTTGGATTTTTTGGCGCTATTCATGATGGGCGCGGCGCTGGGTTTGCCGACATGGCTGTGGCTGCGACCTTTCTGGCGTGATTTGCTGCAAATCATTCAGCAAAGTCGGCGCGTGGGGCAGGGAGATTTTGCGGCGCGCGTCACTTTGGATGAAAACTCGGCCTTAGCGTCTTTAGGCGTAACGTTTAACGGTATGGCCCACGATGTGGAAGAGCTCACCGCATCACGTCGCGCAATGATTGATGCTGTTTCGCATGATTTACGCACCCCCTTGGCGCGGATGCGCTATCGCTTAGAGGCGATTAAATCGGGCGCGGATAGCACGGCGCAAGTGGCGGCGATCGAGCGTGATTTGGGTCAGATTGATGAGTTGATCGAAGAATGGCTCACGATGTCTAGCCTCGATAGCCCACAAATGCAAATGAATATCCAGCCACAGCCTATGATGCCGTGGCTCAATAAACTCGCCAACGAGTTTAGTTTGGATGGCAGGCCGCCAGAGCTGATTAGTCATATCGATTTAAGCGATCCCTATATGGAAATCGATAGTTACTACTTGGGGCGCGCAGTGAGTAATATATTAAGTAATGCGCGGCGCTATGGTGGCGACACCATCGTGATGACTTTGAGCTGGCAAGATGGTCAGGCGCAGCTGGTTATTGATGATAATGGTGAAGGCATTCCACAAGAGCAGCGCAGTCGTTTATTGCAGCCATTTACACGGATGGAAGGCAGCCGCAATAAAGCGACCGGTGGCTTTGGTTTAGGTTTGGCGATTGTGGCGATGATTGCGCGCGGGCACGGCGGTAGTGTGGTGATTGATACTTCGCCGCAGGGCGGAGCGCGTATCATCTTGATTTGGCCAACACCACTGCGCAGTTTGTCTTAAAGAGTCTGTATTGAGCGATAAATTTTAAATATGCGGTTTGGTTATTTGGTGTTTTTAGTGACTCACAGGTGCGCCGACTGCATTGTGTAGTTCCAGTAATTTTATTACGTACTTTCAGTTACAAGACGCAACTAAGGTCTTCTCGTTTCTTACTAGGTGTCGCTGCATAATCCGCTTCGTTAAAGCCGTGACTGAATCGGCCCACCTAATTTTAAGAGATGATAAAAATGAACAAAATCCTTGCTCTCGTTGCTGCTGCTGTATTGGCTTCTACTGTTGCCGTTGCTGCAACAGCTCCTGCTTCTAGCGCTTCTGCAGTAACTGCAGTTAAAGTTGAAAAACACGCTAAGAAAGCTTCTGCTGCTTCTAAAGCTTCTGCAGTTCAAAAAGCACAAGCTAAAAAAGCTTCTGCTGCTTCAGTAGCTTCTGCTGCACAAAAAGCACAATCTAAAAAAGCATCTGCTGTAGCTTCTAAAGCTTCTGCAGTTCAAAAAGCACAAGCTAAAAAAGCTTCTGCTGCTTCTGTAGCTTCTGCTGCACAAAAAGCACAATCTAAAAAAGCATCTGCTGTAGCTTCTAAAGCTTCTGCAGTTCAAAAAGCACAAGCTAAAAAAGCTTCTGCTGCTTCTGTAGCTTCTGCTGCACAAAAAGCTCAGTCTAAAAAAGCATCTGCTGTAGCTTCTAAAGCTTCTGCAGTTCAAAAAGCACAAGCTAAAAAAGCTTCTGCTGCTTCTGTAGCTTCTGCTGCACAAAAAGCACAATCTAAAAAAGCATCTGCTGTAGCTTCTAAAGCTTCTGCAGCGCAAAAAGCTCAAGCTAAAAAAGCTTCTGCTGCTTCTGTAGCTTCTGCTGCACAAAAAGCACAATCTAAAAAAGCATCTGCTGTAGCTTCTAAAGCTTCTGCAGCGCAAAAAGCTCAAGCTAAAAAAGCATCTGCAGCTTCTGCTGTAACTGCTTCTAAAGCTTCTGCTGCTGCAGCTAAGTAATTCCTTGCTGCTAAGTAGTACCGAAAAGGGGCGCCTCGGCGTCCTTTTTTGCATTTTGCTGATTGAGTTGATGAATGACATTTGAAGAAAAATTAGCCGTATCACTGGGCTTGGGTCTGAGCGCCCTCACTTTGCTGGGGGCGATCAGTTTGGCATTTAGCCAAAACACGCCGCCAGCGAAGCCCATCGTAGCGATGGAGAGTGCCGCTAGCCTTGCTCTAGCCGAAGAGGCAGAAGTGACCGCTCAGCGAATCGCTTTGTTTTTTGGGCGGGATGATCGCGTTGTCGTACCCGCTCCTTATCCCGCACCGTTTGCAGCGATTGGTCAACTGCGCACCAAAAATGATTACACCTGTACTGCTACACTCGTTGCGCCTGATTTGGCGGTGACGGCAGCGCATTGTTTTATGATGGAGGCCAAACGCGCAGATGTAGGGCAGTGGTTTATGGCGGGGTTTAATCAAGGCCAATATCAGGCGAAGTACCAAATTATCGACCAAGTATTTCATCCAGCGTTTAAGCAAGGTTTGCAATACAAAGGTGAAGATGTCTATATCTTGCCGCAAGCGGCCGAGCACGATATTGCGTGGTTGAAACTCAAACTCGTTGAAGGCGTTGCGCCTAAGCCTATGCCACTGTTTCAAGGCGGCCGTGCTGAACTAGATGCCGAATTTCAATCGGCCAAGATGTTGCTCAACCAAGGTGGTTTTGCCGAAGATCATGATGCAATCTTGACTGCGCATTTGGGCTGCACCTTGAGTGAGTTTCGCAGTAACAACACGATGTACCATCGCTGCGATACTTTGTCCGGTGATTCGGGCTCGCCGATTTGGCTGACTACGCCTAACGGCCCGCTGTTGATTGGCGTGCAAAGCTCAGCACCGGATTGGTTTAACCGTAAAAAAGCCGATAACGTCGGTGTGACCGTATTGCAATTGCCTGCTAAGCCTTGATGTATTGCCTTCTAGCTATTATAGGATAATGGCTATATTGAAATACCTATTTATTGCGGGCGATGTTCAGATTTGGTGTTGATGCTGTGCCGCGCTCGTTGGGCTGGGGCTTAAAAATCCCGTCTTAGCGCACCGAATGAGGGAGAGAGACAAGCAGTTTTATCGTTTGGCTCACGATCGATCGAGGGCATCGGGGACCGATGCGCGCTCGGGTCGCCTTCTTTTGCTTACTTTTCTTGGCGAAGCAAGAAAAGTGAGTCCCCGTCGCGGATTGCGACTGTAAAACAATGTGCCGCAGGCACTTAAAACCATCAACACGTAATCTGAACAAAGCCTCGTTACGTTGGCTCGCAATTGCTGTCCAGCGGTATGCCTTACACAGCGGGCTGTGTTGCAGATACAATAAAGCCATCAATCGATTCAGTCGCGCCAATTGTGATGCTGGCGCTGAAGAGGAAAGCCAAATGGATATCAAACAATACATGCAAGACGTGGGCCGCAATGCCCGCGCCGCCAGCCGCCTGATGGCCAAAGCCAATACGGGCGCGAAAAATGCCGCACTTAACGCGATTGCAGATGCAATTGAGCGTGACGCGACTTTGCTATTGGCCGCCAATCAAAAAGATATGGATCAAGCGCGCGCCGATGGTTTGGAGCCAGCGATGCTCGACCGTTTGCAATTGACGGAAAAAACCATCGCGACTATGGCGCAAGGTCTGCGTGAAATGGTCGCTTTGCCAGATCCAGTCGGCGAAATGGGTGATTTCAAATATCGTCCTAGCGGGATTCAAGTCGGAAAAATGCGCGTGCCACTCGGCGTAATCGGGATTATTTATGAAGCGCGGCCAAACGTGACGGCGGACGCGGCTGGCCTCTGTATTAAATCCGGCAACGCAACGATTCTGCGCGGAGGCCGTGAAGCGTTTAATTGCAATCAAGCGATTGCCGCTTGCGTTAAAGAAGGCTTGTCGACTGCGGGCTTGCCAGCCAGTGCGGTACAAATTATCGAAACACCAGATCGTGCTGCGGTCGGTGAGTTGATTACGATGAATGAATTTGTCGACGTGATTATCCCACGTGGCGGCAAAGGCTTGATCGAACGAATTAGCCGCGACGCACGCGTGCCAGTGATTAAGCATCTGGACGGTATTTGCCACGTCTATATCGATAACGAGGCTGATCCACTCAAAGCCGTTCGCATTGCCGACAACGCCAAAACGCATCGCTACGCACCGTGCAATACGATGGAAACGCTGCTCGTGAACGAGCAAATTGCAGCGACAATCTTGCCGCAAATTGCAGCTATCTACCGGGAAAAAGGTGTTGAGATGCGTGGCTGTGCAGCAACGCAAGCGATTTTGCCAGATGCGATTGCAGCGACGGAAGAAGATTGGCGCACAGAATACTTGGCACCAATTATCTCAATTCGCATCGTGAGCGATTTGGATCAAGCGATGGATCACATCAACACTTATGGCAGTCACCATACGGATGCGATCGTTACTGAAAACTACACCAAATCACGCCAATTCCTGCGTGAAGTCGATTCAGCCTCAGTGATGATTAACGCCTCAACGCGTTTTGCCGATGGTTTTGAATATGGTTTGGGTGCGGAGATCGGCATCTCAACCGACAAAATCCACGCGCGTGGCCCAGTGGGATTGGAAGGGCTGACTAGCGAGAAATGGATTGTGTTTGGTGACGGCGAGATTCGTGCTTAAGCGATGACCGTTCCTGCTGAATTACTCGCGCTGCGCGAGCAAATCGATGCGCTCGACCAACAGCTATTTAGCGTGTTGGCCGAGCGATTTAAAGTCACCGCGCAAGTGGGGGAGTTGAAAAAGAAATTTCAACTTCCTGCGCAAGACGTAGCGCGCGAAGCGCAACAGCTTGAAAAAACAGCAAAATTGATTGCCGATGCCGGTCTCAATGCCGAGTTTGCTTTACGAGTGCAGCGATTGATTTTGGATGAAGTCGTCGCGCAACATAAGCAATGCTAACCCCATTCTGATATGCAAAAAATCGGCATTTTCGGCGGTACGTTTGATCCAATTCATTATGGTCATCTTGAGTTGGCGCGTTGTATGCGCGATCAATTGCAATTGGATGAAGTGCGGCTGATTCCAACGGGTTTACCGCCGCATCGCCCTATGCCGCCCGTGTCACCCGCGCAGCGTTTGGCGTGGGTGGAGGCGGCTTTGGTCGGCGAGAAGGGCTTGGTCGCCGACGATCGAGAAGTGCGCCGTGATGGTTTCTGCTATACCTTTGATACCTTGCGCGAAATCCAAGCTGAAAATCCGCAAGCACTGCTGGTTTGGTTGATTGGTGCTGATTCTTGGCACAATTTGCCGACTTGGCATCGCTGGCGTGAATTATTGGATTTGGGGCATTTATTGATTGCTGCGCGGCCAGAATACGCGATTGAAGCGGAAAATTCGCGCTTAAGCCCTGATTTAGCAGAAGAATTTGCTCAGCGGCACGTAATAGCCAACACCAATACACTGTCTCAGGGTAAAATCAGCCTATTATCCAGCCCGCTGCTGCCTGTATCGTCGACACAAGTGCGTGATCTATTGTCACGTGGGGAAGATGTTTCAGCGCTCACCCCCGTGTCCGGTCTCCTTGGCCAGAGTGGGCTTTACCGTTTTTGAAGGAAATACAATGACAGAATACGTCGACGCAATGCGTGACATCGCCGTTTTGGCGCTTGAAGATATTAAAGCAAAAGAAATCCAAGTTTTGGATACCAAAACACTCACTGATTTGTTTGACTGCATGATCGTGGCAACTGGCGAATCAAACCGTCAAGTTCGCGCGCTAGCGAATAACGTCGCAGTTGAACTGAAAGCCAAAGGCTACGAAATTCTGAGTACCGAAGGCGAAGAGACTGGCGATTGGGTTTTGGTGGATGCAGGTAGCTTGGTGGTTCACGTGATGTTGCCAGCGGTTCGCGATTATTACGATCTTGAGCAATTGTGGGGAGGTCAAAAACCAACCTTCAATCCACTCGGAAAAGCTTGGTCAGCCGTTTAAAAGCGCTGCGCATCCCGTGATCGTAGCGCGGGCGGTACTCGATAATTGAAGACGCCTCATGTACTTCTCGTACACTCCGGTTCCTCCGTTCCGGCCTCACTACGCTGACGGGCGCTCGCTGCTTTTAAAGTGCTAGGCGCCATCGCTATTCTCATTATATTCATATAAGCAAATAGTCTTTTTTATTTGCTTATTATTCCGTACAGTTCACTTATTCCACCTAACACGTAGACGCCATGAATACCTTGTCCGAAGCACGGCTTACGCACTTAAAGCAGCTTGAAGCCGAATCCATCCACATCATCCGTGAAGTGGCTGCCGAATTTGAAAATCCAGTTATGTTATATTCGATTGGTAAAGACTCTGCCGTGATGCTGCATTTGGCCAAAAAAGCCTTTGCGCCGGGCAAACCACCGTTTCCGTTGATGCACGTTGACACGACTTGGAAATTCCAAGAAATGTACAAGCTGCGCGATAAACAAATCGCTGACGGTTGGAATTTGATTCGCCACGTCAATGAAGAAGGTGTGGCTGCCGGCATCAATCCGTTTACCGCAGGTTCAGCTAAGCACACCGACGTGATGAAAACCGAAGGCTTGAAACAAGCTTTGAACAAATACGGTTTTGACGCGGCTTTCGGCGGCGCACGTCGTGACGAAGAAAAATCGCGTGCCAAAGAGCGCGTGTATTCATTCCGCGATAAAAACCATCGCTGGGATCCAAAAAATCAACGTCCAGAGCTGTGGAACATCTACAACTCGAAAGTGGACAAAGGCGAATCTATCCGCGTTTTCCCGATTTCAAACTGGACTGAGCTGGACATCTGGCAATACATCTTCATGGAAAACATTGAGATTGTGCCATTGTATTTGTCGGAAGAGCGCGAAGTGGTTGAGTACAACGGCTCGCTGATCATGATCGACGACGAGCGTATTTTGCAATATCTGACGCCAGAGCAAAAAGCGACGATCAGCAAGAAATGGGTGCGTTTCCGTACCTTGGGCTGTTATCCATTGACCGGTGCCGTTGAGTCGCGTGCAACGACGTTGCCTGAAGTGATTCAGGAAATGTTGTTGGCGACGACTTCTGAGCGCCAAGGCCGCGCCATTGACCATGATTCATCAGGCTCGATGGAAAAGAAAAAAATGGAAGGTTATTTCTAAAGTGGTGAGTTAGCGCAATGGCGACTTTTGTTTTGTTGTTGAATTATGTGCGACCACTGACTGAAGTGGATGCACTGATATCTCAGCATAAGGCTTTTTTAGACGCGCACTATGAGGCAGGCCATTTTCTGCTATCGGGGCGCAAAGAGCCGCGAACGGGCGGGGTGATTCTGGCCCGCGCAGAATCAAAAGCAGCAATCGAAGCCATTGTGCAGCAAGACCCATTTGCAATCGCAGGCGTGGCGCAATATGAAATTGTCGAGTTTGTACCGACGATGAGCGCGACTGAACTGCGTACTTTCCTTAGCTGAAACGGAAATAATTGGACTAAATATGTCAAATCAATCAGAACTGATCGCCAGCGATATCTTGGCGTATTTGAAGCAACACGAAAACAAAGACATGCTGCGCTTTATTACTTGCGGCAATGTGGATGACGGTAAATCGACTTTGATCGGTCGCTTGCTGCACGACTCAAAACTGATTTTTGAAGATCACCTTGCGGCGATTCAAAAAGACAGTCAAAAGTTTAACACGACAGACCAAGAAATCGACTTGGCGTTGCTCGTTGATGGCTTGCAAGCTGAGCGCGAGCAGGGCATTACGATTGACGTGGCCTACCGTTATTTCAGTACTGAAAAACGCAAATTCATCATCGCCGATTGCCCAGGCCACGAGCAATACACGCGCAATATGGCGACCGGTGCTTCAACGTCTGACCTCGCAATTATCTTGATCGACGCGCGTTACGGCGTGCAAACGCAAACGCGTCGCCACAGCTTTATCGTGTCGCTGCTGGGTATTAAGCAAGTGATCGTTGCGGTGAACAAGATGGACTTGGTTGAGTTCTCGGAAGCGCGTTACAACGAAATCCGTGCGCAATATTTGGATTTCGCTAAAGACTTGGCGATTGAAGACATCGAATTTGTGCCATTGTCGGCACTGCGCGGCGATAACGTCGTGAATGAATCCGACAAAACGCCATGGTACGAAGGGCAAACTTTGATGGGCTTGCTGGAAAGCGTGCAAATCAATAAACACGCCAAGCTCGATGCATTCCGTTTGCCAGTGCAATACGTGAATCGCCCGAACCTCGACTTCCGTGGTTTCTGCGGCACGATTGCAGCAGGTCACGTGTTGCCCGGCGACGAAATCATTGCGCTACCATCCGGCAAAAAATCGAAAGTGAAAGCGATCGTTGCGTTTGAAGGTGAGCAGCCTGCAGCGTTTTCTGGTCAAGCGATCACCTTGACGCTAGAAGATGAAATCGATATTTCCCGTGGCGATATGATCGTTCGCGCACAAGATGCGCAGCCGCATGTCGGCAGTGCATTTGACGCGCATTTGGTGTGGATGAACGAAGCTCCGCTAGTGGTTGGCAAGGAGTATATGGTCAAGCTCGGCGGTAAACAATGCTTTGGTCGTGTTACCTCTATCCAGTATCGTATCGACGTGAATAGTCTCGATCATCTGAACGTGCAAGAACTCAAGCTCAATGAAATTGGTTTGGTTCGCATTGATTTGACCGCACCAATTGCATTCGACACCTACCGCGAATGCCGTGGCACGGGCAATTTGATCATTATCGATCGTTTGACCAATGCCACTTCCGCCGCCGGCATGATCCACGCACCAGCCGCTGCCGTAGCTGCGACCGAAGTGGATGAATTGACTCGTCTACGCGCATTCGAAGCCGATTTGAACGCGCTGGTTCGTAAACACTTCCCACATTGGGGCGCCAAAGACGTATTGGATTTGCTGAAGTAATTTGGCCTTATCCAAAAGAAAAAACCCGCTGATGAGGCGGGTTTTTTTGTGTGAACAATGTCGTGCAAAATATATGCAGCCTGCTGGCGTTTCTGTAGGTTGGTGCTGCACTTGCGAAGCCCAGCAATAGCGGTAAACGTAAGGCTGCATTCTATTTAGCCCGACCTACGATGCTAATCGTAAAATAAAAAGCTATTTTATTTTAATTCCATTTAGGCAATATTGTACTAATGCATTTCTTCGTTTCTTTCTTTGTGCTTTGCCTTTAGTGGCATTCATCATGCTCGATTTATAACTTGCTAATGAGGGGTCGTGCTCAAAGTTAGAGTTCATGTATTCACCATAGAACTTATGAAGCTTATTTTTCACATCTTTAGGTTTTATTTCATGTTGAATGCAATAATATGAAAAAGCCCATAAGCCATATAAGTGACTCACTCCAGAGATATTAAATTCTGAAAAATCAACTTCCATTTCGATGAAGAAATCAGAAGTTTTACGAATCTTAGATTCAATGTCTTCCCAGTGGATCTCTTCGCTATTTGCGTATTTTTGATAAAGACTGTCTAAAACTTTCGGCGATGAAGCTAGTTCGCCATTTTCTATTATCAGAAAAATAAACTCTGAAACTAATTCAATGTCCTCCATTCTGTTTCTATTTGTAACGTCTAATTCATTCTCCCAGAAAGAACTTCTTGCAAATTTATATGCTAATTGAACGAGTTTAGAATCGTAGTACTTTGCATTTCTAAGTTCTTGCCCATTTAGTTTTTCTCCACTTCTATTTAAACGATCAAATATTTTTTCAACAGTTTTGTCATCTTTTGTATAAACATATTCAATAGGTACTGGATATCCCCAAAACTCTCTTAGAATGTCCTCGAAATTATCAGATTCTAAATCTGATATCTTCAAGCCAGCTAACTCAGGAGAATATAAAGCATCATCATCGTCGTCAGCTGTAGTTAGTTTGTTATCAATGAACTTAAAAATTGATGTTAGTCTTTGTTTTCCATCAATTACTTCAAAGGAAGTGACTCCTTTATTGTCAATGTGCTCCCGCAAAAAAATAGGAGGGATAGGGATGTTTTTTAAAATACTATCAATTAGTAACGATTGTTGCTCTGTGCCCCATACACTCTTTCTTTGGTATTTCGGATCCATATTTAGTTTGTTTAGTGTTCGCCATTCATTTAGAGATGAGATGGTAACAGTATTTGATTTTCGTTTTAATCGTACACTCATAACACTAATTCCTTTAATGCTTTGCTTGAATCAAAATGGATGTAATTTTTAAAAAGACTATTTATTACTGACTCAAAATATTTATCCATTGATGGATTTATGTTTATTAGGTCCATATCACTTGATGGAGAAATCAAAATGCTGTCTATTTCGGCTCTGTCAACATGCCAGTAAGAAATTCCGGAAATGATCATTAAGTCATTTTTTGTGAACTGCCTGATCTTTGGTTCATAGATTTGGCGTAAACTAGCATTCCAGCCATCTTTTGTTCTGTTGACATCACCAGCAGGCGGGATTAAAAAAATAATAGGGTTGTTTGTGCATAGATCTTCATATTTTACTTTTATATCAATAGATGAACACTCAGATTTTAGCTCTGAATAATTGATGTTAAAGCTAGATAGTGGCAGGTCTTGCTTGTATTTGAAGCTAATCGATCCATGTGGTTTGAATATTTTAAATTTGCAATTTTTACTTTCTTTTTTTATTGGTGGTAGTTCAAACTTAATATTCAAATGCTTTAGTATTCTTTCAAGCCATATGTCGTAGTTGTAAGTTACTATAATTACTTCTTCAATGTCCGGCGAGTTACTTAAAGTGGAAAAAAATATAGCCCAGGCCCAATCTTTAATTTCGTCAGGTATTTTTACTACTTTGCTATTGAAATGGATAAATAAATATTTCAAATAAGATGTAAGTTCTTTGTAGGCTAACAAGTATTTCTGCTCATTGTTAATGTCATTTTTACCTTTGAGTGCGTATACGTTAACGCTGGTTACAATTTTTTCAATCAAATTCATTGTTTCATTTTTATCTAAATATGGACGAGCACCGAGATCCCAAAGATGAGGAGTGTATTTTTTAGATAAAAATCCAGGGTTATTGTTAGATGGCCATTTTAAATTAGAACCGTGAGAAAATAAATTTGAAACATCAACATCATTCCAAATATCCTTCATGGATTCTGATATGTGATTGAAAAAATCAATCGTGAAACCATTTCCTAAGACTATACAAATTTTCTTGTTTTTAGACATTGAAATCCTATTGGTCATACGTGTATTTTATTAGTATAAAAATACCGCGTGCAACCCAATAATGTTGAGTTCTGTTGAGTGAACGAATCGGTCCGTTTCTGTGCATGCTTGCGATTTATTTATCTCAATTCATTGTGCTCGTTGAAATCCTATTTAGACGTATTTAATAGCGCTATTCATTTTATGTCGATATTATGCCGCATTCGTCGGGCTGCAGCTTTTAAAATCCCTCAATATCAAGCCGACGAAGTCGGTGCAGATATAGGGGCGTCTTTCTTTGACGAAGCAAAGAAAGTAAGTCCCCGTCGCGGATTGCGACTCCAAAATAGCGTGCCGTAGGCACTTATTTAAACTCGCCATCAACACAGCATCGGTCGCGCTGGATCGCTGCACCACTCGCTCCATGAGCCCGGATACAAACGCCCGCCGCTTAAGCCCGCGACTTCGAGCGCGAGTAGATTATGGCAAGCGGTGACGCCGCTGCCGCATTGATGCACCCATTGCGCTGGCGTGCGGTCGCCCAAGAGTTGCAGCCATTCTTGGCGTAACTGCATTACCGATTTGAAGTGGCCATCGGCTAAATTGAGCATGAAAAAGCGATTAATTGCGCCAGGAATATGGCCTGCTACGGGGTCGAGCGTTTCGCCGATGCCGATAAAGCGCTCGGCACTGCGCGCATCAACAATTTCAAATTGCGCGGAGGCTAAATTGGCGAGTACATCGTCAGTGCGGACATGTAGCTCAGGCCGTAGCTGGGTGTTGAAGGTGCTGGCAGGCCACATTGGCGTTGTCGTTTCAACGGGGGCTTGGGCCGCAAGCCATGCAGGCCAACCGCCATTAAGCACTTGCACGCTATCGCAGCCGAGCCAGCGCAAGAGCCACCACAGCCTCGCGGCAAATGGGCCGCCGCTGGCGTCGTAGGCGACGATTTTACTGCTCTCAGAAATGCCAAGTTGGCCTACTCGTGCGGCGAGCTGCGCTGGGTCGGGTAGGGGATGGCGGCCATTGTGACCGAGTTTCTCACCCGACAAATCCTCGTCGAGATGCAAAAAGCGCGCATTCGGAATGTGGCTCTCCGTATAGGCGGCGCGCCCTGCTGCTGGATTGGCTAAGTCGTGGCGACAATCCACAATCACTAAAGCAGGGTCGGCCATCAGCGCTTGCAGTTGCGCCACATTGATTACAGGATGCATACAGTTCGCCACATTTAAATGTTATTTAGGTGGCAAAGCATAGCTTAGTCGGCGGCTGGTGATGAGATTGCGCCCGATTTGTTCGCGAAAAGGCAACAAATCGGCCACGAATTCTTAATCCCGCGTCAACACTTCTAGCAGTTCAATTTCAAAATACAGATCAGAATTTGGCGTAATGTGCTCGCCAATTTGGCGCTCGCCATAGGCTAGATGCGCGGGAACGGATAGCTTGCGTTTGCCGCCAACGCACATGCCCATGATGCCGATGTCCCAGCCTTTAATCACACGGCCAGTGCCGATGACGCATTGGAAGGGTTTGCTTTTCCGGTGCGATGAATCAAATACGGTGCCGTCCAGCAAGGTGCCGGTGTAATGCGTGGTAATCAGCGCGCCTTTGACGGCAGCTTTGCCTTCGCCAATGACGAGGTCTTCGATAATCAGTTCATTCATCATGTTGTTTACCCGTGAATTAATGGATTTTAGCCAGCGCGAGCGCCGCGCCAACGGCAAAAAAGGCCAGCGCACAGCAGCGATTAAATATTTGAATTCGTCGCCCACTTTCTAGCCAGCGCGCCAGCGACATGCCGCCTAAAGCGTAGGCCAGTTGCCAAGTGATTTCGATGATAAAAAAGCTGCTTAATAAAATCAGCCATTGTGGCGCTTGCGGTGCATTGGGCGTGAGAAATTGCGGCAAAAAGGCAGCGGCAAAGAGGATCGCTTTGGGGTTGGAAAGCGCAACGGCTAAACCTGTTTTAAATCGAGAGGCAGTGGTATTTGCATTTCCACTAGGCAGTGAAAGCTTGCTACCCGCATACCAGCACTGATAGCCCAAATAAATCAGGTACAACGCGCCCGCGATTTTGAGCGCCATAAACAGCAGCGGCGATGCAGCCAGCACACTGCTCACGCCCAGCGCCGATAAACCCAGCAACAGCGCAAGGCCAAGGATCGCACCGCTCATTGTGGCCGTGGTCGCGCGCCAACCATAACGTGCGCCATGGCTGAGCATCAACAACATATTCGGCCCCGGTGTGGCCGAGATAAAACTGGTTGCAACTATAAAGGCCAGCCAGATTTCGAGTGACATATTTGTCTCTATGTATTGCTTTACTAGGTTTGATAGCTAAAGCCTGCAAGGCAATACATCTACTATTAAGTTTATTCAAATTGAAGGCTGATGCTAAGCCGCGATGGTTGGGCTGGGGCTTGAAATCCCGTTCAAGCGCACCGAGAGAGGGAGAGAGACAAACAGGTTCATCGTTTGGCTCACGACTGACCGAGGGCATCGGGGACCGATGCGCGCCCGGGTCGCCTTCTCTTGCTTACTTCTCTTGGCGAAGCAAGAGAAGTAAGTCCTCGTCGCGGACTGCGACTGTAAAACAGCGTGCACCCTAAGGGTGCGGGTTTTACTAAGCCGCAAGCGGCAAAGCGACGCCACGCCGCAGGTACTTAAACTATTAACTGCGGCCTTTCCAAGTTGTGCTGCAATTTTTCAGCAAATACTTAAACGCGCGCTCCATGTATTCATCGGGGAACTCAGGGTCTTTGTTGGCGAGCGCGGTGTCGGCGTCTTCTTTGAGGTCGTTTTCCCAAAAGTCGGTCAGTTCTTCGCGCAGCTCAACTGGAACATGATTTTCAATGAACTCGGCGACTAGCGCTGAATTGAGGCCTTTTTCTCGCAACGCTTTCACCATCGCAGTGGCTTCGCGCTTGAGCATCGTTGATTTGATCGGTTGCTCGGTTGCCACAAGTAAAAACAGCGTGGCAATCACCGCGTTGTCGCCATCTTGGCTAATGCGTTGCCAGTTTTTGGCAATTGCAGCATCGTAATCGCTGATCTCGTTGATGCCGCCGTCCAAAAAGAAGCTTTCTAGGTTAAAGCTATTACTGCGAATTTTCGGTAGTTCGTGCGCGAGGAAATGTTCCATTTCTGCGTGCGCGGTGCGTTTAATCAAGATGGGCGCATCGCTAAAAAAGAGTTCAAATCGATCAGGGTTGTAGACCGTCTTTTTGGCCTTGGCGGCTTTGATCAATAGATTGAATTCTTTGCGGCTAGGAAGCTTTACTTTGCCGTCGGGCGCTAAAATCAATAGCATCACGCTGGCGATGAGTTGCTCTGCATCGCAAATGTCTTCGTTACCGAGGCGTAGTTTCTTGGCGAGCCAAAAGCCGAGTTCGATTTTGTCTTTCAAGGCTTGGCCGCGCGCGAGATCTGCTTGGTATTGCGGCCAAGAGATTCGCTCTTCACCACTCATTTCATTTAAAAACGATTGCTGTTCTTCTTGCGAGGCTGCGCCGTCTTTCAGTAGCAGCGTATCGCGAGGCATCGCATGCAGGCGGCGCAGCATATCCGCGCCGTTTTTTGAGTGCGACAGTAGCGTGTTGCGTTGTAGCGATTGCGCGGCGACTTGCAAATCACCCTGCGCGTGATCTTCAAGATAGAGGCTAATCAGATTGGTCATCCGAATCACTGATAGCTCTAAATCAGGGCGCAAATAGGCAGTGCCAAAATAATTGGCGATTTGCACCATGCCTTTGGCCAAGTCGGCTTCGATGGTGGTCAGTTTTTCGGCGCTGATAATGCCTTGCGCCACGCCAAAACTGAGTGCTTTATCAAAAAATCGGCGTTGGTCAAAGGCGGCAATACTCGTTGCGGGATTGCTCATATTCGTCATATTAAATTGCGGACTCTTCGGCTTCATCGGTTTTGTCACTGCCGCCGGAAATCGCGGCGAGCAAGCTTTCAATCGCGCTGTCGCTAATCGGTTTGCTACGGCGCTCGGCGCGCATCGCGTGCGCTAAAACGCGGCCTTGCAGCTCACCAATGATGTGTTCGAAAAAGTCGGTTTGTTCATGGAATAAAATCCAGATGGTTTCTTTCCAGTCATTGTCGGCGACTTCAGAGCGGGTGTAGCTCCAGTTGGTTTTGTCTTGAATGTGTTCGAGCGAATGAAATACGGCAAAAAATTCGCGGATTTCATCACTGGTGCTGCTGCCATCGTCCGATAAAAACGGCAGCGGGTCGGTGGTGTTGCTGGCGTGCATGACAAAATTAAACACTTCTTCGAGGCGACCGTAAAAATAGTCGGCCATCGTTTCCGTGCCACCGTCTTGCTCAAACATCGCTTCGAGGTAGTCGCCCGTTAGGTCTGGGTCTTTGTAAATGACGGCATTAATCATGCCGCGCATTTTGTCTTTATTGCGCTCGCCGTATTGTTTGTCGAGCACCACGGCACGAGCAAATTGCTCGGGCGTCACCATCATGCTCAGCAAAGATTGCTTGGCCGAATCGTATTCGCGCATGATGGCGAGTAAATCTTTGGGGGCGACTTCATCCAAAATTTGCATCAAAGCCGTATCGCCGTGTTGATCGGCGATGTCGGACAACACTTTTTCGGCGCCAGTAATGTCGCCGACGGTAATCAGTTGTGAGGCATTGATAACTGCTGGATGCATAATCAGTCCTTAATGTTTGATTGGGTTTGCTGTGCGTAATAATGCAAAATTGGATGTATCTATTGCTGTGCTTTGTTAATTAATAGCTGCAGCAATATACTCATGCTAATTAATTGTCGGGGTCGCGTGTTTCAAAGCCTTGCTCTTCAAGCCAAGACGAGCCAGAAGAATCAAGGTCGCTCATATCGCCACCATCATCGTCCGAATTGTAAACATCGCGATCGTCGTCTTCTTCTTCGATGGGTGTGGCTGCAGCGTGTGCGCTGTGATGCGAGCCTTTGAGGCGGAGGTATTCTAAAGCGGCCGACACCACCAAAAACACATCGCCACCATCGGCATCCCGTGCTGCAGCGACGAGTTCCTGCGCCCAATCGGCAATGCTGAGGTTTTCTTGTAATTGATCCCAAGGGATGAAGTCATCACCATCGGGCTCGCTCGATACAATCGCTTTCATCATCGCGGGCGACGTAAAGCTAAACGCATTGTAAAAAACCACGGCGACCATTTCTGGGCTGAACTCAATCATCGGCAATAGGTGCGAAAACTGTTGGCGTTTTTCGGCTAAACGCTTTTTGAGTGCCGGTTTGCCTTCCGAGTCACTCATCAGGTCTTCGAGTTCGGCGTCGTAGACCGACATCAATTCAGCAAAAAAAGACGATACGTTCATTGCAATACACCTTGTAAATATTTAGCGGCAATTTCTTGGGCGACTTCGAGTGGATTATCAATCAAGCTGCGTTGTCGATAATCATCATAGGCTTTGCGTCGCTCGGCGTCAGACAGAACATCGTAGGCTGCTTGGATTTCACGAAATCGCGCGGGGGCATCGGGCGCGGCATTGCGGTCTGGGTGATATTTGGTCGCGTTGCGACGATAGGCCGCTTTGATTGCGTCGATGCTGGCGTTGGGCTGGACGCCTAATTTCGCGTAGTGATCGTGTAAAGACATGCTGATCCCCGATTTGAAGATGGTTGCCTTGCTGGATACCAAGCAAAAAGCCCACATCTTGCGATGCGGGCTTTTTACTTTATCTTGGTGGCTATGGCGGGACTCGAACCTGCGACCCCAGCATTATGAGTGCTGTGCTCTAACCAACTGAGCTACATAGCCAAGAGAGGCATGATTATCACCGAACAATTTGTACTTGGCAAGTGCTTTTTGCAAAACTCACCGATAAATTGCAATTTAATTATAAAACCATCACCGCGACCCAGCCAAATGCCATTAGCGGTAAGTTGTAATGCAAGAAAGTCGGCACGACGGTATCCCACATATGATTATGCTGCCCATCGATATTCAAACCTGCCGTTGGCCCTAGTGTCGAATCTGAGGCCGGTGAGCCTGCGTCGCCCAATGCGCCTGCAGTGCCGACCAAACACACAATGGCTTCGGGGCTAAAGCCCAGTTTCATCGCCAGCGGCACATAAATGGTCGCCAAAATCGGTACGGTAGAAAATGACGAACCAATACCGAGCGTCACGATCAGGCCGACCAAGAGCATCAAGAATGCAGCCAGCGCTTTGCTATTGCCAATCCAACCTGCTGATTGTTCGACTAAGCTTGCTACATCACCCGTGGCTTTGAGCACTTCGGCAAAGCCCGAGGCCGCAATCATAATCAGGCCAATGCCAGCCATCATTTTCATGCCTTCGCTAAATACGCTATCAGCATTGCGCCAAGGCACTGCGCCACCCACGACGCAAATGGCAAAACCAGCCAAGGCGCCGAGCAGCATCGAGTCGGCTAAGAGTTGCACAATAAAAGTCACCACCATGGCGGTGATGGCTACGCTGATCGAGCGCAAGGAGTAACGAATGTCTTCGCGCTCAACGGCTTTGAGTGCGTCGATATTGTATTGCCGTGGTTTACGGTAAGTCACAAAGACGGCGGTGAGTAGGCCAATCATCATGCCCAGTGCAGGCAAAGCCATGGCATGCATCACATTCACTTGGCTGGCATCTAGGCCTGATTTTGCGATACTGCCGAGTAGAATTTGTTTTAAGAAGATTTCACCAAAACCAACGGGAAACAGCATATACGGCGTGATTAAACCAAAGGTCATCACGCAGGCGAGGGCGCGGCGATCGAGCTTGTATTTGGCCAATGTATAAAGTAGCGGCGGAATCAGCAGCGGGATAAATGCGATGTGAATTGGCAATAAATTTTGCGATGAAATCGATACCGCCAATACAGCGAGCAAAATACCCCATTTAACGCGCTGGCTATTGCTGCTTTTTTGACTGAGTTTGGTCAAGCCATCAGCCATCGCGTGAGGCAAGCCCGACTCAGCTAGTGCCAAAGCAAAAGCACCTAATAGTGCGTACGATAAGGCAATCCCCGCGCCGCCACCCAAGCCACCATTAAATGCAGCAATGGTTTTCGCCAGCGTTAAGCCGCCACACAATCCACCGATCACGGCGCTGATCAAGATACTAATGACGACATGAATTCGGCTGAGCGACAGCGCTAGCATCAAGGTCACGGCAATTAAAACGGCATTCATGGCGATATTCTGGCAATTAAAACAGCTACTTTACGCGCTACAGCGTTGATCTGTTTAGAGGTAAATCATGAATTGTCGCATTGTGTAATATCTGTATATGGGATTTTCTGGGTGTTGGACTTGTTGCGAAACTGTTAGGATTTCATCCCCTTGGGTGGTTCGCATGTGATTGACCGCCCCATTACGGTGTATTCCAAAGGATTTTCATGACAGCCCCTGTAGCTAACGCGGCTCCACATTTGAAGCGAAATTTGCGCGCTCGCCATCTATCGATGATTGCGATTGGCGGTTCGATTGGTACTGGTTTATTTGTTGCCTCGGGCGCGACCGTGGCCCAAGCTGGCGCTGGCGGTGCTTTGCTGGCTTATGCCGTTATCGGTTTGATGGTTTATTTCTTAATGACCAGTTTGGCCGAGATGGCAGCCTATATGCCGGTTTCTGGCTCGTTTTCGACTTACGGCGCTAAGTTTGTTGAGCCGGGTTTTGGTTTCGCATTAGGCTGGAATTATTGGTACAACTGGGCGGTGACCATTGCCGTTGAATTGGCCGCAGCCAGTATGGTGATGAAATTTTGGTTCCCAGAAAGCTCAGGCATGATGTGGAGTGCCTTGTTTTTGGCGATTATGTTTTCGCTCAATTACCTGTCGGTGAAGGGCTTTGGTGAAGCTGAATTTTGGTTCTCTTTAATTAAAGTCATTACCGTGGTGATTTTTATCGTCACTGGTGTGTTGATGATTTTCGGCATTTTGGGTGGTAGCCATAGCGTTGGTTTTGAAAACTTTACTGCGGGTGAGGCGCCGTTTGTCGGCGGATTTCCGGCCATGCTGGGCGTGGCAATGATTGCAGGGTTCTCGTTCCAAGGTACTGAGCTGGTCGGGATTGCTGCGGGCGAGTCTGAAAACCCGCAAAAAAATATCCCAAAGGCGATTAAGCAGGTGTTTTGGCGGATTTTGTTGTTTTATGTATTGGCAATTTTCGTGATCGGCATGTTGATTCCGTATACCGACCCGAATTTGCTCAAAAGCGATTTGGCCAATGTCGGCGTGAGTCCATTTACCTTGGTGTTTCAAAATGCGGGGATCGCCTTTGCTGCTAGCGTGATGAACGCGGTGATTTTAACTGCGATTTTATCGGCGGGTAACTCGGGTATGTATGCATCAAGCCGGATGCTGTATTCCTTGGCTACAGAGGGTAAAGCACCAAAAATGTTCGCCAAGTTGTCCGCCAACGGCGTGCCGCGCAATGCGCTGTATGCGACGACTGTCGTGGGGATGCTGTGCTTTTTAGCTTCTATCTTTGGTGAAAAAACGGTTTATTTGTGGCTACTGAGCACATCAGGGATGACCGGTTTTATTGCTTGGTTGGGCATTGCCATCTGCCATTATCGCTTCCGTAAAGCCTATGTGATGCAAGGGCGTGATTTGAGCGATTTGCCGTATCGCTCCAAGTTTTATCCTTTCGGGCCGATGTTTGCATTTGCGCTGTGTATGGTGATTATGCTGGGGCAAAACTACCAAGCCTTTATGGCTGGCACGATTGATTGGGCGAGTGTCGCTGCTACCTATATCGGTATTCCGCTGTTTTTTGTCATTTGGTTGAGCTATCGCTTCCGCAATAAAACAAAATTTATTCGTTACGAGCAAATGGATTTGGATAGTCAGCGGGATTGATTTTTTAGCCATTAGAATGAGTAGACGTATTGCCCTTTGGACTTGTAAAAGCGATGGCTATGGTCATATACATAGCATGTGCAGACTGAACCCTGTGATTTCCTTGTATTGAACAATACGCAAAGGATTCAATCGTGAAACAGCCAATTCAACTCATTCTAATGCTGGCCTTTGGGCTGGTGGGAGCGCCAGCTATGGCTACTGAAGAACCAAAGTTCGAAGTCATTTCTCAAAATAATAACTTCGAATTACGGCGATACCCAGCCATCCTCGTGGCCGAGGTCGAAGTGGCAGGCGATATGGATACGGCTTCTGGCCAAGGCTTTCGCGCCATTGCTGATTTTATCTTTGGTAACAACGTCGCAGTAAACCTGAGTAGCGAAGAAGGCTCAGAAAAAATAGCGATGACGGTGCCCGTAACTTTGACACCCGTGAAAGCGAGTGCACAAAAAATAGCGATGACCGCGCCCGTGGTTTTGGCGCCTTCAAACGCATCTGCACCAAGTGATATTCCTGCCCTGCAAGGCGCGCAGCAATGGCGCGTTCATTTTGTGATGCCAAGTAGCTATACGCTAGCAACGCTCCCCAAGCCCAATAATCCGGCCGTCGTCATTCGTGAGCTACCTGCTAAAACGTGGGCTGTTTTAAAGTACTCTGGCTTTAATACTGAAGCGGGGACGCAAAAACGGATTGATGAGTTGCGCGCCTGGATGGCGAGCCAAAATCTAAAGGCCGTCGGCAGCCCACAATTGGCGCGCTACAATCCGCCGTGGACTTTGCCTGTTTTACGTCGTAATGAAGTGATGTTTGAAGTCGAATAAAAGTCGTTGGCCACTGCTTGTCGCTGGAGTGGCCGTCTATTTCAAGCCGTAGCGCGATGCTAGCTGCTGCGGCAATCCTGATTTCATGATTTTTTGGGTCGCTCGTTGCAGGCGATCAAGCTGTGATTTGGGCAGGTCTTTACGTGCTAATAAGGCGACCTGCATTTGCTCTAAGCGCAAAGGCAGACCGGTTTCGAGTGCGGGTAGTGCATTGCGACGAATAGCAAATAAAATCGCCTCGCGGCTGCCACACAGCAAGTCGATGCGCTGAGCCGCCAGCATTCGTACCCCTTGGTTGTAATCATTAATATCGTAAAACTGTATGTTTTGTGAATCGATGACGCGCCGACAGCCACCCCGCAGACGACCCACAATTTGCTCGTTTAATTGCGATTTATTACTTAATGCGCTGCTTGGGCTGGGCCACAGCACCAAATCCGTCATATGCAGTACGCCCAAATTACGCAGTTGAGAGGTGTGTACCGCTTTGGTGTTGTGAACTGCCAAATCGACCTTGCTGTGATTCACCATATTCACGCTGCGGGCAAACGGTGTGATGTTCAATTGCAGCTCAATGCCTGCCTCTTGACCAATCGCCGTCATCAAGTCGACATACAAACCTAATTTTTGCCCATCGGGTGTGATGAAACTCAGTGGGATGATTTCAGGAAAAGAAACCTGCAGCGGCGCGGCTTGAAGATGGCACGCGCCCAATATCAGCAGTAATCCAGCCCATCGTTTGAGCATCTTGGTGTTCCTTTGTCGGCGTGCACTTAATCTAGTTTAGTCTGCCTTGGATGGCTAGTAGGGATGCCGAGCGGATGTGGTGTAAAACTCGATTTGCTGGGGAGGGCGGATTGTGGTGGAAGATGAGCGGTAGCGCAAGCAGTGATAGATTTGTTTCATGAGTCGATTGTTCTGTTTAGTGTCTGAATAGTTGTTCGATGTATTGCCTTCTAGATCTTTTATAGATTGACCTGCAGTAAAATACATCAATATTTTTTAAGTTTAAATTACTTTAAACCGTATTGATTTAATCGCGGTGGCAGTAAGCCCGATTGCATGACTTGCTGGGTAGCTTGTCTAAGTCCTTGTGCGACATCGTTCTGCCAATTTTCGCATGCTAGAAATACTGGTTCAGTAAACCCATTCTCGTTTATTTGGGGTGCTAATGTGGCCCATCGCTAGGGTAGTGATATAAATGCCGATTATTTGGCGTTTCGCCCATTTGCAAGCCACTGGGTAAAAATGGGATTTTGCGGCGGAAGCGATCGCGATCTGATTTGGCGTCTTTTTTTGCCAATTTGCTGGCAGCAGTAAAAGGCATCGGGGTTTTGCTGGTTTCGATTTCGAGCAACTGTGTTTCTGGCTTAATTTGAATACTGTAGCGGCCCAAGTTATAGAGCAAATACATCGCGTAGAGATTGTCGATGTCTTGGTATTGGCCTTGTGAGTTTAAAAAATCGCGCGAGAGCACCGAGGGAAAGCGGTCGGGTAAATCTTTAAAGGCGATTTTTTCCTCCTCGTGCGGATCAATATAGCTAGAAAATTCATATTTTTTATAGAGTACGGTATCGATTCGGTAGCCGCGTTGATCCCATGCTTTGATCAGTTTCATCGCCATTTCGGTTGGTAAATTGCTATTGAGCGCGCTGGCGACAGTTGACCATTTGAAAAGCGACGGTTTTTCAATTTTGACGTCTTTGTATTTGGCTCCATATTTAAACGCTGAGGCTATGGTTTTGGCGCAATTGAGATCTAAATAACCATATTTAATCTCATCGCGATGGTATTCGGTCTTTTTCACTTTGGCATGAAAATCCACATTCATCTGCGCAAGATAAGCCTGAGTCGCGTGGATTTCGTCGCTAGGAACGCCATACACACGAATGCCAATCACTGAGCGTTTGTAAATTTCTCCAAAATCCAAGCCAAACGACGCTAAATCGGACAACGATGATTTTGATTTGAATAGATATTCTTGTTTAGGGATTTTTAAAATCAAATCCTGCGTATAAAAATCGTCTTGGTGTTTGGCGTCGCGGTCGGCGTAAAAATTGGCGGAATACACCGATTCTTGCTGCGTCGCGTGATCGGGTATATTGAGCGCCAAATGACCTGCAGAGCCGCCTTTGGACGTGCCAAAGCTGATCAGCAATTCAAGGTCATAGCCATCTTGTCGCAATTGCTGCCCAAATACGGCCAGATTGCTTGGCTCGCTGCCGTCTTTATCGCCCAAAGCGGCCTGCGCCGTGCCTAGCAATAAGATATAAAGTAAAAAGAAACGCAGGAAATAATAGACTTTGGGCATTGGATTTTGCGTCTGAGTGGAGGTTGAGTCATCGTGCGAGCATTGAAGCTGAGTTTAGGTTTTTGAGGTATTGCGAGCAAGGCAAAGTTCATGAATGTGCTGCGTGATCTACCTATACTGCACCAGCGATATGGTTTTGGGCATTGCAGGTCGTGTACCTTTGGGGGGAATATTGAGTCGCTCAATTCACATCATGCGGGAGGTAAAGTTCTGAATGGCGCAATGGTATAAGACAATGTGGATTTTCGCCGGTATGGTGGCACTGGCCTTGGGCGTGATCGGGGTGATCGTCCCAGGTTTGCCGACCACGCCGTTTGTGTTGTTGGCGGCAACGTGTTTTGCCAAGGGCTCACCTGCTTTGCACCAATGGCTATTGGCGCATCGCTATTGCGGACCGATGATTCGCGATTGGGAGCAAAATCGCTCTTTGCCACTGCGGATTAAAGTGCTGGCAATTAGTTTGATGTTGCTGATGACCAGTCTGTCGATCTGGCATTTTGCCGGGCAACCCGTATTCCAACTGAGCTTAGCCGCACTCGCGCTGATTGGTGCAGTGGTGGTACTCAGAATCCCAACTCGCAGTGCGACTTAGAATTCTTCTACGAATGGTCGCGCGGCATGAGTGCGACTTTGCTTCGTAAGACCTCAACTCGTTGAGGCGACCGCCTCGTCAATATTCCGCGCAGCACCTTGCTGCGGCAACTTCGCAATCCCCTGCAGACTCTCATGTTTTGCCCGAATCATCGCTTCCACTTCTTTATTCAAGGTGCGTCTATCGTGCCCTTCAGGCGTCAATTGCTCTAAAAAGTGAATTTCGATGTTGAGCTGGCGCGAAGTGGCGATGAGCCAGAGTGAATCAGTGATGCTCATATCGTCGATATAGGCGGCATCGGTTGAATATTCGCCTTGTCCATTGGTGTAACGCAGATAAATTGGCTGAATTGTTGCGTTGGTTTCAAACGCGCTTTGGATTAGCGAAGCTTTGAATGGGCGGATTTCTTGGCCGTTGCTGGTGGTGCCTTCGGGGAAAAAGGCGATGCATTCTTGATTATTGAGTGCGGTGCTGATGCTGGTGTTGACGCGCTGCGCGTCGCGTACCTTTTCGCGGTCGATAAAGACGGTGCCGGCACCTTTGCACAGCATGCCAATCACCGGCCAGTGTTGCACATCGGCGCGGGCGACAAAGCGGGCTACGGTGATGCTGTTGATGGCAAAAATATCAAACCATGAGATGTGATTGGCAATCAGAATGCAATTGGCCGGATGTAGTGGCGTCGCAGCGCCAAATACGTGGACGCGCAGGCCGAGCTTGCGGGCTAGTTGTTGTGACCAAGTTTGTGTTTTTTGTAGCTTGGCTTGCTCGCTCATGTGGGGGAAGCGAAACCGTACCACCCACATGCCGTGGATCACGTGTAATACAAATTGGATGAGGCGGCTGATTCGAGTCAGATATGAAACTTTGTGCACAGCGGGTCCTTGCTCAAGCGAAGTTGTCGATCAGGGTGGTAAGGGCATGGTACGCAATGCCCCGCGCAAACCCAAGTTTGCGCAGCAAAATACACACTTTAGATGACAGTTCGTCGAGCTAGGTGGCGCGGCTTACAATTCGCCCGAACGATCTCGTCCGCGCAAGCCGGGTGCGGTGTCGCCAGTGAGCCCTTTGGAAAACGCAATCACTTTGAAAATTTCGCCCATTTCAGCACTGGTGGTGAGCTTTTGAATCGCTGCGGCGGTTTTCATGTAATCAATGCTTTCAGTTGGCAGTTGTTCGGCTAAATTCAAAATACCTGCATCGAGCAAGAAACTGGCTTGGGATGTATAGCCGTCTAGGCAAAGATCATTAATGTCTGCAGCGGTATACATCGCTGAAAAATCCACATGGCAAGTGATGTCGGTGAGGCCGGGATAAAAGAAGGGGTCGTGGATGGTATGGTGGCGATAGTGGCCGATCAGCGTACCCATGCTGCGCTCGGGGTGGTAATACTCTTGCTGTGGGAAGCCATAGTCGAATAATAAAATCATGCCGCGATGCAGGCTTTGCGCCAGCGCGGCGATAAAACCTTGTGCTTCTAGATGGATCTCGCTGGTGTAGAGCGGGATGCGCGGTAGCGGTGCGCAGGCGGCGGCGAGCGCCAGATCGCTGATGGGGCGGTTGCTCATCGCAAAACCATTTTGGCTAACGGTCACTCCGCGTTGTTGCCATTCTCCATTCGAACCATTTCCAGAAGAGTACTGCACCAGTTCGCACGGCATTGCGTCGAGCACTTCGTTGCCGAGCATCACGCCGATAAAATCAGTCGGTAATTGGTCTAGCCATTGTACTTTGGCGACTAAATGCGGCACTAAAGTGTGCAAAGTCTGGCGTTGCCGCTCGCGCAACTGGCCGGATAGCTCCAAAATGGCATAGTGTTCTGGCAGCGCGTTGCGCCGCTCTAGTTCAGCTAAAATCTGTGCCGCGAGTTGCCCTGTGCCCGCGCCAATTTCGAGTACCGCACCGCCCGTTTCTGCGAGTACATGTGTCACGGTCGCGGCCACGCTGCCGCCAAACAGTGGCGAGATTTCTGGTGCGGTGACAAAATCGCCCGCACCGCCAAATTTGGTTGCGCCGCCGCTGTAATAGCCCAGCCCCGGCGTGTACATCGCTTGGCGCATATAGTCGGCAAACGAAATCCAGCCGCCCGCTGCATCAATGTGCTCGGCGATGTGCTGGCAGAGCGTTTGGCTGGCGATCAGGGCCTCGGCAGAAGGGGCGGGCAGTTGGACTTGTTGTGGCGT
Organism: Deefgea tanakiae; assembly: GCF_019665765.1. Lineage (GTDB taxonomy): Bacteria > Pseudomonadota > Gammaproteobacteria > Burkholderiales > Chitinibacteraceae > Deefgea > Deefgea tanakiae. The sequence goes on from NZ_CP081150.1 coordinate 63,172, forward strand.
CATTTGGGCGGGCATCAAAAAAAGGATGGCGCAATTTTAGCACTGTTGGCCGCATTGCCGGCGTAGTTGCGATTCGGCGGATTGGATGAATAAGGTGATGGGGGGCGAAATGGTTGAGCGTAAGGTCGATGTACTGATTGTCGGTGGCGGTGTCGGCGGGCTGACGTTGGCGCAATGGCTGACGGGCTTGGGTCGCAGTTGGCTGATTGTGGAACAAGCCGCCGTTTTGGGCGGGCCGCTGGCCAATAGTGACTACATCTTGAAATGGATTCCGGGGCAGGCCGAAATATCGGGGCGGGATTATCTGGCTGCGATGGTGGCGCAGATCGATGCGGCGCATTGTGCGCGGGCGACGCAATTGAGCGCAGTGGCTGTTGATGCAGATGTCGGTCAGGGTGAATTTGTCTGCACTTTAAGTCATGGCGATGTGATTCACGCCAAAAAAATGGTGTTTGCTTGCGGTGCTACGCCGTTTTCTCCTTTTCCAGAATCGGCGCGAGTGATTGTTGGCCCAGGCTTGCAAAAAATTGCTCATATCGCCGCTGGGCAACGCGTGGCGGTGCTAGGCGGAGGCGACAATGCTGCCGATCATGCGCTGATTTTAGCCGAAATGGGTGTGGCCGTGACGATGTTGGTGCGCGGGCAGTTGCGAACATCAGCGGCGCTGCTGCAGCAAATTCGGCAACAGCCGATGATTTTGATTTGCACCGACTGCCAAGAGTTAGTGCTGTCGACCAACGCCACTGGCGTACAGGTGCAAGGCGAGCACTACGATTACGCTGTCGTTTATTTTGGCTATCAAGCATCACCGCAATTGCAGGCTTTTCCAGTGCTTAAGACTGCTGCAGGCGCACTGCGTGACGGTGTGTTTGCGATTGGCGATATGACGCAACCCGAATTCCCCAATATTTTGCTGACCCAAGGCCAAGCAGCGGTGGTAGCGAAGCAAATCGACGCTCAGCTATCGCAGCGGGCTAAATGAATTGCTTTGATGCGGAGCCTTGCTGGCCTATTGAGTGTGGGCCCTGGGCTCGGATTATCGGTCGATTGTCTTGTTGGTTTGGGAGTAAAACGTCACTTGACTAGTGAGGTGTCGCAGCATCTCTTTTGCTTGTTGACGCGGTATTGCTAGCTAAGAAGGGCTATTTGGCGTTGAGTCATCGTCGTATTATATCGCTTTCGTTGCTGATCTCGTAGCTACTGATTTTGGCATTAGTCTGCTGGGTATTTGATTGTGGGCTTTGTAATTGATTGCTTGTAGTTAAATACAGTCTTTATTTGGCTCGGTACTACAATCTGAATCACACCCCACGCCAGCCGCGATCCAGCGCCGCGCCCAGCGTGAAATGAGTCGATTTAGCCAAGAGCAATTCACGTTTAGATAGGCATCGGGTTGAGCCACCATGCCGCACACATAGCGTGTTTGCACGTCATCCCACTGCAAAGCAGTACATCGCCCTTGCCGCTTGCGGCTAATCAGTATGCCAATCGGGCAAGGCTCCGCCGCGCAGCAGACCCCGCAACCATTACACGGTGCGCCGATGGCGGGTTTGGCGGGGGCTAGTTGGTGGAGATGGATGGTTTGGGGCATGTTGAAGTGGCAATTTTTGGGCCGAAATGTAAACTCTTGCTGCGCTTGTCAAAATTAAACTGGGAGTTTGGTTTGAGTGGGCTTGAGGTTTGGTAGAAATAAAAAACCGCCAAGTACTTGGCGGTTTTTGGGGTGACATTGAGTGTCAATTAATGTTGTAGTTGTAATTAAAGGTGGTTTTCTTGGCTGCTTGGCCGCCCCCAGCTGGGGAGTCCACAGTGATTGCCAAGATGCCGGTGCTCGCTATGCAGGTTGCTGGTGCTATTGCAGCGTCACCAAACTTGAATTGAAATTGGAATAGTGTTTGATTCAGTATTTGCGCATTGAGTGGTGGGGATGCAGAACCGATGGTTTGGCTTGCTCCAGTAAGGATTGAGCCTGATCCGTTGGCGCTCGCAACGCTGATTTTAGTTCCAGCTGGCAGAATGTTGCCGTTTACATCGGGGATGTAAGCGGTGAAATCACGTACCGTGCCGCAGGTGCCCGTGAGTGATGCAGGCAATGCTGGCGTTATTACTGGCGTTTTAGGATCGTCGCTGGAGAAAATGAATGTGGCTTGTTTGAAAATGTGCAAGGTTTTTGTTGTTGCGCATTTGGGGTAACCTACGGCGCACGATGGGGTTGAAAGCTTATTATCGGGCCCTTGATAGGTCCCATTATTATTAAAGTCAATTAACTGATCGTTATTATTGAAGATGCCATCTTCATTTTTATCTATAAATGCTTCGCCAATGTCGGTCGATTTGCCATTGTCGTCAAGAAGTTCGCTGTCTTGATCTGCGACATTGTTGAGGCCAATTGGATTTCCTGTGGCTGGGTTAATTGCGGGATTGAGCCTGTCATACCAGCTTTCTTCACCAATAGCGTAGGCTACGACATGAACTCGCCCATTTGCAGGGCGTGGGTTTTGTGAGGTTAGTGTGATTTTGCATGAGTTCGCAACGCTAGAGCAGCTGCCTTGTGTGTTGTTACCAATGTTGCCGCCATCAGAAATGAAATTAATGGTGGTGCCATCAGGAACTGGGTTTTTAAAATGGTCTCCGAAGCGAATCGTGATCTCTGCAGTTTCACCACTATAATTCCAGCCGTTGATATTGTATTTGGTGGCGGAAAAATCGAGAGAGTCTTGATGGGGGAAGCCAGAGCTGATTGATAATTTCCCAGATGTGCTGGTAAGTGTACCTGAAGTTGCGGTTACTCGAATTGGTGTTGGCATTGTTCCTGCTAAAACTGTTGCGGTAGCCATTCCTGTTGCATCCGTGGTGACAGTTGGGCTGCCAGAAAGAGTTACACCACCTATAGATGTATCGAGAGAGAATGTAACTTGACGCCCTGCAATTGGATTGTTTGCGGCATCAACAATTTTAAAACTTACTTGTGCGCTATCTGGTCTTGCACCAGAAGCATAGCCTTTTAATGCGATTACCCCATCGGCGGGCATAGTGGTGGAGAATTGTAATGACGCAGCGGCAGGGGCTGCAATAATAACGTCAACTTGTTTTGTTTTCCCATTTGAGGCTGTAGCAGTAACTGTGTCAGTTGTTGCGCAGCCTTTGTCAGTGAATGAGGCAATAGCCTTGCCTTGTGAGTTGGTGGCTGCTTTTGCGTCAATTGTTGCTTTACCTGCCACTGCGCATTTAGAGGTAAAGCTAATGACTTCACCTGCTGCTAACTTACCGTTGTCACTTACTGTAACTTCGATTGTAGTATTGGCATTTGCGCTAATGCTTGGTGCGCCTGCAATTATGCTGTCAATACTTAGTGTTGCAGAGGTGCCCGGAATGGCAGATGGTGCCGGGGTTGCTGTCCCGCCGCTACCACTACCACTACTCCCCCCACTAATTAAATCTGCGCCACCAGGACCACCACCGCCGCAAGCGACTAGGCTTGTGCTAAGTGCACCAATAATCAGTGCGCGGATTAATGTTTGGCGCGATGGAAGGGTTTGTGTTGCTGCGTTCATGTTTCACCTCAGGTGTTTGAGTCAATTACAAAATAGAACGAGTGTCGATCTATCTAAGGTGTAATTGATAATATTGCCGCTTATTTTAGGTGATAATTATATTGCGCCCAAATATATTTAATAGTATCGAGGTTAAAGTGCGACGTTTCACAAAAGCTTGTGGATTAAAGTAGAAAGGCTTTGTTGTTTTATTTGTAAGTTATGCCAAATGGTTATTGGTGGGGGTGGGCATGAATGGTTTTTTACTAACGCATAATGCTAAACGGCGGTGTCGTATTTAATGTAAAATCACTGCCAATTCAATTACCTAACACGGGGCGTCCTTGGGCGTCCCGTTATATTTCTATGAACACAATCGCTGATCTACCCCAAGAAAAACCGCAATTGACCGAGGCGGAGCAAAAGCAGAAGTACAATTACAATAAGCTCGTCAAACGTTTACGCCATAACGTGGGCGATGCGATTAATGATTTCAATATGATCGAAGATGGTGATCGGGTGATGGTTTGCTTGTCGGGCGGCAAAGACAGCTACACGATGCTGGATATTTTGCTGAGCTTGCAAAAATCGGCACCGATTACTTTCTCGATTGTTGCTGTCAATCTCGACCAAAAACAGCCTGGCTTTCCTGAGCATGTTTTGCCGACGTATTTGGCGGAATTAGGCGTTGAATATCGGATTATCGAAGAGGATACCTATTCCATCGTGACTCGCGTGATCGAAGAGGGCAAAACCACCTGTGGTCTGTGCTCACGCCTGCGCCGTGGGATTTTGTACCGCGTGGCCGATGAACTCGGTGCGACGAAGATTGCGCTGGGTCATCACCGCGACGATATTCTGGAAACGCTGTTTTTGAATATGTTTTACGGTGGCAAACTCAAAGGTATGCCGCCGAAGTTGGTCTCAGACGATGGCAAGCATATGGTGATTCGCCCGCTGGCCTACTGCCGCGAGAAAGACATTGAAAAATACACCGCCGCGCGTGGCTTCCCGATTATTCCTTGTAATTTATGCGGTTCGCAGCCGAATTTGCAGCGTCAAGTGATTGGCGATATGTTGAAAGATTGGGATAAACGTTTTCCTGGTCGTTTGGAAACGATGTTTACGGCGATGTGTAATGTCGTGCCATCGCATTTGGCCGATCCGAAACGTTATGATTTTGTGAATGCCAAAGCCGATGGCACGCCGCGTGCGGATGGTGATAAAGCGTTTGATAAAGAAACTTTTAGCGATCCAAGCCGGATTTCCATCCTAGCAAGCAAACCCGCTGGTGTTACAGGCTGCGGGGGCGACGAATAATGCTATTTCGTTCAAAACGGTTTTCTAAGCGCGACGATGACGACATTATGATTGATGTGTCGGAAGAGGGCGGAATTCGTAAGCTGCATTTTGGTAATGACGATACGCAAAGCGCGATGAAAATCAATGCGCCCAATGAATTGCTGCTGGCTTATTCGCGCTGCGTATTTGGCAGTTTGCTATTTTTAGATCCGCCGCAAAAAATGTTGCTGATTGGTTTGGGTGGCGGCTCGATTGCCAAATGGGTGCATGAATATTTGCCCAATACCCATCTGACTTGCGTTGAGTTATTTCAGCAGGTTGTGAATGTGGCGCGTTCGATGTTCTTCTTGCCGCAGGATGATGAACGCCTTGAGGTCATTACGGGTGACGGCGCAGCACATGTTTACCAGATGGCCGATGAGTCGGTCGATATGATCATGATGGACGCGTATTCGGCAACAGGTATTGCCGCGCCACTAGCGAGTACCGATTTTTTTACTGCGTGCAAACATAAGTTGACTGATAACGGCGTGTTGGCAGTGAATTTATGGAGTATTGATCGTCGCTTTGAGCAATATTGTGCGCAATTATCGGAAGTGTTTGAAGGGCGCTTGATTTGCTTGCCTGCACGGCAAAAAGGCAATGTGATTGCCTTTGCCTTTATGCGTGGACAAAACAGCCCGCAGTGGGAGCGTTTAGCGGACAAAGCTAAAAAATTGGAAGCTGAATATGGCTTGGAATTTAATGAGTTTGTTAGCGATTTAGCGCGCATGAATCCACATAATGATCGGCGTTTGTTTATCTAGCAGTGAGGCGTTAGGTGTAAGGTGGAAGGGGTAAAAGCATACACCTCACACATCACACCGCACTCCTCACAGATATAAATGTTTTCAAGTGCGCTCAGATGTGAAAAAATTAGGGTAATCAACGAAATACTATATAGGTCGTATCTATGCTCGATCGTGATGGCTATCGGCCAAACGTCGGCATCATCATCATTAATCAACAGAACCAAGTTTTTTGGGGAAAGCGGGTGCGAGAGCATTCGTGGCAGTTTCCGCAGGGCGGTATCAAGCAAGGTGAAACCCCAGAGCAAGCGATGTTTCGGGAGTTAGCCGAAGAAGTTGGCTTATTACCGCATCATGTAGAAATTGTGGGCCGCACGCGAGACTGGATGAAATATGATGTGCCGACCAATTGGGTGCGTCGTGAATGGCGCGGTACTTATAAAGGGCAAAAACAAATTTGGTTTATGCTGCGGCTAACGGGGAAAGATTCCGATGTTTGCCTACGCAAAACCACACATCCGGAGTTTGATGCATGGCGCTGGAATGAATATTGGTCACCACTCGATGCGGTGATTGAATTCAAACGTGGTGTTTATGAAGCTGCTTTGGGTGAGTTGGCTCGATTAATTGGACAACAAGCACCATTAAATCATTAATAGTGGGTATTGCACGACGGGTGGCTTGGGCCGCCCGTTTTTTTTAGTATTTTGCTCTTGGCTCGACCGTAGTTGTTTTCATTCTATTCACATCGCTTGGCGATGAAACCGTTACCAAACTGATTTGGAATTTATGCCGAATTCTTTGCGCACGTCCAACGAACACCTTTGGCAGTCTCTTTCACTCTTTAATTTATTTCGTCTATTGATCGTCATCGGTTTGATGGCGGGGGCATATCTGCTCTCAGGTGGTAGCTTTTTAGAGCGAGACCATTTTTGGGCGTCGATTTTGGTGTTGGCGGGCTATACGCTGTGTGGTTTTGTGTTTATTTTTACAATTGCACGGCGCTGGCCTCGCTTTGATATTCAGTTGTCGATTCAAGTGACCATCGATGTCGCATTTATTGTGACCTTGATGCATTTGGGTGGCGGGATTAAAAGTGGCTTTGGGATTTTGTTGTTACCGTATTTGGCTGCGGCGGGTTTAATTGCCCGCGGTCGAATGACGATGTTTCATGCCGCTGTTGCGAGCTTGGCGCTGTTGGGTGAGTTGGTGTGGAGCGTGCTTAATACCGATGCGGGCGATACGATACCGATGTCGACCGTATTTCTTTGTATCGCTTCATTTGCGGTGGCTTGGCTGGCATACCGCCTATCACGCTACGCTGAAGAAAACCGCGAACTGGCCGAACAGCGTAGTGTCGATATCGCTAATTTGGGGCAGCTTAATGCACGGATTTTGCAGGATGTTTCCGATGGCGTTTTGGTGGTCGATGCACAAAATTTGATTCAGCAATTTAATGAACAAGCCGTTCGTTTTACGGGTTTACGGCCTGATTTGGCGAGCCCCATCGCTGCCGATCTGCCTGAATTGGCTGGGCCTTTAGCGCGGTGGCGCGAGTTTCCCGAGATGGGCAGTAGTGAATTGATTCAAACTGCGGGCGGGCGCAACACGCTGCGGGCTAGGTTTGTGTCTTTGACTTGTGACTCGATGGGTAATGTCTTGATTTATCTTGAAGACATGGCGCGTTTACGGCGTGAGTCGCAACAATTGAAGTTGGCGGCATTGGGCCGATTGACCGCTAATCTGGCGCATGAAATTCGTAATCCGCTAGGAGCAATTAGTCATGCCGCTGAATTGATGCGTGAAGAGGCGGCTGACGATCCTTTGCTGCAAAAACTCACACGGATTATCAACGATAATAGTCAGCGCCTAGAGCGGATGGTCAAGGATGTACTTGAGCTAAATCGTCGAGATCGGGTCAAGCGCATCGATGTGCATTTGGCCGAATGGCTTAATAATTTTGCCGAAGAATTCGTGCAGCAAGAAAAAATACCGATTAAGTTGGCGATTTCATGTGAGCCGCAGGTCGTGGTGCGCTTTGACCCTGGGCATTTACACCAAGTATTGTGGAATTTGGCGCGTAATGGTTGGCGGTATTGCACGCAGCGCGATGGTAGTTTGCAACTACGGGTTGAGCCTTTTCGCGATGGCTGGGTACTCAATGTAATTAATGATGGCCCGCCGGTGCCAGCTGACGCGCAAACGCAATTGTTTGAGCCCTTTTTTACGACCGAAAGTAAAGGCACGGGCTTAGGGCTATATATCGCTCGGGAAATTTGCGCGGCCAATGCCGCTTTGCTTGAATATCATTCTCCACTAGCGGGTGGTGCCTGCTTCCGCATTCTATTTGGATATACTGATGGCGAAAAAATCTAAAGCATTACCGCGTGTCTTGGTCGTTGACGACGAAGTGGATTTGGCCGAGTTGCTGGAGCTGACTCTGCTCAAAATGGGTTTGGACGTGGAAAAAGCCCATGGCGTGATCGCGGCCAAAGCACTGATCGACAGCCAGCATTTTGACTTGTGCTTATCTGATATGCGCATGCCCGATGGGGAGGGCCTCGATTTGGTGCGCCATATTCAGGCTAAAGGCTTGGATTTACCGATTGCGGTGATTACCGCTTACGGCAGTACTGAAAATGCGGTGGCGGCACTCAAAGCGGGTGCGTTTGATTATTTGGCTAAGCCCGTTGCCTTGGAGCAATTGCGTGCGTTGGTCAAATCGGCGCTTAAAATCGACGCCACGCCAGCGGTGAAAGCGGCGCGGCGTGATCGACCTTTGCTGGGTGATTCGGTTGCGCTGCAACAGGTTTTGGTCTTGATAGAGAAATTGGCGCGCAATCAAGCGCCGGTCTATGTGACGGGCGAATCTGGCTCAGGGAAAGAGCGGGCAGCGCGCGCGATTCATGCAAGCTCAAATCGGGCCGAAAAGCCTTTTGTTGCGGTTAATTGCGGTGCAATTCCTGAAAATCTGATGGAAAGCGAGTTTTTTGGTTATCGCAAAGGCGCTTTTACCGGCGCGATGGACGATAGAGAAGGCTTTTTTCAGGCCGCCAACGGCGGAACTTTGTTTTTAGATGAAGTTGCCGATTTGCCATTGGCTATGCAGGTCAAGTTACTTCGTGCGATTCAAGAGCGCAAGGTGCGCCAAGTAGGTGGTGTGAATGAGGTTGATGTGGACGTACGGATTATCTCGGCCACCCATCAAAATTTGGCGCGTTGCGTAGAAAGTGGCAAGTTTCGCCAAGATTTGTACTACCGCTTGAATGTCATCGAGCTAAAAATGCCCGCCTTGCGTGAAATGGGCGACGATGTACTGACGATAGCGCAATTTCTGGTTGAAGACATCGCTGCGCGGCAAGGTATGCCGGTGATGAAATTTACCGCTGCGGCGAAGAAAGCACTCTGCCGCTATGACTTTCCTGGCAATGTTCGAGAGTTGGAAAACATACTTGAGCGGGCGGTGGCCTTGGCCGACGGGACTGAAATTGATAGTGATGATTTGCAACTGCAGCAAAGCCAGTGCGACAAGGCTGAGGCGGTTGCGGCCAATTTGGGCGATACTTATCCGCTGCAAGATTATTTGGATCGCGTCGAAAAAGCGGCCATTGTCGCTGCGCTAGATAAAACAGGTTTTAATCGCACGCAAGCGGCAAAACTGTTAGGCGTTACTTTCCGTAGCTTGCGCTATCGTCTTGAGCGCTTAGGGATTGTTGAGGGTTGAGGGGTATTTGATGCTGGACTATGAAAATAATGTTATTCAGCCAGATACATTAACTATTGATTCGCAAGGCTGGCTGGATGGGGCGCGAATTGTGGCGAGTCCCAACTGCGATGACCGCAAGCCAGAGTGCGTTGCGGATATGGTGGTGATTCATAACATCCATTTGCCGCCGCAGCCCGCAGGTGCGACTGAATTTGGCGGGCCAGATATTGAACGGCTGTTTACCAATTCGCTCAATATTACAGATCATGCCTGCTACGCAGAACTAGCCCAGTTGCGCGTGTCGGCGCATTTTTTGATTCGCCGCGATGGCGAGGTGCTTCAGTTTGTTTCCTGCAATCAACGCGCTTGGCATGCTGGCGTTTCCAATTGGCAGGGGCGTGAGCGCTGCAATGATTTTTCGATCGGTATTGAGATAGAAGGTTCTGACTTTGTGCCGTTCACCGCCATACAGTACCAATCCTTGGATGCGCTCTTATTAGCAATTCAAGCGCGCTATCCGATTGTCCATGTGGTCGGCCATAGTGAAATTGCTCCTGAACGAAAAACCGATCCCGGTCCGTTTTTTGTATGGGAAAAACGTCCGCAATCCATTTTGGAATTACGCCAAACTGGCTACACAAGCGAAAGCTAATTAGTGTGCGGTTTCGTCGCAACAATGCACTGAAATCGTGCCTTAAGTGATTGAAGCGGGACTATAATTCGCTTCCTTTGCAAGTCTCTCAAAGAAGTCTTATGTCAGCAGCTCAAACGCAAGACCCAAAAAAACTCGCAGGCCTCGTGGTCGGCGCGATTGGCGTGGTTTATGGCGATATTGGTACCAGCCCTTTATATACCCTCAAAGAATGTTTCAATGGCCACGTTGCGCTGGAGTTGAATGCGTTTAATGTACTGGGCATCTTGTCGCTGATTTTTTGGGGCTTGATGCTGGTTGTGACGGTGAAATATGTATCGATCATCTTGCGTGCTGATAATCGCGGCGAAGGCGGTATTTTGGCGCTGATGGCCTTGGCGATGCGCGTGGTTAGCAATAGCCCGCGCAAAGCTTTTTGGGTCGCGATGATGGGGATTTTTGGCGCCGCCTTGTTTGCGGGTGAAAGTATCATCACCCCCGCGATTTCAGTGCTATCTGCTTTGGAGGGGATTAGCATTATCTCGCACACACTTGATCCTTATATTTTACCGATTGCCATTATGGTGATGGTGGCCTTGTTTGCGATGCAGTCGCGTGGCACGGCGCTGGTGGGAAAACTGTTTGGCCCTGTGATGGTCACGTGGTTTGTCGTGATTGCCGCCTTGGGTGTGATTAATATCATTAAGGCGCCGCACGTACTGGCCGCAGTGAATCCACTGTATGCCGTCGATTTCTTTTTTGCTCATCCTTGGGTGGCTTTTGTACTGCTTGGCGCAGTGGTGCTCTGCTTGACCGGCGTAGAAGCCTTGTATGCCGATATGGGCCATTTTGGCCGCCCTGCGATTCGTTATGCTTGGTTCTTGCTGGTTTTGCCTGCTTTATTGCTTAATTATTATGGCCAAGGCGCATTACTCTTAACGAACCCTGAAGCGATTAAAAATCCGTTTTATTTCCTTGCGCCCACTTGGGCGCACCCGCCTTTGGTGGTGCTTGCCACGATGGCGACAGTGATTGCGTCGCAAGCGGTAATTTCTGGTGCATTTTCGGTCGCAAATCAAGCGATCCAACTGGGTTTTTGCCCGCGGATGGATATTCAACACACATCTGCACAAGAGCGCGGCCAAATTTATATTCCGGGCATCAATTGGTTCTTGCTACTTTCAGTCATTGCCTTGATTTTGGCATTTAGAAGCTCAAGTAATTTGGCTGCGGCGTATGGTTTTGCAGTGACGTGTACGATGGTGATGACGACTTTGCTGGCTTTTGTGGTCGCGAGCCGTCATTTCAAGGGCGCTAAAAAGCACGGTATGTTTGCTTTATTGGGTGTATTGCTTGTCGTTGATTTGGCGTTCTTCTCGTCGAACATCTTGAAATTGCATCAAGGTGGTTGGTTCCCTCTGCTGATCGGTATGATTGCTTTTACAATGATGATGACGTGGAAACGCGGGCGAAGTTTGTTGAGTGCAAAACTACGCGAAGGCGAAATGCCATTAACTGGCTTTGTTGAAAGTTTAGAAGCTAGCCCACCGCAACGCGTTGAAGGTTTGTCGATCTTTATGACCGCGAGTAGCGATTCGGTACCGCATGCGCTACTGCATAATTTGAAACACAATAAAGTACTGCACGAACAGGTTGTATTTTTGACGATTCAATCTTGCGACATTCCGTTTGTGCCGACTAAGGAACGCGTGACGGTTCGCAGAATGGGCGAGACTTTTTACCAAGTCATCGCAACCTTTGGCTTTAAAGAAGAGCCGAGCGTGCCCGCCGTGCTAGAGCAAGTGACGCATTTGCAGCCTGAGCTGGTTTTTGACGATATGAATACCTCGTTCTTCTTATCGCGCGAAACGATTGTCGAGGCGAAATATCCATCGATGACTTGGTGGCGTCGTCGCTTATTTAGCTTTATGAGCCGCAATGCGACGCGCGTGACCAACTTCTTCAAAATCCCACCCAATCGCGTCGTGGAAATGGGGATGCAAGTCGAGTTGTAATGGGTATTGGTGTATAGCTATTGATTGAGAATGGCTATAACTATATACATATAGAGAACGCAGCCTTCGAGCTGCGTTTTTTTATAACTGTTTGAGGTGCGAAATACAGCGATCGGCGGCAGGATGTCCGCGCATGCCACTACGTAACCATACCGTTTGCATGCCGATTTTTTTTGCGGTGACAAGGTTATCAATACTGTCCTCGACCATGATGCAATCTTTGGCACTGAGCTTGAATTGCCGCAGCATTTGATGGTAAGCCTTGGGTATTGGCTTGGGGGTTAGTCTTAGTGTGTCAATGGCGGCAATACCCGAAAAGTAGCGATCGATGTCTAGTGCCGACAGCATGGCACGGGCGTAGGCAATCGGCCCGTTGGTGAAGAGTATTTTTTGGCCGGGCAGGCGCTGTAGCGTGGTCTTGAGCTGCGGCATGGGGTGGATTTCAGTGAGTAACTGCGCTAGCGGATGGCATGCGGCCAAAAAATGATGGGGATTGAGATGACTATGATGCCGAATCAGTCCCAGCATCGTCGCCCCATAACGCCGCCAGTAGTCTTGTCGTAAATGATTGGCTTGGCTGTGGTTGAGTTGCAGATTGTCTTGCAGCCACGTGGTCATCGACGCATCAATAATCGGAAAAGCATGCTGGCTGGCGTTGTGCAGCGTGTTGTCGAGGTCAAAAATCCAAGTGCTTTGCATAAAATAGACAATAAAAATGGCCGATGAATTCGGCCATTGTGTCGAGTTTGTCGGCTAGCGACAATGCTCTTAGTGATAAATATATTGAGCGAGTTGCTCAATGGTGAATTCTTGGTCCGCCATCTTTTCTTGTACTAAGTCGCCAATAGATAAAATCCCCAGGACTTTGTCGCCATCTAAAACGGGTAAATGGCGAATGCGCTTTTCAGTCATCAGCCCCATGCATTCATCGGTGGTCGCGCTGGGTGGTACACAGAGTAGTTTGTGGGTCATGATGTCGGAAACGGGGGTGCCGGCCGAAGTTTTTCCCATCAGAACGACTTTGCGGGCGTAATCGCGTTCCGAAAAAATCCCGACGAGTTTTTCACTTTCCATGACCAGGATCGCGCCGATATTTGCGTCGGCCATCATTTGCAAAGCTTGGTAGACCGTTGCGGTTGGTGAGACTGAAATGGTTTCGTGTTTGGCCTTGGCGGCGAGGAGTTGGCGGGCAGTTTTCATGGTTTGGCTCTCAGGGCTACAAGGTACTTTTACTTTAGCTGTCGATCCTTGAGAAGCAAGAAAAAAGGACGACTATGCGTCGTCCTTTTTCGGGATGTTGTTCAGGCTTATTTAGCGCGAATCATCGTGCCAACACCTTGCTCGGTGAGGACTTCAAGCAAGAGTGCGTGTTTAACGCGGCCATCGATGATATGCACTGCATTGACGCCACTTTTTGCTGCATCGAGTGCGGATGAGATTTTTGGCAACATACCACCAGAAATGGTGCCATCAGCAAACAATTCATCAATACGGCGTGCCGTGAGTTTGGTAAGTAGATTGCCTTCTTTATCGAGTACGCCTGGCGTGTTGGTCATAAGGATTAGTTTTTCGGCTTTCAAGACCTCAGCTAATTTACCTGCCACCAAATCAGCATTGATATTCAGGCTTTCGCCGGTGGCATCGACACCAATGGGTGCAATCACTGGAATAAAGTCGGCGGCATCTAAATGCAGCACAATCGATGGATCGATACTTTGAATTTCGCCCACTTGGCCGATATCGATATTGTTTTCGCCCATATTGTCTTTGAGCATCATTTTACGGGCGCGGATAAAGTGGCCGTCTTGACCGGTTAAGCCCACGGCTTTGCCACCGTGTTTGTTAATTAGCGACACGATTTCTTTATTCACATGGCCGCCTAAGACCATCTCAACCACGTCCATTGTTTCGGCGTCGGTCACACGCATCCCTTGGATGAACTCGCCTTTTTTGCCGATACGATCGAGCAAATCATTAATTTGCGGGCCGCCGCCGTGAACGACTACTGGATTCATGCCCACTAGTTTGAGTAAGACCACGTCCGATGCAAAACCATCCTTGAGTTCTTCATCAATCATCGCGTTGCCACCGTATTTAATCACGATGGTTTTGTCTAAAAAGCGCTGAATATACGGCAGTGCTTCAGAGAGAATTTCAGCTTTGATTTGCGGGGTGATATCGGGCATGACGGGCTCCAAGGAAAGGCCAGATGAATTGCTCGCGATTGTACCGTATTCGTTTGTAAAGAGTGGGGCGGATTGCCGCAAAATTAATGTCAATCGATTAGCTTTTCTCGATTGACGTAGACATTAGATATGCTGATAATAAATGAACGTTCATTTATTAGTGGTTTGTCATGTCAATCTGCCCCGTAAAATGTTGGACCCGCCGAAAAGAGGCTAGACCGCAAGAAATCCTTGAGGCAGCTTTGGTTTTGTTTGTGGAAAAAGGCTTTGCTGCAACCAAAATCGAAGACATCGCGCGCGCTGCGGGCGTCACACGCGGTACGCCGTATTTGTACTTTGCCAATAAAGAAGAAATCTTCAAATCAGTGATTCGTTCTTTGCTGGTGCCGCAACTCGCCGTTGGCGAGACTTTGCTAAAAGAGTGGCAGGGTAGTACGCGTGATTTATTGATTGAGCTATTTCAAATGTGGTGGCGCACCGTGGGTGATACCTCGCTCTCTGCATTGCCCAAATTGATGGTCGCCGAAGGTGGTAACTTTCCTGATGTAATGGCTTTGTACAATGAAGAATTTATCTTGCCGGGCCAAGGATTGATCCGTCATGTGTTGGAGCTTGGCGTGGGGCGCGGCGAGTTGGTCGTGGAAGACATTGAATATGCGGTGCACGTTGTATCAGCGCCGATTGTGATGGCGATGATGATGAAAAACACACCATTGTCCTGTTTGCCTAGTAATTTTTCAGCCGAGCGCTATGTGCAATGCACGCTCGATTTATTTTTAAATGGCCTAATGGCTCGCTCTGTGGATGCTACTCATGCTCAATAAACGCAACGTACTGATTGTTTCTGTTCTATTGGCTTTAGCTGCGTGCAAATCCGAGGTGAAGCCTGTTGCTGAAATTCGCCCTGTTCGAACGATGGTCGTGGGCGGCGCATTGCCCGCAGCGGCAGAGGTTTATAGCGGTGAAGTGCGAGCACGGCATGAAGTGCCGATGGGTTTTCGCATTCCGGGTAAATTAATTAGCCGCAGTGTGGATGTGGGCGCCAATGTGAAAAAAGGCCAAGTGTTGGCCAAATTGGATGCGGGCGATGTGGCGCTGAATGCCAGCGCGGCTAGCGCAGGGCTTGCCTCGGCACAAGCGCAGTTGTCGCAAGCGAGTATTGATTACAAGCGCTCTTTGGAATTATTGGCGCAGAATTTCGTGAGCCAAGCTGAAGTCGATAAGCGTAAAACGGCGCTGATTTCAGCGCAAAAACAAGCAGAGCAGGCCAAGGCGCAAGTTGATTTGGCTAATAATCAAGCTAGCTATGCCCAGTTGATTGCCGATGGCGACGGCGTGGTGACCAAAACGCTGGCTGAACCCGGTTCGGTGTTGGCGGCAGGGCAATCGGTGCTGATGGTGGCCAAGGCCGGCGCCTATGAGGCGGTGATCGATGTGCCAGAAAATCGCGTACAAGCATGGCAAGCCGGGCAAAAAGTGAAATTGGTTTTGTGGTCGGATGATTCATCTCACCTTGATGGCGTTGTGAATGAAGTTTCTCCATCGGCCGATCCGCAAACACGTACCTATCGTGTCAAGGTGACGCTGCCCGAAAATAGCGGTGCCGCATTGGGCATGACGATACAGGTCAAGCAAGTTTTTGCCTCGACCGAGCCGGTTGCAGAAATATCCGTACCGATGTCGGCAATTTATGGCAAAGAAAAAGCCATGCGCGTGTGGATTGTTGATGCCAAAAAGACCGTACACAGTCGTGAAATCACCATCCTTGGGTATCAAGGTCAGCAAGTTCGGATCAAGGGGGTGCCAGCGGGTTCGGTGGTGGTCACGGCGGGCGTCCATTTATTACGTGAAGGCCAAGCCGTGAAAATCTTAGCGCCACAAGAAGGGGCATAAGATGACTCAGACTAAAGAGACATTTAATTTATCCGCGTGGGCGCTGAAGCATCAGTCTTTGGTACTGTATCTGATGGTAGTCCTTTCTCTTGCTGGTGTACTGGCGTATACCCAGTTAGGGCAAAAAGAAGATCCAGAGTTTACGTTTAAGGCCATGGTGGTGCGCAGCTTTTGGCCGGGCGCATCCGCCGCCGAAGTTGAGCGGCAAGTCACTGACCGACTCGAAGAAGCGCTACAAGGCATTCCTGAGATCGACTACACCAAAAGTTATTCCCGCTCGGGCGAGGCGCTGATTACCGTGATGCTGCACGAAAGCATTCGTGGCGACAAAGTCAATAACGCTTGGTATCAAGTTCGAAAACGGATTAATGATGCCAAAGGCAAATTGCCGCCGGGTGTGGTCGGGCCATTTTTTAATGATGAATTTGGCGAAACCTACGGTAGTTTGTATGCATTTACGCGCGATGGCTTTAATGATGCCGAGCTGAAGAAATACGTCGAAAGCGTGCGTACTGAGTTGCTGCGGATTCCCGATATTAATAAAGTCACACTGATTGCACCGCAAGATGAAAAGATTTATGTCGAATATCGCAGCGCGAAATTGGCGACCTTGGGTATTACACCGCTGCAAATCAATCAGGTTCTGGCTGCGACCAATACGGTGACGCCGGCTGGGGTCGTCGAAGGCCGTGATGAGCGTGTGTTTTTGCGTGTAAGTGGAGGCTTTGATGCGGTTGAAACGATCAAAGCGACGCCGATCACCGTCAATGGCAAAACCTTCCGCGTGAGTGATGTGGCGGAGGTGGTGCGCGCTTCACTGACTCCGGCTGAAACACGGATGTATTTCCAAGGAGAACCTGCGATTGGCTTGGGCATTTCGATGCGGCAAGGCGGCAATGTGCTCAAAATGGGCGAGCAGATTGATACCGTGATTGCGCAAGTCAAAGCCAATTTACCGGTGGGTGTTGAAGTTCACGCAGTGTCGGACCAGCCGGCGGTGGTGAAATCGGCGGTACATATCTTTATGAAGTCATTGCTGGAAGCTGTGGCGATTGTGTTGGCGGTGAGCTTTTTGGCGCTGGGCTTTCGAATGGGCATCGTGGTGGCCTTGTCGATTCCGCTGGTGCTGGCGCTGACGTTCTTATGCATGAAATTATTCAATTTGGAGTTGCAACGCATCTCGCTAGGCGCTTTGGTGATTGCACTCGGTTTGATGGTCGACGACGCAATTATTGCCGTTGAAATGATGGCATTGAAACTGGAGCAAGGCTGGGATCGCTTTAGCGCAGCGACATTTGCGTATAGCTCGACTGCATTTCCGATGTTGACGGGTACTTTGATTACTGCGGCGGGGTTTTTGCCTGTAGGGCTTGCTAAATCTAACGCGGGTGAATATACCTTCTCTATTTTTGCCGTGGTCGGTTTAGCCTTGATTTTGTCATGGGTCGTTGCGGTGCTGTTTACGCCGTATATGGGCTATCACTTGCTGCCGGAAAACCTCAAAGAACATGAGCACGATGCACACGGTGGTAAGTTTTACACCGCGTTTCGCCGTTGGGTGACGTGGTGTATTACTTGGCGAAAAACGACGATTGCGTTGACCGTGGCGGCGTTTGTCGCCTCGGTCGTGCTGTTCGCAGTCGCTGTGCCAAAACAATTCTTCCCCGCTTCTAGCCGACCCGAATTGATGGTCGATTTGTGGTTGCCGTATACGGCGTCCTTTGAGGCGACTGAGCGCGAAGTTAAAAAAATCGAAGCGATTTTGATGAAAGATCCCGATGTGGCGAGTGTGACCAGCTACGTTGGCGTTGGCTCGCCGCGTTATTACATGCCGCTTGATGAGCAAATGCCCAACTTAAACTTTGGCCAGCTTACCGTGATGACCAAAGACGAGCATGTACGCGAGAATGTCTATCAACGGGTGAAAGCGCTGTTTGACAATGATTTTCCAAATGTGCGTGGTCGCGTTACGCGCTTAGAAAACGGCCCGCCCGTAGGTTATCCAGTGCAATTTCGTGTGATTGGCCCAGATCAAAAGCAATTGAAAATTATTGCCAATGACGTAGCGAACGTAATGCGCCAGAATCCACACCTGCGACAAGTGCATACTGATTGGGGTGAGCAGGTCAAAGTCTTGCATTTGAATGTCGACCAAGACAAATTACGTGCAGCGGGGCTGACTTCTCAGCAGTTAGCGCAATCTTTGCAGATGGCAGTCAGCGGAGTGACCGCCACCGCTTTGCGAGAAGATAATCTACAAATCGAAGTGGTGAGTCGTTTGGCGACCGATGAACGAATTCGACTCGATTTCTTGGCGAATTTACCAATTCCCTTGCCATCGGGGCGTAGTGTACCTTTATCGCAATTGGCGAAAATAAGTTTGGAAAGTGAAGAAAGTATTATTTGGCATCGTAACCGTGTGCCTGCGTTGACGGTACGAGCTGATGTACGTGGTAATGCGCAAGCACCTGATATCTCGAATGCGCTCTGGCCAAAAATGATGGAAATCAAAGCGAAACTGCCTTTGGGTTACCATATTGAGGCGGGCGGCACTTTGGAGTCGTCTAAAATCTCTGAGGAGTCGATCGCTGCTGTGATGCCATTAATGCTAGTGGTGGTGATGACTTTGCTGATGCTGCAGCTACAAAGTATTCAGAGAATGATTATGGTCTTGTTGACCGCGCCGCTGGGCATGATTGGCGTGACGATTGCCTTGCTGTTATTCCAAGCCCCGTTTGGCTTTGTAGCGACCTTGGGTGTGATTGCCTTGTCCGGCATGATTATGCGCAACTCGGTCATTTTGATGGACCAAATCGAGCAAGACATCGTAGGTGGCAGTGCGCCATGGGATGCCGTGATTGATTCGGCTGTGCGCCGTTTCCGCCCGATTATGCTCACTGCCTTAGCGGCCATATTGGCGATGATTCCGTTGACCCGCGATACATTCTGGGGGCCGATGGCAATTGCGATTATGGGCGGCTTATTTGTCGCAACGATTTTGACTTTATTATTCTTGCCTGCACTTTATGCTGCTTGGTTCAAACTGAAACCCGCTGCACCTGCGGTATTGGGAACAAAATGAAAAAAACGATTTTAGCCTTGAGCGTGGCCTTATTGAGTAGCCCCAGTTTTTCTGCGGATTTACTGGCGGCGTGGCGCGCAGCGCAGCAGCATGATGCGAGTTTTCTAGCTGCGCGTTATGCCCAAACAGCGGGAAGTGAGAAAGCCAATCAAGGGCAGGCGCTCTTGCTGCCCTCGGTCACTTTGGGGGGCAATACGACGTATTCTAATACCGATTTTTCTCCCGGAAAAACCAGTGCAAGTGTGAAAGATACGCAAAGCAGTGGTCAGGCCTACGGTTACTCAATTACGGCGACTCAGCCGGTTTATCGGGTAGATGCTTTTGCATCGGCAGATCAACTCAAACAGCAAGCTAAATTGGCCGAGGTGCAATTTCGGGTTGCGGAGCAAGATTTAATTTTGCGTGTTGCGAAAGCCTATTTCGAAGTATTGGCTGCCGATGAAAAGGTCGTTTTAGCCAATGCTGAGAAAAAAGCAGTCGGTGAGCAATTGGCGTTTGCTAAAAAAGCCTTTGAAGTCGGCGTGGCGACTATTGCTGATACGGATGAAGCGCAAGCTTCATATGACACGATTGTTGCGTATGAAATTCAGGCTAAAAATGAGCAGCAGGTGAAGCGAAATGCGTTTACTTTATTGACGGCTGTGAATGCCGAATCCATTGCACGCTTAAGTGAAAAAATTGAACCTACTTCAGTTGAGCCTAACGATTTGTCGGTTTGGTTGAAAAAATCAAGCGACACCAGTTTAAATATCAGTGGCCAATTGTTGCAATTAGATATTGCAACTCGAGAAGTCGATAAATATCGCTTTGAAAGTTCACCTAAAGTCGATTTAGTCGCTAATTATGGCCAAAATTGGGATAGCAGCGGGATTTCTCGTTCAGGCGGGCTGGATCAAACGAATAAAGGAGCGATTACGCTGCAATTATCGATTCCACTGTTTACCGGCGGGCGTCGCTCATCTGAATTACGTGAAGCGGCAGCAAGACAGTCTGAGCAAAGGGAAACGCTGGAAGCAACGCGCAGGAATACCGAACAATTAACGACCCAAGCATTTTTAGGTGTTAATGCCGGTGCAGCGCAAATTACCGCCTTAGAGCAAGTACTTAAATCAAGTCAAAGCTTATTAGCATCGAGTAAATTAGGTCGCGATGTGGGCGTTCGAACCACTGTTGATGTACTGAATGCGGAGCGCAAATTATTTAGCACGCGTTATGATTTAACTGTAGCTAGATATACCTATCTTTACACGAGATTGCAGCTAGCTGCCGTCACGGGTGATTTAGATGAAAAAGACTTACGATTTGTTAATCGTTGGTTAGTGAATTAATTATCTATCTGCAATATTGACCTTGAATTATTAGAACGTCGGCTGCATAATCATTTGGTAATCAATACACATGCATTAATTTGAGGAGTCAGCAATG
Organism: Deefgea tanakiae; assembly: GCF_019665765.1. GTDB lineage: Bacteria > Pseudomonadota > Gammaproteobacteria > Burkholderiales > Chitinibacteraceae > Deefgea > Deefgea tanakiae. Next base: position 83,733 of record NZ_CP081150.1, read on the forward strand.
GATTTATCTACTTTAGGTTACCAAGAATTAGTTGAGTTGCGCACGCAACTTGATGGCGAATTAGTTCGTCGTAAAGAACAAGAAAAAAGCCGTATCTTGAGCCAATTGCAAAGTGCTGCTGCTGCCAGCGGTTTCACAATTGCAGAATTGTTGGGTGAAGTATCTGGCAAAAAAGGCGCGAAAAAAGCACCTGCAGCCGCTGCTTATATGAATCCAGCCGATGCAAGCCAAACTTGGTCTGGCCGTGGCCGTAAACCACAATGGGTTCACGATGCAATTGCTAATGGCGCATCTTTGGATACATTGAAAATCTAATTCATCATTTTGATTTGATGAATCAGTGAACAGGGCGCGCGGTCGCCCTGTTTCTATTTGTAAAAACGTATTCTGTTTAGAGTCTATTTATGTCCCATGCCCTCACTGCTAAATTAAACCCACAACAGGCTGCGGCGGTTGAATTACCCGCCGAGCATGCCTTGATTTTAGCTGGGGCTGGCAGTGGTAAAACCAGTGTTTTAACAACACGAATTGCTTGGTTATTATCGACGGGGCAAATTAGTCCATCCGGTTTATTGGCGGTGACATTTACCAATAAGTCTGCAAAAGAAATGCTATCTCGAATTACCGCCATGTTGCCACTGAATCCGCGTGGCTTATGGGTGGGGACTTTTCACGGCTTATGCAATCGCATGCTACGTTTACATCACCGTGATGCGGGATTACCCGAGGCTTTTGCGATTTTGGATCAATCTGAGCAATTGGGGGCGATTAAACGCGTCTTGAAATTTCTCGGTTTAGACGACGATAAATATCCACCACGTGCCGTACAAAATTATATTAATGGCCATAAAGAAAATGGCCGCCGTGCCGGTGATGTGGATGCTTTTGATGATTATTCACGGCAATTGCGTTTGGCGTATGAAGAATATGAAAAACAATGCAATCGTGAAGGCGTGGCTGATTTTTCTGAATTATTACTGCGTTGTTACGAATTGTTGACGCATAAACCTGAAATTAGAAAACATTATCAAGAACGATTTGCGCACGTTTTAGTGGATGAGTTTCAAGATACCAATCGATTGCAATATGCTTGGCTGAAATTATTGGCAGGTAAAAATAGCGCTATTTTTGCTGTGGGCGATGATGATCAATCCATTTATGCATTTCGCGGTGCGAATGTCGGCAATATGGTTGATTTTCAAAGTGATTTTTCCGTGAAACATGTGATTCGCTTGGAACAAAATTATCGCAGTCACGGCAATATTCTTGATGCAGCCAATGCCGTAATTAGCAATAACACCCAGCGGCTTGGTAAAGAGCTGTGGACGCAAGCCAGCGCGGGTGAACCGATTCGCGTTTTTGAAGGCGCGTCTGATTTTGAAGAGGCCCAATTTATTGTCGAAGAGGCACAAACGCTAATTCGTGATGGCATGGCTTCTAGTGAAATAGCCATTTTGTATCGCAGCAATGCGCAATCACGGATTATCGAACATGCGCTCTTTTCGGCGGGCGTGCCATATCGGGTGTATGGCGGCTTGCGCTTTTTCGAGCGCCAAGAAATCAAACACGCGCTGGCTTACCTACGCTTGATTGCGAATCCATCGGATGACAATGCTTTTCTACGCGTGGTGAACTTCCCAACGCGTGGCATCGGTCTCAAAAGTGTTGAAGCGATTGTCGATCGTGCGCGATTGGAAGGCTGCTCCTTGTGGCAAGCTGCTTGTGCTGGTGCCAGTGGCCGTGGCGCGGTCGCCTTGGGTAAATTTGTGCATATTATTGAAGCGATGCGTAATCAGGTGGAAGGTCTGCCGATGACCGAAGTCGTCGATATGATGCTCGACCTATCGGGTTTGTTGACGCACTACAAGAATGACAAAGAAGGCGAAGAGCGGGTTGCTAACTTGGAAGAGTTGATTAATGCGGCCGCGACGTTTATTAGCGAAGATGAAAATAACCTGATTGCGTTTTTGTCGCACGCTAGTCTTGAAGCTGGTGACCATCAAGCGGGGGCGCATGAAGAAGCGCTGCAATTGATGACGGTACACGCGGCTAAGGGTTTGGAGTTTCACGCGGTGTTTTTGTCGGGGCTAGAAGAAGGCCTATTCCCGCACGATAATAGCGCCAATGACAAAGCGGGCGTCGAAGAAGAGCGACGCTTGATGTATGTCGCCATTACCCGCGCGCGGCAACGCTTGTATATTAGTCTGGCGCAAAGCCGGATGCTGCACGGGCAAACGCGTTACGGCGTGGCGAGCCGATTCTTGGATGAGATTCCGCAAGAGCTGCTTAAATATTTGAACCGTGGATACGCACCGAGCAGCTATAGTTCAGCAGCAGCCTACGTTCCGCCTGCTGCATCGCCGAAAAAATCGACACCAGAGCATGGCCTGAGTATTGGGATGAAAGTCGAACATCCGAAATTTGGTCTCGGTGTCGTCACCGATCATGAAGGTGGCGCAACGGGGAATGTGCAGGTCAATTTTGCTCAGTTTGGTAGTAAATGGTTGGCGGTCGCCTATGCCAAGCTCAAGCCTGTATAGGGGTATTGCCATCTGGCTATTTATCTCAAATACCTAGATTGATATACCTATAAATTATTTTACGAAGTGATTATGCCCAAAGTTCGCCTTTATTCGTTCGCTGATCGTACTGCCATCGATGAGCCGCAGCCAGAAGTTGTGGATGTAAACGATTTATCGGCTTATAAAATACTAGTCATCGAAAGTGTCGCTGAAATGCGTACCACGATGGGCATGATGCTGGGCCAATTTGGCGCTTCGCAAGTTGAGTATGCTCACCGTAGCGGCGAAGCTTTGGGGCAAATGCGGCGCTTTTCCTACGATATTATTTTATGTGCTTTTGATTTGGGTACGGGCTTTGATGGTTTGTATTTATTCGAAGAGGCACGCCGCCATGGTTTATTGAAAGCCAGTTGCGTCTTTATTGTACTGACTGGTGAGCGCCAAAGTACCAAGGTGATTGGTGCCGCTGAACTCGCGCCGGATGCGATTATCTTAAAACCCTTCACGGGTGATACACTCTACACGCGAATTTTGCGTGCCTTGCGCAAAAAGACCCGCTTCAAACCGATTGATGATGCCTGTATCGCGCATGATTTCTTGCGCGCGATTCAATTGTGTAATCGTGCCGCAGCCGAGGGCGGTGAGGACGCGATCGAGTTTGTGCGGATGAAAGTACATTTGATGCTGCGCGTTGGGGATTGGAAAGGCACACGCGACTTAACACGCGAATTGCTCGGTAAAGTCGATTTCCCTTGGGCGAAAATGGCCTTGGGTAAAGCGTTGTATCAACTCAAAGAATACGACGAAGCGCAGCATATCTTTCGGCAGGTCATCGCAGAGCATGAATTGATCATGGATGCCTATGATGGCCTCGCCAAAACACAAGAAGCCAAGCACGAAATCGAAGCCGCCAAGCAAACTTTGCAAGATGCATGTCGCCGCTCTCCCTATGTGGTGGCGCGGATGCGCGAATTGGGCGAGGTGGCAGTGATTGCTGGCGATCTCGCGCTCGCCGAGCAATCATTAACCGAAACCGTACGCTTAGCGCGCTTTTCCTTTTGGCCACAAATCAGTGATTATGCCGCGTTGGGCGAAGTGCAATTACAGCGTGGCGATGTGGGTGCTGCTCGTAAAACCGCCGATAGTATCCGCAAAGATTTTCGCACCAGCAATGATCGGGTGCTTGCCGAGGTGCTCGAATCGAATGTGGCGCTTAAACTAGGCGACAGCGCCAAAGCGCGAGCGATTTTAGATTTGGCTTTGCATTCCGCCGAGCAAGGCATAGAGCCGCCTTCATCGACCGTGGGTTTGGCCTTAGCGCAAAGCTGCTTAAGTCACAATCGCATAACCGAGGCTGAGGCTTTGACCCGCGCCGTACTTAAAAATCGTCACGACGACCCCAAATTATCCGCTTTAGTCACCCGGCTCTACAAAAAGCAAGGCCGTGAAGACGAAGCACTGCGTTTAATCGAAGCCACCGCCGCTGATATTGTGACCCTGAATAATGAGGCCGTTGCTTTGGCACAATCAGGCAACCTCAAAGCCGCCGCCGAGCGATTTTTGGCCGCTGGCAAAGAAATGCCAAACAATCTGCAAATGCTGCTCAATACGGTTAATGCACTATTGGCCTTGGTCAATCAAGAAGGCTGGCACGAAACCTATATGCAGCATGCCAGCGATTTACTCAATCGAATCAATACGCTCGACCCCACCTCGGGACGAGGTCTGCAAATGGCAGAAATCTTCCGCAAGACCAAACGCCGGTATGGGATGCAATAGTTCAATTTGAAGTTGACGTTGTTTTTTTACTGAATGGTGGCGAAGAACTACAAATGCAACTAGCTTGCACAAAGAGGTGGTTTTTGTATATCCTTAGCCGCTTAATGAGATTTACTCTCAATTGTTCGGCTTGATTGGGGCGCAGTTTGAAATTTTTTAGTTTATTTGGCTTTTTCGCCATGGCGGGTTGGCAGCGGGTGTTGTGCATTGTGCCTTTGCTCGCCGCCTTGTGGGCACTGACTTATTGGGCTTTACAGCCGTGATTGAAATCCATCATTTAACGCTTTGCTACCGTGACCGCGCTGCGGTGCATGCGGTGTCGGGGCGCTTTGTTAAAGGTAGTCATACTGCGGTCGTTGGCCCGAATGGCGCTGGCAAGTCGACTTTACTGGCCGCGTTGGCTGGCGTGAAGCAAGCCGACGAAGGCCATGTGCATCGCCATGGTCGCATCGCCTATTTGGCGCAACTGTCTACTTTAGATAAACAATTTCCGCTGACGGTGCGTGAACTGGCCTTGGCCGGTACGTGGCAGCAGCGTGGCGCTTGGCGCGGTTTATCGAAAGACGATTGCCTGCGCGCCGATGCAGCGCTAGAACGCGTGGGCTTGAGCGATTTTATCAAATCACCCATTAGCAATCTCTCTGGCGGTCAATTGCAGCGCGCGCGTTTTGCGCGACTGATTGTCGAAGATGCTGATGTGATGCTGCTAGATGAGCCGTTTGCCAACGTTGATAGTGCGACGATTGAAAACCTACTCGACGTGCAAGATCACTGGCATCAAGCGGGTAAAACGCAAATTACCGTGCTGCATGATATGAGCCAAGTGCGCGCGCATTACCCGCAAACTTTGTTGCTCGCGCAGTCGGCGCTGGCGTGGGGTGAAACGGCGGAAGTATTGACGACTGAAAATCTACAAGAAGCCAATCGCCGTGCGCAGCACTGGCGCAATGATGCCACTTGGTGCCAAGAATGCTGAGAGCGCACTTTAAACATGCTGCGCATCCCGTGATCGAAGTTCGGGCGGTGCTCGGCATTCCCCAAGGGGATCCCGCGTCGCTAAGCGGCAAAGCCGCTAAGCTTTGGCGTCACCTCATGTACAAAACTACATTCCGGTGCCTGCGCTCCGGTCTCACTTCGCTGACGGGCGCTCGCTATGTTTAAAGCGCACTCTCGCTGGCGAGTTGAACTAGGAACACCATGCTAATCCCCGATATTGAATTATTTTCCGCCCTTAGCGAGTTTGCTTTTATGCGCCGCGCCTTAGTGGGGAGCGTGGCTTTGGCTGTGGGCTGCGCACCCATAGGGGTATTGCTCTTGCTACGGCGTATGTCCTTGCTTGGCGACGCACTCTCCCATGCGGTATTACCCGGCGCAGCGATTGGTTTTTTGTTTGGCGGCTTGTCGCTGGCGTGGTTGGCGGGCGGAGGCTTGATCGCCGGTTTACTCGTGGCGCTGGCCGCAGGCTTTGCCGCGCGCAAAACGAGGCTGAATGAAGACGCTAGTTTCGCCGGTTTCTATCTGCTTGCCTTGGCGATTGGCGTGTTGATCGTGTCGAAATGGGGTAGCAGTGTTGATTTGATTCATTTGCTGTTTGGTTCGGTGTTGGCGATTGATGACCCGTCTTTGTTGATTGTTAGTTCCGTCGCGTCGATTACCTTGATTTGGCTGGCGCTAGAATATCGCGGCATTGTGCTGGAATGTGCGGATTCTGGCTTTGTTGCAGCCACAACGGGCAATGGTGCGCGTTTTCATATTGGTTTTGTCGTGATTGCGGTACTGAATTTTGTCGCGGCGTTTCAAGCGATGGGCACGCTGATGGCGGTCGGTTTGATGATGTTGCCGGCCGCAACAGCGCGGCTGTGGGCTGAGCGTTTATCGATGCTATTTGTGACCGCGTGGATTGTGGCGCTGACATCCTGTTTGCTCGGTTTGGTGGCGTCGTATCAATGGGATTTACCGTCTGGCCCGGCGATTGTGTTGGTTGCCGGAACGCTCTATTGCATCTCGCTCATCATCGCGCCGTTTGGACTATGGGCTCAACGCCGCAAAGCACGGCGTCATCACGCGATTTGAAATTGAGTTTATGCCAATTTGAAAAGCGCATTACTATGTAAGTATTGTTTCAATTTCAGTAACTCAGGGCGCTGTTGATGTTCGATAATTTATCTGGAGTCGCAATCGAAGTGGAATGGCGTGATGAAGATGTACTTGCATTAGCAATTACTGCTTCAAATAAACGTTTAGCTTTTAAAACTCGTTTTTATGCGGATTGTGATGCGCCAAAAAGATTCGCATCGGTGCTTTCAGGCTTTCCTACTGACACAGCGGATATCCGAGAGTTTAAGTTTGGTGGATTGGAACTTACTGGGTATGGTGGAGCTAAATTTCGATTTACATGCCACGATAAATTAGGGCATGTCGTTTTGTCCTTGTCTATTGCTGAGAAATCGGATGTTTTTTATGGTCAATTCGAATCAATAACGATGCTGATGTTGATTGAGCCATCAGCAATCGATTCTTTTGTTCGGCAGTTGATTGGTTTGCACAGCGATATTGGTCAGCTTGCCAAGCTAGAAATGTCAATTTAGTTTTACGCCAAATGCAAAGTAACGCTCTTTTCTTTTCTATCTTTCTCGGAGCTTCTATGCGCCAAATTCTCGCCATCATTTGTTTATTTTTTAGTTCGCTCGTCTCTGCCGAGCCGCTCAAAGTTGTCGCTAGTTTTAGTATTTTGGGTAACTTGGTGCAAGAAGTCGGCGGTGACCGTGTTCAGGTGAATACCTTGGTTGGGCCGGGCGAAGATGCGCATGTTTGGCAGGCGAAACCTGCGGATTTAAAAAAACTCTCGGGTGCCCCGCTATTTTTCGTCAATGGCTTGGGATTTGAAGGTTGGCTCAAACGCGTGGAACAAGCTGCGGCGTATAAAGGCAAGGTCATTACGGTGACCAAAGGCCTAAAACCGCTGGAGCAAGAAGACGAGCACGGACATGGCGATGGTCATGCACATCATGGCAAAGCTGATCCGCATGCTTGGCACGATCCACGTGCAGTCTTGCTGATGGTCGATCAAATCACCGCCGCACTCAAAGCCGCAGACCCTGCGGGCGCAGCACAATACAGCAGCAATGCAGCCACATTTAAAGCCAAAATCACCCAGCTTGATACGCAAACTGCCGCTGCTTTTGCTGCCATTCCCGCCGCGAAAAAGAAAGTAGTCACCTCGCATGATGCTTTGGCGTATTTGGGGCATCGTTATGCGATTCAGTTTTACCCGTTGCAAGGCATTTCAACTGATGCAGAGCCGAGCGCCAAAGAAATGGCGGCCTTGATTCGCGAAATGCGCAAAAGCCAAATCAAAGCCGTGTTTGCTGAAAACATTAGCAATCCAAAATTGATCGACCAAATCGCCCGTGAAACCGGAGCTAAAGTCGGCCCACCGATTTATTCCGATGCACTGGATAAAAAAGCACCTGCTAATACATGGATTGGGATGTTTACGCACAATACGCAGGCGATTTTGGCTGCGTTAAAATGATTGTAGAGCGCTCCATCACTGCCTTATTGTTAGCAAATGAGCGTTGATGGTGAGCAGCAAATTTTGTATTGTTGAGAAAGCCAGCATGGGTGAGCTGGCTTTTTTTTATCAATGTTTAGACCATTAATGAGTCTATGCGTTGCGGTAGTTCATGTCATAGAGGTGAAATGCTCACAAATTACCGGCATTTGCAGAGTGGGTTGTCGCTTGATTGATGAACAAACCCGGCTGAAAAAATCCCAGTGTATTTTGCGCCAATGCGCCAGTGATAAATCACCTTCGCCTTCTGCTGCGGCAAATTCGGCACCTACCGCGATAAAGGGGCAGACGATGACTTCGCGGGTTTCAATGACTGCAACAGGTGTGCCATCAAAGCGAGTCAGTAAACTTAAATCACCCGCTTTTGGAATGGCATGACCCTCATGCTCGTTGAGCCAATACAGTCCTGCTGTCGCATGCTTTTGTCCTGATAAAACCATGTCAGCCAAGGCATCGGCATCGGACTGATTATCATCAAAGGAAAAAACTTCATAACATTCTGAAGCTGGATCACGTCCATACTTGGCGAGTACCTTCTCCCAAAAAACTCTCTGGTGTGTTTCTTGCATTTAGCGTATTTCCTGTTCTGAATTATTCAAAAAATGATTGTTAATACCGCCAGTAACTCCCTGCCACATCACTGACTAGACGATAAATCTACTCATAGAGTTGATAGCGGCATCCTTGGTGAGTAGTGACATTTATGGATTTAGAGTTTTTTTCATATAAAATCGAGTATGGCTGGCTGGGCAATTCTCAAGCTGGCCAAAGACTTTGTAACCCGCATTCAGATAGAACGATTTGGCTTGCCAATCAAATGTGTCCAGATGAACCATGTATCCGCCTTGCTGTCTTGCGGCATTTTCGGCCTGCTCAAGCAATAACTTTCCATAGCCTTTGCCACGGTGCGATTCATCAATGAATAAAATATCGATATGCAGAACATGCCAGCAATAAAGCACACTATTGATCCCGCCAATAATTTCACCAACTTCATCCTTTATTGAAAATGACAAATCAATGAACGCTTCTTTTTGACTAAAAGGGACATTTTGCAAGTTAAATTGAACCAATTTGTCGTTGATTAGCTCGCGCTCAACGTTGGTACTGAGCTCAATTTTCATCATCGTTTCCTCTTTGTTTTGATTGTGAAATTGCTTTGCTCTTGATCTCTACCCATGCGGCAAGCAGCTCAGCATAGGGAATACCATTGATTTTTAGCCCATCCAGTTGACCGCCTTGAATGTGGGCACCACGCAGATCGCAATCTTCGATTTGTGCGTAACCCAAATCGACACGCGCCATTCTCACTGGGTCGTGGTCACCATGCCAGCCGCGACCTAGATCGTGCAAATAAGCACCTCCCCAAGAGGAATGACATAATTCCAGCCGAGCCATTCGGGCGTCGCCAATGCACAATCCACTGACGTTCACATTGTGAAAGTGCGCATCCGTCATCGTTGACGAGGCAAGTCGAAAATTCGGCAAGGCACAATCATAAAACTGGGCTTGCTCAAAAAAACTATCGCTCCAGCAAGGTTTATCGATGGACTGCCCATTGAAATGGTTGGCTGGCGGTGCGGTTTCTCGCACTTGTCGAGTGAAATAGCGGAATGCATTATCAGCTGCTGATTCTTGATAGCCACAACTTAAGTAAAAACGTGCATTGTCCTCGCTACGTGCGCTCGTGCCTAAATTCCAGCAATCCACTGCGGGGAAATGACTTTCGACCAAGGCGAGCGCGTGTCGCCCAATCCCTTGCCGGCCGAAGGCAGGATCGACAAAAAACCACGAGACATAAGCTTTGTTGGCATATGGGCCTTCAACGCAAATGCCGCCAGCCACCACGCCAGCGATTTCAATGACGAAATAATGTGCAGTACGAATCAGGTGACGAAGTAGATGAGGGCTGTCGTGCCCCGCGCTGCCTGCGGCATCGCTGTCGGAGGGATTCCAAGCACCCCAGCGCTGATAGTGCTCAAGAAAGGCTTGTTTTTGAATATAAGCCAGCAGATCTGCCTCACTTTCAAGTGCGGGGCGTAGCGTGACTGCGGCGATCTTCGACAATTCGGGGCGCGGTAAGATGAATAAATCAAATTCGCCATCGTCCTGTACTGTTGCTGTGCCGCGCGGCAAAAAGCCAGCGTTGATCACTACGCGTTGCGACGGTGTATTCCAGTCTTTCACGATGGCAACAAGCGCGGGTAAATCAGGGCAGTGGATAAATAACTCAGAACACGCCGCTTTGACGGCTTCGCTGGCGTAACCACATCCGCGATGTTCGCGTGATAGCGCGTAGGCCACTTCAGGAAAAGGCGAATCGAGTCCTTCTTTTGGCCACAAGCCAACCCAGCCAATCAATTGTTCGCCAAGGCAAATCGCATACAACATTTCTGGCTTTGCAGGGTCAAAGTGGGGGTATCCTTGAGTAACCCAACACCTTAAATATGATTGCATTTGTTCCTGCGTCATTTTCCAATCTGGCAGGATGTTGCTAATTTCGGCCTCGCGAGTAAGCGCAAATAAGGAATCAAAATCTGCGTCGGTAAATTGGCGCAGTACTAGACGTGAGGTGTGCAACTGAGACTGCATTTAATGTATTCCTGAGCGTGTTCAAACCGCTATGTTTGAGCGGTTTGAACAGGTTAATATGCCGAATTGGTAAATTCTATGCCCCTATTCAGATGGAATACTTTGCATTTCTTGCTATCTTACGAGACATTATTTAGCTAAGTGGCATTTGATTGATGTGGCTAGCTGTTGTTGGCCTTCATTTGTGACCATCTACTACGGGTATAGCCAGCGGCAAGCGCATCGCATTGCGTAGAATCGTTCGGCGTTTGCAGTCTGTGGTGTACCATTCGTATATTCAAACCTAAAGACGCGCAGGCGTCTTTTTCAATTAAGTCGCTCGCCATGAATCATCATCACCCTAGCCCCCGCCATAAACACCGCTTCATCGTGCTCGATAGCTTTCGTGGCTTATGCGCGCTGAGTGTGGTTGTGTTTCATTTGCATTTGCTGCAAGGCTTTAGCGAATGGGATTTCTTTCGCTCGGCGGGATTGATGGTTGAGTTCTTTTTTACGCTGAGTGGTTTTGTACTGGCTTATCGTTACATGCTCGAACCGATGGATGGCGCAGGTTTTGGCCGCTATATGATTAGCCGTTTTTTTAGGATTTATCCACTGCATTTGGTGATGTTGCTGCTGTTTAGTGTGTCGATGTTCTGGCAGTGGGCAAGTGGCGAATTTGCGCCTTGGCAGTTGCAGCAATGGCTGTATCAAATTTTGCTGCTACAAGCGTGGTTGCCGGCGGGTGATCCATTTGCGTTTAACGGCCCGGCATGGAGTATTAGTGTGGAGTTCTATCTCTACGTGCTGTTCGGGGCGATACTCTGGGTGACGCTCCGCTGGCGGCAAGCGGCGTTTGTGCTGCTGGTGGCGGGCTGTTCGCTCTGCGTTTGGCTGTCGTTTAATTTTACCGGCAGCGGTGGTTTTCGCGGGATTACTTGTTTTTTCTTAGGCGCGCTAGCGTATCGCTGTTTTGATGCGATTCATCATTGGCGACTCAGTTTCAAACTAGCGACTTTAATCGAAGTATTGCTGCTAGCGGCTCTGTATATGGTGATTACAGCCCAATACCCTAATAAGAGCTTTCTTGCCGCATGGGCGTTTGCGATCGCGATTATTGTGTTTGCTTTTGAGCAAGGGGCGGTATCGAAATGCCTGCGCCACGAATCGTTTGTGAGCATGGGGAAGTGGTCGTTTTCGATTTACTTAAGCCATTACGGTGTGTTGCATCTGATTTTGCTGGTGCTGACTGCATTTGCACCGCAATGGTTGTTGTACAAAGACGGACTGCGCTTTATCAATCTGGGTAGCGCATGGGCGGACAACTTAGTCGGAATCGTGATTTTGGCGCTGGTGTTACTGATTTCGCGCTGGAGTTATCAAGTCATTGAGTTGCGTGGAATACGTTGGGGCAAGCAATTGTTGGCCGCCTGATCTCATTCATAACTGCGTAGCGCTGTGCAATTGTGCAACGATTTTAATTTCAGTTTCTAGTATCTTTTGCCTTGGCTTTTCGCGCAGCCTGCGTTTTTTTCTATCGAAGTACCCTGTGACTTTTTAGTCACGTTGACTTGCGCGATCTTTTATTAATAAAGGAATCCGCCGTGAGTTATCCCGCATATCGAATAAAAAAAATCGAAAACCGTTTACCGCACATTTGTAATCCAAAAGAGCGTAAACGCGTTTTTAATGAGCTTTCTTTTTTGAAAAAAGTAATTCAAGAAGACAAAGAATTTTGCGTAGATTGCGTGTTTGATTGTTTGCAGTGCAGTTGGATAAAGATTGCTCCAACTCAAAGTGAATCACGACTCAGCAAGGCGTCTTCTGAATAACCAGCGCGTAGCGGTTGATTCATCGCTCACCAATTGATAGCCATCTAAATCGAATTGCATTAAATCTTTTGCCTCAGTAATGCTATTAAGCGCCGCATAGCGCACCATCAGCCCGCGCGCGCGTTTGGCGTAAAAACTGATGATTTTGTATTTCCCGCCTTTGAAGTCTTCAAACACCGGTGTGATGATGTTGGCGGTCAGTACTTTAGGGCGAATCACTTTGAAATACTCTTCGCTGGCTAGATTGACGATAGTGTCTTTGTTCAGCGCATTGACGGCGTTGGTTACGGTGTCGTTCCAGAAATCATAGAGGTGATGACCATTGGGGTGCGCTAAACGCGTCCCCATTTCCAAGCGATACGGCTGCATCAAATCATGCGGGCGCAGCAATCCATATAGTCCCGATAAAATCCGTAAATGTTCGCTTAAGTATGCATGTTGCGTGGCATTGAGACTCGTAGCTTCAAGGCCGGTGTAAACATCCCCCATAAAGGCCAATACGGCGGGTTTGGCATTTTCCAGCGTAAAGTCGGGCTGCCAGCTTTGATAACGACCCACATTCAGGTGGGATAGCTCATCGGATAACTTCATCAATTGCGCGATGTCAGCGGGTGTTTTTTGCCGCAGAACGTTAATCAGTTGCTGTGATTGCGCTAGAAAATCGGGCTGGGTATGTGGTAGTTCAGCGGGAGTCGGAGTGGTGTAATCCAGCGTTTTAGCTGGCGAAATCAGCATCAGCACTACAAAAATCCTTATGGGTATTCTGTGTGGGTATTTGATTGTAGCCATTTAATATAAATGGCTACACAGATATACCTTATTGTGGTTCTACGCCCGCATCACGCAAACGCGCAGCAAGTTCCATTGCGGTTTTGACCTGCATCTTTTCCAGAATGCGCGCGCGATGTACTTCAACAGTTTTCATCGAAATCGACAAGTCATCGGCGATTTGTTTATTCAAACGACCCGTCAAAATCAGTTTCATTACTTCGCGCTCGCGTGGCGTGAGGCAGGCCAGACGTTGATCGACGGCAGTGCGGGTTTGCCATTCTTCGCGGCTGAGTTGGTCTTGCGATAAACAGCTTTCGACTAAATCAACGATGTCGTTATCCGAGAACGGTTTTTCGATGAAATCGGCTGCGCCTTGTTTGAGTGCGGCCACCGCCATCGGTACATCGCCGTGACCCGTGAGGAAAATCACCGGTGGGCAGTAAGCGTATTCTTGCAGCTTATTGAATAATTCCAAGCCGCCCATGCCGGGCATGCGAACGTCGAGCACAAGGCTGCCATAGTCTTCTGGGCGGTAGCTAGCTAAAAGTTCTTCGGCGCTGGCAAAAGTGCTGACCTGATGATTGCGGGTCGAGAAAAGCCACGAAAGTGCGTCGCGGATTGCGTCGTCGTCATCCACAATGGCGATTTTGCGGGTATTGGCATGATTGATGCTCATAAACGGTGTGCTCCTGCGCTGGCGCTAAGTTCAAAAAGGGGCAGTTCAAATTGATTAAGGTTCATAAGCCAGATTATCTTGCGGCAAAGGCAAGGTAAAGATAAATCGGCTACCGCCACCTGGGTTCGCTTCCACCCAAAGACGGCCTTGATGGTGTTCGATAATCGAGCGGCAAATATTTAAACCCATGCCCATGCCTGTATTTTTAGTGGTAAAAAAGGGTTTAAACAATTGTTCCATCTGTTCTGGCGCAATACCTGTGCCGCGATCACTGATCACGAAGGATAAAATATCATCGCTCGGCGTAATCGTCAGCGCCAAACTACGCTCGGCTGCTGGCGTATTATGCATGGCTTCAATGGCATTCTTCATTAGGTTAAACATCACCTGTTCGAGCATTACCGGATCGGCCGAGATCGGCGGCAATTGAGTCACATCACTGATGCTGAGTTTAATTTGCTGCTTGGCAATTTCAGCGGCCAGTAGGGTACGGACGGTATCGACTAATTCTGCAATTTCACATGGTTTGCGGTGCGGTGCGCGGCGTTGCACAAACTCACGAATCCCCGAAATAATCTTGCCCGCACGCTTAGCTTGCGCGGCCATTTTTTCAATCGCTTGATCTAGCTGACCGATATTAGGCTCAGCTTGCGACAAGACATTCCGACAGCCAGTGGCGTAGCTGGCAATCGCTGCCAGTGGTTGATTGAGCTCGTGGGCGAGACTGGAAGCCATTTCACCCATGCTAATTAAACGCGTGGTTTGCTGCAGTTGCTCGTTTTGTAGTCGCTCACGTTCTTGTGCATTTTTCAGTGCGGTAATATCCGTCGCAATTTCTAGCCAGACCTCCGAGCCATCGACCCAAACGCTGCTGCGACTTTTGACTTGGTACCAATGCCCACGGAAAGCATCAAACCATTCGGTATCAATCGGTGCGCCTTTACGTCGCGCGACATACGGTAGCGCGCAATAACGGCCATGCCAATCAGGAATACTAAAAGCGCGATCAAATTGACGATTCGTTAGCAGCATTTCGCCGCTGCTGGCATCGCTGACCGATACGGCGGCATCCAGACCATTTAGCACCGTGACAAAACGCTCGTGGGAGGCTTGTAGCGCATCGCGTTCGCGTTGTAGCTCGGTGATGTCGTAAATTGAACTAATCCAGCCGGTATGCTGCCCATCGCCGTCAATCAGTTTGGCGGCATAAAGTCGCACATCAAATCGTTCGCCATTGGCGCGCATAAAGCGCATTTGATAGCCTGTTGGCTCGGCGCGGCCCGATAAAATCGCACGATATACCGCGGTGCAACGGTCGAGGTCTTCGGGCGGCCAGTAGGGCATGATTTGGCTTTTTCCAATCAGCGCTTCGTAGCTATAGCCGACCATCTCGCAGAAAGCGCGATTGATATAGATGAGGTGACCATCTTTATCCATCGCGCGAATCCCGGTGACGAGCGAGTTTTCCATCGCTTCGCGCATCGCGGTTTCTTGGCGTAATTGACCTTCTACTTTTTGCCGCTCTTTGATGTGGCGGCGCAGCGCCCAAGTCGAGCCAATCATCAAAATCGAGAGCGTCGCCACGACCAGCGTCAGCAAGTGTTGCTGCCAGCTTCGTTTTTGTTTGTACACCGTAGCTTTGAGCTCGAACTGATTCGGTTCTAAATCAAATTGAATGCTTTCTGATAATTGGGTTGGGTCGAGATTGCGATCAAATTTACTGGCAATTTGTTGACCATTTTGGTTCAACGTAATTTGGTAGCGTTGCGCAATCCACCATGGCACTTGCTGTTGCAGCAAGGTATTCAAATTAATCATCGCCAGCAAGGTGTGGCGCCCGTTGAAAGACAGGCGGACGGGGATAACCAGCGCTACGAGAGGCACATTTTGTTTGCCCAGTATCACTGAGCTGAAGTGTGCATCTTGGCTCGCCAGTACGGCGCTGCGCGCAGCCACTAGATTGCGATGTTTTTGTTCTGGTAAAAAATCAGGGCGGTATTGTGGGTAGCGCCAGCGCTCTTGGCCGGTTTCATCCATGTATTCCAAAGACATCACTTCGGGTGAATCTTGTAAAATAGATAAAGACCGTCCAGTGAAATTGGCAGAAGCAAAGCCTTCTGTTGCAATAACCTCTGCAAGCCCATTGAGTTGTGTATTGAGATTGTCGAGCCGATTTTTAAGCGCTTGTTTTTGCCAGAGTAAATCTTGCTCCAAGGCGACGCTGGTCGCTTGATCTTCTTTGACTGCGGTTTGAATTAAAAATAACGCAAAGGCCAGTGCAAACAGCGCTGCCGCAAAGGGCGTAATGGTCAGTAGCCAGCGAGACAGCGCGTGTTCTTTTTGTCGCGACAGCTTGTTAAGCACCCGCTTTCACCTCATTACTGAGCGGCAGCTTTTGGGCGAACTGAGCGACACTCTCTAGTACGGAAGCCGCAATATTGTTGAGCGCTTCTGTGGTCAAGAATCCTTGATGTGACGTAATCACGACATTGGGGAAGGTGGTGAGTCGAGCTAATACATCGTCTTTGAGCATGCTGTCAGATAAATCTTCAAAAAACACGCCTTCTTCGTGTTCATACACATCAAGCCCTACGCCGCCAACATGCCCCGATTTGAGCGACTTGATCAGCGCCAAGGTATTGATCAGGCCGCCACGGCTGGTGTTAATCAGTACGACGCCTTCTTTCATTTTGGCGAGCGTGTGGGCGTTAATCATATGGTGCGTGGTCGGAAAGAGCGGTGAGTGCAGTGAAATGACGTCGGCTTGGGCAAATAACTCGTCCAGCGTAACAAACTCACAACCAACGTCGCATGTGGCGGGCGGGTAGGGGTCGAAAGCCAGCACTTTGCAGCCAAACCCACGGGCAATTCTTGCTGTTGCGAGGCCAATTTTCCCTGCACCGACGACGCCGAAAGTTCGGCCATGCAGATTGAAACCCTCTAGACCGTCTAACGTAAAGTTACCATCGCGCACCCGATTAAAGGCACGGTGGGTTTTGCGGATTAAGGTGAGCAGCAAAGCAAATACGTGCTCAGCGACTGCTTCAGGTGAATAAGCAGGAACACGGGTGACGGTAATGCCATGTAGCTTAGCCGCATCAAGGTCTACACCGTTATACCCTGCACAACGTAATGTAACGAGTTGGACGCCTAACTTAGCGAGCTTGGCCATCGTTGGCGCATCGAGTTTATCGTTCACAAACGGACAAACCACGTCAAAACCTTCTGCGAGCGGTACGGTTTTGATATTGAGCCGGTCGTCAAAAAACACCAAGTCGTGCTGGTGCTGCTGATTGGCTGCCGTTAAGGCGGTGCGGTCGTATTGTTTGCTATCAAAAACTGCGATGCGCATGGTGCGATTACTCCTTAAAGCTATGCGTAACCGTGGCGTTTAATTCGTGTCCTTTGTAGTGCAAGCCACTGAGTTTGTTCACCAAAGCGTCACCCAGTGCCTGTGGTGCATCAGCAGGATATTGCACCAGTGCAATGGTGTTGATGCCCATCCCTTCATTTAAGGTAATTTCCACTGGCTCTGGTGCGCCAATTTGAGTGACCAGTAGCGCGTTGACATCATCTAGCGTGACTGCAGGCGGAAAATTTGCGATTACGATTTGCATGGCATTACTCCGAGGTCATTGTGATGTTACAAGTAAAAAAAAACGGATATCGTGTGCAAGCAATGCAAGCAATTATTGCGGAGGCTGTACAGCTTGCAAGCGTTGGTTTAATTGGGTTGGACTATTTGGATAATAATGCGCGTAATGACTCGCATTCGTCAGTACTTTTTTGACATAGTCGCGTGTTTCGCTAAATGGAATCGTTTCGATATAAATCGTTGGATCCATTTCGGCAGCTGAACGCCATTTTCTGGCATTACCAGGGCCTGCGTTATAGCCCGCCGTGGTCAAAATGGCATTACCATTAAAGTTGTTCGCCCAGTAGGCCAGATAATACGCGCCCATCTGGGTGTTGATTTCAACGTCGGTCACGTCACTTGGTTTGAAATCAGAAAACTTCATTTTTCCTGCGACCCATTTGGCCGTGTCTGGCATTAATTGCATTAAGCCTGCTGCATTGGCGCTGGAACGAATATCGCTGATAAAGCGGCTCTCTTGGCGAATGAGCCCATAAACCCACGCCGGATCAAGGTCTTGTGTTTTAGCGGCTAACTCAATATCCGCTTGATACGGGCGCGGGTAACGCAGCGTAAAATCATGAATCGACTTAGTCCGTTCGGCGCTATAAATACTGCGGTCAAACATTTTGTTTTTTTGCGCTAATTCAGCTGCGGCGAGCAACTGTGTATCGCTCAAACCTTGCATCGCAAAATTCCATTCTCGATTGGCTTCGACGCGCCAGCCTTGTTGATTAAGACGCAGCGCGCGAATCACGCCTGGTAGTGCTGCGACTTGTTTCATTTCGTCTTTGTTGAGGGTATAGGGCGCGCGCGATTCTTCTAGCATCGTGCCTAGTTTTTCTTGTGACAATAAACCGTAGTAATCAAAACCATCGCTGAGCGATACATAAATCGCCCTTGCTTCGGCGGGTTTATTTTGTGCTTCATAAGCGCGCGCCAACCAGTAGCGGTAGGTTTTTTTCTCGCGGGTTTCTTTCGGTAGCACATTGATGCGCTGCTCAACCGCTGGCCAATCCTCTGCGCGCAAGGCTGAGCGCAGCAACCACGCTTGGTCTTCTTCTTCCAAATCATTCAGCGTGGCTTTACCGAGCCAAATCGATGCACTTGGGTGGTGGCGGCGCGCTGCAAATAAGCCCAGCTGCTGCCATGCAAAACGCTGATCCTCGACGCTGAGCTGATCACCCAATTCTTCAATCAGGCGAGCAGCTTGGTCTGGATTTTTGCGACCAATCAATTCCAGAGCATAAAGCTGCAATTCACGGTCGGCTCGGCTATTGCCCTGTTTGGAAAGTTGTTTTTCTGGTGCATTTTTTAATGCGGCAAGATTCTTGGCTGAGAACTCGACTGGAGAATCCACGCGTGCGCTGAGTTGACGCGCAAAATCCGCCCGATCGCCCGCCAAAGCTTGTCGAATTCGCCACCAAGCATCATTGTTGGTCAATGCGCCGCTTTTAAACAAAGCATCAAACACTGGATTGCAGGCGCTGGCGACGGGCTTGCCAGTAAACCAGAACGATTTATTGCTGCTGAGTGTGCTGCTGTCGTTGCGAGCTAAAGCAGCTTGGCTTTTAAAGCATTGCAGCTCGACTGATGGCGAGTCTAGCTTGCCGTATTCGCGCTCGAATGAAGCCCATGATTGGCGAGCAGCTAATTCTTTGAGCCAATCTTCGCGAAAGCGATTAGCGAGTGGGGTGTTGGGGAAGCGAGTTAAAAACGCATTCGCGTCTTCTTCGGAAATTTGTTTGATTTGTAGGTTAAGCCAATAATATTGCGGGTACATTTCTAAGGGTTCGCCGCTACTAGCTTCACTCATTTGAGCGATACGTGGCAAGTCACGGGCACGTACCGCTTCACGCAGAGCGTCTAAATCTAGACTAGCAAATGCGCTGGCCGAGAGTAATAAATTGCTACTAAGAATAAGGGTAGATAAAAGCGGACGCATTATTGAAACCTAAACAGAAGATAAGTCGCGGCAAACTCACGCAATAAAACGCAAGCATAACAAGAACCTCTGGCTTTGCGGTGCTGAGAAAAACATATTTCTGATTAAATACGTAAGTTTGTTACATTTTTACGTTTTTTCAGCGTTTCTTGGGGCTTAGTGTGCTTGGACTGTGTTGAGAAGCCGACTCAATGAGTGGGGTGCGCCACGGTGACGATAAAAACAGGTAGAATTATCTGATTAAAGAACTGTACCGTGTGCCAATAAAACTATGCTGACTTTTCAGGAAATCCTTCTCAAGCTCCAAACCTACTGGGCGGGTCATGGCTGCGCCTTGTTGCAACCGTACGATATCGAAGTTGGTGCGGGCACTTTTCATACTGGCACGTTTTTGCGCTCTTTAGGCCCTGAGCCTTGGAATGCCGCTTATGTGCAACCTTGCCGCCGTCCGAAAGATGGCCGTTATGGTGAAAATCCAAATCGTTGCCAGCATTACTACCAATACCAAGTGGTGTTGAAGCCATCTCCAGACAATATCCAAGAATTGTACTTAGGCTCGTTGCAAGAGCTGGGCATCGATACGTCGGTGCATGATGTGCGCTTTGTTGAAGACGATTGGGAAAGCCCAACACTCGGTGCTTGGGGTCTGGGTTGGGAAGTGTGGCTCAATGGCATGGAAGTGACGCAATTTACCTACTTCCAACAAGTCGGTGGTCTTGATTGCAAGCCAGTATTGGGTGAGATCACTTATGGTGTAGAGCGTCTGGCGATGTACCTCCAGGGGGTAGATAGTATTTATGACATCGTTTGGACTGAATATCCAAATGGCCAAAAAGTAACTTACGGTGACATTTATCACCAAAATGAAGTTGAGCAATCGATTTACAACTTCGAGCAATCGAATGTGCCGTTCTTATTCGAGCAATTTAATAATTTCGAATCTGAAGCGAAGCGCTTGATTGAAGCGGGTCTGGCTTTGCCCGGATTTGAGATGGTGATGAAGTGCTCACACATGTTCAATTTGCTCGATGCGCGTGGTGCGATTTCGGTCACTGAGCGGGCTGCCTATATTGGCCGTGTGCGCACGTTGGCGCGTTTGGTGGCGCAAGCGTATTACGATAGCCGTGAAGCGCTAGGCTTCCCGATGTGCCAGTTGCCAGCCTAAGGACGCGGGGTTTTCATGCGGAGTCGGATTGCTTGGTGCGTGATGGCAGTGCTGCTTTTGAGTGCTTGCAAGAAAATGGACGATGGTTTGGAAGGTCCTGCACCCATTCCGTTTAAAAATACCGATTGGCGTCTGTATGGCACGATGCCTGAGTTTGAAACTTGGGTTGATGCCAACTCAGTCAAGCATGAAAAACAGTTTGCTGAAGCAAACTACACCTTTGTTTGGATGGTTCAGCGCTATTTCGCAGACCAGATCGACCCTGAAACTAAGGCGAAGTACCGGCTTAAGTACGCCCGATCAGTCATTCACTGTGAATTGGGGCGTATGGCGGGGGTCGCGGTGTCTATGCAAAATAGTGAAGACAAAGAAATTGCTCGGCATGATGTTCCGGCGTTTATGTGGGAATTTACCACCCCAGAGAAAAACAGTTATGGGGCTGATTTTGTCCGACAAATCTGCCAGATTATGGCCGAGAAAGACGCTGCCGCTAAAGAGTGAATAAGTACCTGAATCAGGTTTTCCTGCCAGATGAAGCGTTGCGGCAAGATGCATTTGCCCTCGCATTTAAAGAGAATAAGCATGAATCCAACGCTATTGATTGAATTATTTACCGAAGAATTACCACCGAAAGCTTTGCCTAAATTAGGCGCGGCGTTTGCTGATCACATTTTTGCTGAATTGCAAAAATTAGGTTTCGTGCCTGCCGATACGGAATACACCACATTTGCGAGCCCACGCCGTTTGGCGGTGAGCATTCCAAATGTAGCCGCAGTGCAGCCTGAGCAAAACATCGAAAAGCGTGGCCCCGCAGTGGTTGCCGGCTTTAAGGATGGCAATCCAACGCCCGCCTTGCTCGGTTTTGCGCGTTCTTGTGGCCTTGCTCCAGAAGCGGTTACCAGCTTGGAAACAGTTAACGATGGCAAGCAAGATGTGTTTGTCTATCGGATGAGCAAAGCAGGTGAAGCATTAAGCGCTGTGTTGAGTGGCTTGGTTGCCACAACGCTCAAAAAGCTACCTGCGCCAAAAATGATGCGCTGGGGGGATCGAGATGGTCAGTTTATCCGTCCGGTACATGGTTTAGTGATGTTGCACGGCGATGATGTCATTGATGGGCAAGTTTTGCATTTAACAGCCGGTCGCACTACACAAGGCCATCGCTTCCTCTCTGCTGGTGAGCTGATTCTAAAAACTGCATCTGAATACGCGCGAGTGTTGCACGATGACGGTCGTGTGATTGCCAGCTTTGCTGCGCGTCGCGCCTTGATTGGTGAAAAACTCAAAGAGGCCGCTGCTGCGGTCAATGCAACGATTGCTGCTGATGATTCCTTATTTGACGAAGTGACTGCCTTGGTTGAATGGCCGGTGATTTTGAAGGGTGAATTTGAGGCTGAATTCCTCGATGTGCCACAAGAATGCTTGATTTTGACGATGCAACAAAATCAAAAATACTTCCCGCTGCTCGATGCCAATGGCAAGTTAATGAATCAATTCTTGTTGGTATCAAATCTGCAAGCCACTGATTCTAGCCACATCATTAACGGCAATGAACGCGTATTGCGCGCGCGCTTGTCGGATGCGAAGTTCTTCTTTGAGCAAGATAAAAAAGCCCCACTGGATAGCCGCGTAGCTAAATTGGCGAACGTTGTTTATCACAACAAAATTGGTTCACAACTTGAGCGTGTATCGCGTTTGGAATGCATTGCCGGTGAGATCGCCAAATTGTTGGGCGCGGATGCGGCAAAAGCGACGCGAGCAGCGTATTTAGCCAAAGCTGATTTGTCGTCTGATATGGTGGGTGAATTCCCTGAGCTGCAAGGCATCATGGGTCAGTATTACGCCAAGCATGATGGCGAAGATGCTGAGGTGGCGTATGCCGTTGAAGCCCACTATAAGCCTAAGTTTTCGGGTGATACCCTACCTGAAGGTGCGGTTGCACAAGCAGTTTCTTTAGCCGATAAATTGGAAACCTTGGTTGGTATTTACGGCATTGGTTTGATTCCAACGGGCGACAAAGATCCATTCGCTCTGCGCCGCGCTGCGCTGGGTGTATTGCGAATTGCGCTTGCGCAGCCACTCGATTTGAAAGTGTTACTCAACATTACCGCCGCCAGCTTCCCTGCTGGCTTGATTAAAGAGGGTACGGTCGATGGCTTGTATGGCTTTATGCTCGAACGCCTGAAAAACTTGCTGGCCGCTGATTATCCAGCCGCCGATATCGATGCCGTATTGGCGATGCAGCCAACGCGTTTGGACGATGTGACGGTGCGTTTGGCGGCTGTTGCTGAATTTAAAGCACTACCAGAAAGTGCTGCGCTTGCTGCGGCGAACAAGCGTATCCGCAATATTCTGAAGAAAGCGGGCGATCAATGGTTTAATCACTCACCACATCAAGGTTGGGATAATTTGCCACAATTTGGCTCTGGAATATTTACACCGCATTCTTGTAAGGAAGAAGAGGATCTTTATAACGAAATGAAGAGTGTCGTGCAGAAAATGGAAATCCCAGATAAAAATGGTGAATTTGGTCAAATGCTATGCTTGCTCTCAACTCTAAAATCACCTGTAGATTTGTTCTTTGAAAATGTAATGGTAATGGTGGAGGATGAAGCACAAAGAAATGGTCGCTTGGCTTTATTGGCGACTTTAAATTATTTAATGAATAAAGTGGTTGATATTTCTCTGCTGGATACTTAGTTTCAACTATTTTTGAGTATGTCGATTTGTTTTTGAATTTATAATGTTTTTTAGTGATTTTAAGGGGGGGCGATTATGTCATTATTGTTTAAGTTTTTCTTAATGTTCTTATTGGCAACGTCTGCCTCTTATGCTCAGAAAATTGAAGGGCTAGGTGGACTTAAGATTGGAATGTCGTATGATGACTTCCATGACTGGACTGTTGAAGAGGGCTATATCAGTTTGAATGATGGTATAGATGGCGCGGAGCGTAGTCGTGTTAAATCAAAATATATCCGCATACATGATTTGCAGGCTGGAAGTGGCTACGCTTATGGAATTTATGACAATTATTTAGATGGTTATCATGCATATCTTGTAGATGAGTATTCTCCCTCTGGTGTTGATATTAAAAAATTAATGCTAATCTTTCGAAGGGGGAAGTTAATTTATATGAATCCTTTAGGAGATATGGTTAGTCAGAAGATAGTTGGTGCAATATCAGCAAAGTACGGTGACCCAATAAAGAAAATAAAGAGCAAGGGCTATAATTGTGTATATCTACTGACTGGGGTAGATTTTTACGTAAAAGATAAGCTGACGTATTACTATTGGAGAGATGACTCTGCAGTTAAAGCTTATCATGCAGAGTTGTTTAGTTATGGGTCGGATTGTCAATCTAGAATTAGATTTGAGTTGGTAGTTCAGTCATCTGATTTTGATAAAAAAAAGTATGACTCCGAGAATAAAAAAGCTGCAAATAAGTATCTTGAAACAGTGAAGTCTAGAGAGGCAAAGGAAATACGTCAGTCTACAAACTTAGATGAGCTTTAAATGTGTTTTTAAGTTTTATTTGCTGATTAGATTTCAGGGTTTTTATGAAAATATTAATATTAGATCGTGATGGCGTCATTAATGAAGACCGCCCTGACTTCATTAAGTCGCCCGAAGAATGGTTGCCGATTCCTGGTAGTTTGAATGCCATTGGCGAGCTCACTCGGGCGGGTTGGACGATGGTGGTGGCAACGAATCAAAGCTGTATTGGGCGTGGCATTATTGATGTACACATGCTCAATCGTATTCACGCCAAAATGCACAAGGCGGTGCATCATGCGGGTGGGCATATTGATGCCGTTTTTTTCTGCCCACACGCACCCGACGCAGCTTGTGATTGCCGCAAACCTGCGCCGGGTTTGGTGCTCGATATCGCGAAGCGTTTTCGAGTCGAGCCCAAAGATTGCTTTATGATCGGTGATTCGTTGCGTGATTTGGAAGCGATTATTGCAGCAGGCGGGCAAGCGCTGTTGGTTCGTACTGGAAACGGTGCGAAAATCGAGTTAGCGGGTAACGTGCCAGCGGGAACCCGCGTATTTGATCATTTGGCGGCCGCGGCCAATTGGTTGATGTATTCCAACGATTAAGTTTTGTTGATTTGATCTTGATCCTAAAATCGCGGTAAACGCTGTTTTCACGCAAGGCGCAATTTGAAGATTGCCGTAATCGTGCTCTGAATCCAAGCCGCGATGCGTAAAGACTTCTGATTTGTTTTTAAATTCTGCTCGATTTTCTACAGGTGTCTGTTTCATGGTGTGGTTGCGGTCTATTTTGTATTGGTTGCTGGTTGTCATCATCACGCCCTTATTCACCTTGATTGCCATTTTGATTTTGCCTTTACCGCCGGTGACTCGAAATCGAATCATTCGACTGTGGTCGGTCATTTTATTGAAGTGGCTCCACATCACATGCGGCCTCAAATTTAAAGTCGAAGGCGCAGACCATATTCCCGCCGGCCCTTTGATGATTATGTGTAAACATCAATCGGCTTGGGAGACGATGGCGCTGCAGCTGATTTTCCCGCCACAAGTGTGGGTGATGAAGCGCGAGCTACTTAAAATGCCATTTTTTGGTTGGGCGCTGGCCACAACGTCACCGATTGCGATTGATCGCGGGCAACGCGCACAAGCGCAGCGACAATTAATGGAGCAAGGCAAAGATCGATTGGCCAAAGGCCTGTGGATCGTTATTTTTCCTGAAGGTACGCGGATTAAACCGGGCGAGCGCGGCCAATATAAGCAAGGCGGCGCACGCTTGGCTTTAGATTTAAATGTACCGATTGTGCCGGTGGCGATGAATTCGGGTGAGTTCTGGCCGAAAAATTCATTTTTGAAATATCCGGGTGAAATCACGGTGCGC
Source organism: Deefgea tanakiae (assembly GCF_019665765.1). Lineage (GTDB taxonomy): Bacteria > Pseudomonadota > Gammaproteobacteria > Burkholderiales > Chitinibacteraceae > Deefgea > Deefgea tanakiae. The sequence goes on from NZ_CP081150.1 coordinate 109,071, forward strand.
GTCGGAGCTCCGATTGCAGTCGAAGGTAAAAAGTCGCTTGAGTTAATTCAAGAGGTGGAAGGCTGGATCGAAGGTCAAATGACAGAAATCACGGGTCGTGGGCCATGCTTTACAGTGCCTAAATAATGGCGAAAAAACGTAAGATCGCTTTGATTGTTGATTTGGAATTCGGAAGTAAACTTCTAGAACTTTATACAAATATTCATTGTTGGATTATTCAAAGCGAAGGCAATCAACCCTATATTGATCAGGTATTATCTACTGGTACCCATATGAACTGCTGCTGGGAGGATTTTGGTATTACGCCATTTCTTTGGTATCCGGAAGACTCCTTAGCTGAGATATTGAATTCTGGTCTAGATAATGTTTGGGATCATCATGTATTTGAAGCGGATGCTCAACTGATCTGGCTTGATATTTACGGTGTTGGGCTCAACGAGTATACAAAAACGGCCTTATTTGAATTTGGCTTTGAGCATTTCTCTGAAATATCAGGTGGGATTTCTGCGTGGAAAGGCGCTGTTTAGGTCGTTTGAATATTGGCTCTTTGAGGTATGCTGTTGCAGTTGTTTTTCAAATTCGCCTCTGGCGATATACCCTATACACTACAGCGTAGTGCTCGCCGCCGTAGTATTGGTTTGAAAATCGATGCCGCGGGGCTGACGGTCATCCTTCCGCAACGCGCGCCGCTAGCGGAAGCCGAGCGCGTCATTCAACTCAAACTCGCGTGGATACGCGCTAAACTCGCCGAGCGAGAAACCCGCCTCGCTGAACCCGTGGCGCAAGCCAAATTGACATGGGGCGCAACGGCGCTGTGGTTGGGCGAACCGCGATTGTTGCAAAGCGCATTACGCGCCAAACTGACCGATGATACGCTTTATCTGTGTGCAGCCAACGAGCATAAAATCGCCCCCGCATTAATTCGTTTTTATCAGCGCGCAGCTAAACCTTATTTTGCCGAACGGCTTAGCGTTTGGGCTGAGCGTATGGGTTTACAGCCACGCCAATTGATCTTGTCCTCCGCCAAAACGCGGTGGGGGAGTTGCACGTCAAACGGCGACATTCGCCTCAGTTGGCGGCTGATGCAAGCGCCTGCGAGTGTCATCGATTATGTGGTGATTCATGAACTGGCGCATTTAGCCGAAATGAATCATTCTGCGCGTTTCTGGGCGATCGTCGCCGCTGCGTGCCCGCATTGGAAGTCTGAACGTCATTGGCTCAAGCAAAATGGTTCTGCTTTATTGGCTTGGGAAGATGCTACTCAGTAAGTGGTTTGATTTCAACGTTGTTCGCTGTCTTTTCGGGTGTCACTTGAGGTGTTGACGTTGGCTGCGGCGTTGGCGTGTTTGATATGGCATCGACCGCCATTTCTCCCGCTGCATACGTGCCTTTCGCCACCGCTTTCGTTGCGTCATAAGTCAATCCAACCGCGCTTGTTGTGACGCTCACTGCCGTGGCTCCGACAACGGCTGCCGTGGTCACAACCGCGCAGCCACTGAGTAAAGTCACGATGCATGTCAATACGATGAGATTTTTCATTTTGATGGGTTTACGACAAGAAGAGGTAGAGGAGTAGCGACCTTCGAAGGTTTACGGTGGAAAGTCAACGCGGATTTGATTTGCTTGGTCACAATCAATGCTCGATTTTACACGCTCTTTGGCGTTTGCTCTGGTTGAATCCTTGCTTGTAAGTAAGATCTTTTGAGTAATGCGATATCGTATATTTTTACATCGCTTTCACTTTCGTGAAATAATCCTTCCCCGTTGTAAATAGCGGCATGGCAAGCGTGTTGACCATGATTTTCTCTTAAAATATCAGCAGTGTTTAATCAGGCGCCATCCGTAAATGAAAAGTATTTTGATTGCAAAATTGACCTCACTTGGGGATATTATTTTTGCATTACCGATGGTCAGTGATTTGCAACGGCAGTTTCCTGGGGTGCAAGTTGATTGGTTGGTTGATGCGCAATTTGCGGAACTCCCTGCAATGCATGCCGGTATTCGTCGGGTTATTTCGGTTCCGCTTCGTGGCTTCAAAAACAGGTCACATACAGCCAATGTGCAGGGGATATTGGCGTCGATTAAGCACTTGAGACTTGAGCGATATGATGTGGTGCTTGATTGTCATGGCATGATTAAATCGGCGCTATTGAGTAAAGTGGCGCATGCAAATTCGATAATTGGACCGCCCGATGCGCGTTTGGGGGAGTCCATCTCTCGCTATGCTTACAATCAACAAGTTTCACCAGATCCATCGTTGCCAGGTAGTGCGTGGTATCGTGCTTATGCTGGTTTGGCGATGAACTATGTGGTCAAAGACGCGCCGGATTTTGGCTTAATCCCGCCAGACGGCACGCCAAATTGGCTGCCCGCTGAACGACCCTTTGTCATGTGTTTTCATGCTGTGTCTAAGGCGGAAAAACAATGGCCAATTTCACATTGGATGAGTGTTTTGCAAGCCTTAGAGCAGCAAGGGATTGCCGCGATTTTGCCATGGGGTAGTGAGTCGGAGCGTGAAGTCGCACACCAACTAGCGAGTGCATCTACGCTAGCGATTGTGCCACCACGAATGAAATTGTCCGAAATTGGCAGCTTAATCCGTCGCGCAGATTGGTCGATTGGTGTGGATACAGGAATGACCCATTTGGCGGAGAGTTTAAACTGCCCTTCGATTGCCCTGTACATTCAGACCGATTCAGCTAGCTATCATCCTGATTGGAGTATGCATGCCTACTCGCTGGGTGGTAATGGCGTGGTTCCATCACCCGAGCAGGTTTTGTCTATCTTGGGTTTAGCGCTGCCCAATACGCATTAAGTATATTTTGTTGGGTATATTCTTATCTGCCCATGCCACCAACCTGTTGCGCCAGATACGTCGCGTAGTTGTCGGTCATGCCGCCGATGAAATCGAGTACACGGCGGTAGGTTTCGTAGAGCGGCCATTCTTTTTTCGGCGCGTTGTAATCCATTAAATCGAGTACGCGCCGCATGCGGAAGGGCATTTCTGCGCTGACGTGTTGTTCGTAGGCTGCGGTGCAAAAGGCACTCATCAGAATTTCTAAACAGGTGAACGAACCCACTTCGATTTCAATTTTACGTCGTTCATTAAAAATCCGGTCACGCGCGAGTTGTTTGGCTTCTTGCAATCCGGTGCGCATACTGGCGGGACAGTCATTGAGTAAGTCACCTTGGTAAGTACCGGCCATAATCCGCTCGTAATGCGTCATAAAGGTGTTTGCCACGTCGCGGATACAGCGGTCAATTGCCTTGCCGCGTAACAGCGAGATTTTACGGCGGGTGCTGGGTGCTGCGGCCACTTCAAGCTGTAAAAGACTCGTTTCGCCGCCACAAATCTTCATTAAAAGTGGTTCGACGGTTTCAAAGGGCAGGGTGCCAATTTCGATGCCATCTTCTAAATCCAAGATGGCGTAGCAAATATCATCCGACGCTTCCATTAAATACGACAAAGGATGCCGCGCCCATTTATTTGGCTCAATCAAGGGTAAACCGAGCTCTAGCGCGACGTTTTCAAGGATGTCGAGTTCTGATTCGTAGCAGCTAAATTTACCTTTACTACCCGCAAACTCACTGCTCCACGGGTATTTCAACGTGGTGCCGAGCGTGGCGTAGGTGAGGCGAAGCCCGCCATCAAAGCGGTGATTTTCCAGTTGCGTAATGATACGAAAGCCTTGTGCATTGCCTTCGTACGTCATCAAGTCGCGTCGCTCGGCGGCGGTGAGTGTTTGCATCAAATACGCTTGCTCGGGGCGACGAAACCAGTCGCGGATCGCGTATTCGCCGGCATGACCAAACGGTGGGTTACCAATATCGTGCGCGAGGCAAGCCGCTTGCACAATGCCGCCTAAATCGTAAGGGCTGATGTGGTGCGGTAGTCGGCCTTGCAGACGCTCGCCGATCAAAACCCCCAAACTGCGACCAACGCAGGCGACTTCGATGCTGTGCGTGAGGCGAGTATGCACATGATCGTTTTCAGTCATCGGATGAACTTGGGTTTTGCGCCCCATCCGGCGAAACGGTGAGCAAAATACAATCCGGTCATGGTCTTTGTGGTAATTACTGCGTCCTGCTTCACTATTGAGCGGGCTGTCGGCCAGCACACCGAGGCGGTTAGCCGATAATAGGTTTTGCCAATTCATCATTATTGGGTGGATTCCGATTTTGCGTAAAACACTTTGAAGGCGTCAAAAGTGAGTGGGCGGCTGTAAAAAAAACCTTGAATAGTATCGCAGTGATGTTGCTGTAAAAACTCAACGCCGACAATGTCTTCAACGCCTTCGGCAGTCACGGTTAAATCGAGTCTATGAGCAAGTTCAATGATGCTTTGCACGATGGCGGCGTCTTTGCTGGAGGCTTCGATGGTTTTGATAAAGCTGCGGTCGATTTTTAGCTCATCGATGGGTAGACGTTTTAGGTATGATAGTGAGGAATAACCCGTGCCAAAATCATCGAGTGCCAGCATGCAACCCATCGTTTTCAGTTGATAGAGTTGTTTGAGCGCCATCTCGATATCGTCGATGAGTGCGGATTCAGTAATCTCAAGAGTAAGGGTATTGGCTGGTATGCTCCATACTTCAAGCGCATTGGCGATATACGCCGCTAAGCTTGGGTCGGATAGATTGCTTGGGCACAGATTCAAGCTCATGCTACCGGTGAATCCATCTGCTCGAAACAGTGCAAATTGCCGCAAGCCCGATTGAATGACCCAGCGGGTGAGTGTATCCATCAAGCCAAGATGTTCAGCGACATTCACGATCTGATCAGGTGGGATACTGCCTAAGAATTCATCGTCCCAGCGCAATAAAATTTCGGCACCCGTTACGCTTTGATCAATACAACTGATTTTGGGTTGAAATGCGAGGTGAAAACGATTTTGTTCTAAGGCGTCTCGTAATGGGCTTTCTAAGCGTGCGATTTGCGTGCCAAGCCAATCTCGTTCGGCTTCGTAAACCCCAATATTTTCTTGACCAAACTCTCTGGCCGCGATGCAGGCTGCATGCAGTAAATCAGGTAAGTTGTCGCCGTGATCAGGATAGATGGCAATCCCAATATGAGGGTGGAGTCGAACGATGGACTCTGGATTGTCCTCGAGTAAGGTTTGCGCGCGATTAGCGGCCAGCATCGCATGGCTGACACCTGCAATATTGGGCAACAGCAGTACCACGGTTTGGTTATCGATTTGAAAGAGCTGGTCATGCTCGCGCAGCATGGGCTGCAAGGCTTGCGCCATATGCTGAATCGCCGATTCACCTTGCTTGGCATGCGGGCGATGACGTAGCTCGATATGCAAAACACCGCATTGTCGTTGTGCTTGAGTGGCTGCAATCGCGGATTGTAAATACTGAGACTGCTGAAATTCGATCGCAGCGAGATCAAGCGAAGATTGGAAGCTTGGCATGGGCTTGCTCCAAAAGAAATTGCTCCAAAAGATTCACTCCAAAAAGAATTCTCGTGGATCAATATTGTGCGAGCCGCGCGGTAGTTCGCAGCGGATTGTGATCGGTAAACCGCTCGGTAAACTTGGATTGGTAATTAAATCAAGCGTATGCGGGCGGGCATAGGGGCGTTTATCTGGGCCTAAAATAATCAATAATTTAGGTTTGAGGCGGCGGACCCGATTTTGTCCAATAACAATTCCCACTTCACCGGTGGTTAGTTCAACCAAAGTGCCGACATGGAAAATGCCAACGCATTGCGAAAACTGTTCAATCAATGCGGGGTGAAAATAACGTTCGCTCCATTTGTACATCAACTGCAACGCTTCATGTGCGGACTTGGCATTAGAGTAGCTGCGATCACTGGTTAGTGCGGTAAAACAGTCCACAATCCCCGCCATACTGCCAAACATGCCGATACGCTCGGCTTTGAGGCCTAGCGGATAGCCACTGCCGTCGTAGCGCTCATGGTGACGAGCGACCATATCAAACACGTCAATATGGATACTATCCATTTGCCCAATAATATCGAGGCTATGGTTGACGTGCGTTTTCATCAACATAAATTCGCCCGGCGTATAGCGACCAGTGCGACTCAGTAGTTCTTTGGGTAATTTCATTTTACCCACGTCGAGCATCAAGCCGGCCATACCGAGTTTGTGCAGCTCTTCACGCGGATATCCCAAGTGCCTACCAAACGCCAGCATATATACGGCAGAATCGATCGAATGTGCGTAGGTATATTGATCTCGGTCTTTCAGTTGAGTTAGCCACAACAGCGCATTCGGATTGCGAATAATCGAGCTGACCAAGTCAGACACCACTTCGTTGACTTCTTCTACTTTGGGCTGTAAGTCTTGGCGCACTGACTCCATCAAGCTCAGCACAAAACGCTGCGCGGTTTTGTGGGTTTGGCTGGCGACTTTTATTTCTTGTTCAACGGCTGCCGAATCATCGTAGAGAACGATTTTCGCTTCATTTTTGCCGCTTGATGTATCGGAGCTATGTTGTTGTCGCCATGTTGAAAATAAGCGACGCAATTCACGCAAAATGTTTAAACGTTCTACTTTTTGCTCTGGACTGAGCGATTGTTCGAACAAAGGTTTGCGTTTTGATTTGCTGGCGAGTTTGATTGTATCAGCTTCGCTGAGCAAAGAAGTCCACTGTGCAATACCGCCATTAGATCGTGCCAAATCGAGCGTAACGTGTTCGCAGTGCTCAATGAGTAATTCAATTTGTTGTTGATTTTCCAGCAAAAATCCTTGCATAAGGAAGGGCGTATCAAGCCATGGCCGATCAAGTTCACTAATGAACTGGCCCAGTTGCAACTTGAGAACAGGAATGCGGATTTCCACGGGAGAGCTAGATCCTAAAGGTATCGATGGTGTTGAGTATTCATAATTATAAGCTTTGTTTTATCAAATTCGGCTTTGAAAAACAGGCTTGGCATTAATTTAAATGAAATAGGATTGGCTTTCATCAATAAGCTTCGATCAGCCTTGTTCAAATTCAAGAGCAATGAGGGCTATCCACAAGCACTGATTGCCATTATCTTGTTAAAATACGCAAAAAATTGTAGATAAGGGTTTAATTCATGGCGTTGTTGGAAATCCGTGACGTCGTAAAACGCTTTGGTGATTTTACGGCCGTCAATCATGTGAGTTTATCGGTTGAGGCCGGCGAATTTTTCACCTTATTAGGGCCTTCTGGCTGCGGTAAAACGACTTTGCTACGCATGTTGGCTGGCTTTGAACAACCCGACTCAGGTGAAATCGTCTTAGATGGCATTAATGTTGCTGCGGTTCCGCCTGAAAAACGCCCTGTACACACGGTGTTTCAAAACTATGCCTTATTTCCGCATATGACGGTCGCTCAAAATATTGCCTTCCCTTTAAAAATGGCAAAAGTCGCACCGGATGAACTAAAACACCGCGTTGCAGAAGTGCTAGAGGATGTGCAGCTGACAGCATTTGCGCAGCGTTACCCTCACGAAATGTCGGGCGGGCAAAGGCAGCGTGTCGCGATTGCGCGGGCGTTGGTTAATCGTCCTAAGTTGTTATTGCTCGATGAGCCGCTTTCCGCTTTGGATGCCAAACTGCGTGAGGAAATGCAGATTGAGTTAATTCAACTGCAAAAAGAAGTGGGCATTACTTTTGTGTATGTGACGCATGATCAAGGTGAAGCGTTGGCTTTGTCGCATCGAATTGCGGTTATGAACAAAGGTGAAGTGTCACAACTGGATGTGCCAGAAGTGATCTACAGCCATCCGAAAAACCGCTTTGTAGCTGATTTTATTGGTCAATGTAATTTGTTGGATGCCACGATTGTTTCAATCGGCTCTGATCGTATGCAGTTGGAAATTCCTGGCGTTGGCATGGCTGAGACTTTACTGGTTGCAGGCGCGCAAGTCGGTCAAAAGGGCACGCTGACTTTACGCCCAGAAAAAATCAAACTCGCAGCGCAGTTGCCGCAAGATGCCGTCGATGAAGTGCACTTTAAAGGCAAGGTGCACGACTGCCTGTACTTGGGCGATGTCACCATATATGTGGTTGAGCTTGAAAATGGTATTTTGGTTGAGACGATGCTCCCGAACTCTGCTCCGGGTCGTGCGAAGTTTTTTGATGACAATGATTTAGTGGAATTGGCTTGGCGTTTTGACGCTGGCCACTTTATTTTGGGTTGAGTGATGGCTAAAAATAAGTCCTTGGGTCGTTGGATATTGTCTGGGCCTCCTTTGTTGTATTTGCTGGTGTTTTTTGCTATTCCGACATTGATTATGGCGGCTGCTGCATTTCGTTATCCAGGTGATTATGGCGGCTTGTTGCCGCTGATTGATATTAATCCTGAAACGGGTCGCAACGAATTGCTGCTCAATGCGCAAAACTGGCAGGATTTTCTGACGTTTGAGAACTTCTCTCGTTTCTTTGAAGACAGCATTTATCTTGAGCTGTTTATTAAGTCGTTTTGGTATGCGGGTATTACGACCCTAGCTTGTTTGGTGATGGCTTATCCATTGGCTTGGCTAATTGCGCGAAGCCCCAAGAAATACCGTGATGTGATGATTTTGCTGGTTATCTTGCCGTTCTGGAGTAACTTTCTGATTCGTGTCTACGCATGGATGATTATTCTTGGGCCGCAAGGTTATTTTGTGATGACCATCAACCAAGCGCTCTCTTGGGTGGGGGTCGCGCCAATTCAATTGATGTACACGCATTTTGCGGTGATTGTGGTATTGGTATATGTACATCTACCATTTATGGTTTTGCCGCTCTATGCCAATTTAGAAAAGCACGACACCGCACTGCTTGATGCAGCACAAGACCTAGGGGCATCGGGTTGGCAGCGTTTCTGGAAGATAACTTGGCCGCTATCCCTCCCTGGGGTATGGGCTGGTGCTGCTTTGGTCTTTATTCCTGCTTTGGGTATGTTTGCAGTGCCGGATTTATTGGGCGGCACGGACGGTATGATGATTGGTAATTTGATTAAACAACAATTTTTGGATAGCCGTGATTGGCCATTTGGTTCGGTGCTGTCGATTATGTTGACGCTGGCCGTTCTGCTGATGGCGGGTTTGGCGATGCTGGTTGGCCGTGGAGGGAAACGAAATGCGCTCTAAGCAATCCAAATGGCTATGGGCTGCTGCCATTTTTGTATATGGCTTTTTGTATGTTCCTTTAATCATTGTGGTGGCGTATTCGTTTAACGATTCCAAACTCAATGCCGAATGGGTGGGTTTTACTTTTAAATGGTATTCCTTACTGATGCACAATGAGCAGCTCTTGGTCGCTGCGCGAAATTCATTGCTGATTGCGCTGGTGACTAGCTTTTTTGCCACGGTGCTGGGTACGCTCGCGGGTTTGGCAATGCATAAGTATAAATTGCGCCTGCTGCCGATTTTGGTTTTAACTCCGATTGCCATTCCTGAAATCTTGATGGGCGTTGCTCTGCTGATCTTCTTTGTTATGCTGAACATGACATTGGGACTGGTTTCGGTTGTGTTGTCACATATTGCATTTTGTATTGGTTTTGTGGCGATTGTAGTTCGTTCACGCTTGCAAGGGATGGATGATTCCTTGGTGGAAGCCGCTCGTGATTTGGGGGCTACGCCTGTGCAAGCTTTTCGCGCAATCACGATGCCATTGATTATGCCTGGCATTATTGCTGGCGCTTTGATGGCGTTTACTTTGTCGATTGATGACTTTGTGATTACCTTCTTCACCGCTGGGGCGGGCGCTTCTACACTGCCTTTGCAAATTTACTCAATGATTCGAATTGCTGTGACGCCAGAAGTCAATGCGATTTCAACGCTACTGATGTTGCTGACGTTGGGCTTGATTTTGTTGGCCAGTAAAGTGGCGCCTAGTGCGATCCGCGCGAGCTAAGTCGGGCTTCATGTTGAAACGCCGAGAGCGTAAGTTGAGCCCGACTATTTTGTGCAATAATTTAGCCAATCAACTAATCTACTCAGTACGATTTATTTTCTCGATTTGGAGTTATTTACGATGAAAAAACTTTTGCTTGCTTTGATGATGACGGCGGGTTTCGCTCAAGCTGAAGATGTATTGCATGTCTATAACTGGAACAACTATATTGCGCCAGAAACCGTGAAGCGTTTCGAGCAAAGCTGCAAGTGCCGCGTGGTACAAGATTACTACGGTGCAATGGAAGAAATGCTCGCTAAATTATCTGCAGGCGCGAAAGGCTATGACGTGGTCGTGCCAACAGGTTTTGCGATTCCACCCTTGATTAAGCAAAATTTAGTACAGCCTTTAGACATGGCTAAATTGCCGAATGCAAAAAATATTAATCCTGCATTTATGAATAGCGTGTTTGATCCAGGTAATAAACATTCATTGCCTTACTCATTTACCACAACGTTGCTGGGTTACAACGAAACCAAGCTTAAAGAGCTTGGCGTTAATTCTGACTCATGGGCAGTGATTTTTGATCCAGTGATTTTGGCTAAAATGAAGGGCAAAGTGACAGTCCTTGACGATAGTCGCGAAGTATTTGCCGCCGCCTTGATGTACAACGGTTTTTCTGCGAACTCAACGAATCCTGCCGAATTACAAAAAGCGCAAGAGACTATTCTAAAGGCTAAACCATTCTGGGCGGCTTTTAACAGCCAAAGTTATATCAAAGAATTAACCGTGGGTAATATCTGGGTTGCGCATGGTTATTCGAGCGATATGTTTCAAGCCGTCGCGGATGCAAAAGCAGCCAAACGTAAGTTCGCTGTGAATTTTGGTCTGCAAAAAGAAGGCAATACGCTGTCTGTCGACAATATGATGATTCTGAAAAACGCGCCACGTCCTGACTTGGCCTATAAATTTATGAATTTTATGTTGGAAGGCAAAAATGCTGCTGACTTGACCAATATGATTGGTGCGGGCAACCCAAATCTAGCTGCCGTTGCTTTTGTGAAGCCAGAAATCAAAGCTTTGCAATCGGTGTTCCCTGATGCCGCTACAATGAAACGACTGCAACAATTGAATGCTTTGGAAGGCAAGCAATTGCGCGAGTTAAATAAATTGTGGACCAAAGTGAAAACCTCAAAATAAGGCTTAATTTGACCTCTAGGCGGGCAAGCCGCTTAGAGGCTTAACTTTTCAATGAAGTCTTCTTCGATCAGCTTTCTCGCCCGAAAAGCGAAACCCACTGTGGTTTCGCCTTTTTTCTTTGCCGTTTCTTTGTTGGTCATTTTAATTTTAAGCTGGTACCCGTTCTCTGGTTGGCGATTTACCGGCGAGCCGATATTGGCGTTCTTTAGCTACCCTCTGCCCTATTACTTCACGCTGTTTGATAATGCGATCAATATTTTGGCTTATATTCCGCTGGGTTTAAGTGCGGCCATAATCTTCAGGCATTCTCGTTTGGCGCTTATCTACGCGACACTGATCGGGTTTTTTATCTCTATGGGGGTCGAGTTTGTGCAGCAGTTTTTACCAAGCCGAATTGCTTCGAATATGGATATATTAAGTAATGGATTTGGCGCATTTTTGGGCGCAGTCATCGGCGTTTTATTTAGTCATCGATCGGTATTGAGACGTTGGCAATTGTTTCGGCATGATTATTTGGCCCCAGGTGCAGTGGTGGAGTGGGGGGCAATCTGGTTATTACTCTGGTTCACCACGCAATTTGATCCTAGCCTGCCTTTTTTGGGGGTCGTGGTGCTGCCACAAGGTTTGCCGCAACCCTTTGTTTCGCCGTTGAATGATCCTGCTCTGTTTTTAAGGCTGTTAGAAGGGGGAGGAATGATGTTGCATTTGTTGGGCGTCGGGCTCTTTGTTTCAGTTTTGGTGCGGGAAAGTCGACAAATACCGCGAGCGATGTTCGGGGTTTTATTTTGTGCTTTGCTGATGAAAATGGGTTTTGCTGGGATGCTATTGCAGCCAGAGCAATTTTTTGCATGGCTGAATTTGAATATTGTGTTGGGCGGACTGGTCGGTGGCCTTGTTTTGTGGATTTTGTGGCAGCTCAACCGACGTTTGCGCTCTTTCGCTGGATTTTCTTCGCTTTTTGCCGCGACTTGGGTTAGCTACTTATGGCCTTTGTCACCCACAGAAAGTCCGCAGCTAATGATTTTCAAATGGAATTATGGTCATTTGCAGCATTTTAATGGCATGTCGCATGCGATTGGTGATGTTTGGCCCTTGGGGGCCATGTTGTTTTTTCTGTATTTCATGGCGGCGCCAGCGCAAGAGCAAAATTGGTAGCATCTGTCTGAGTGAATCGACTCAGTTTATTAGTTATTTTTTATTTAAGGAAGATCGTTAATGGCATTGCCGTTTCGCGTAGGTCAAGGATGGGATGTGCACCGTATGGTTTTAGAGCGTTCATTAATCCTTGGTGGTGTTCATATACCCTATGAAAAAGGCTTGCTTGGCCATTCGGATGCCGATGCTTTATTGCATGCGATTACTGATGCCGTCTTGGGTGGGGCTGGCTTGGGCGATATTGGTCGACACTTCCCTGATACAGCGCCTGAGTTTAAAGGCGCAGATAGTCGTGTTCTTTTGCGTGAGGCGGTTCGTCGGGCTGCAGAGGCGGGTTGGCTGGTTGGTAATTTGGATGCAACTGTCCTCATTCAGCAACCCAAAATGGCACCGCACATTCCTGAGATGGTCAAAAATATTGCCGAAGATCTTTGTGTCGATGTGGCGTGCGTCAATGTGAAAGCTAAGACCTATGAAAAACTTGGTCCTGTTGGTCATGGTGAGTCCGTTGAGGCGCAAGCTATTGTGTTGTTATTGCCCAGAATGTAGCTGACAAAAAGTGTGGGGTTTTTTTGTACTAAAATTGATGTGAATTGTTTGAATCTGGATTACGCTGACACCCTGTGTTAGCATTTAATCACGAGCGATTGCATTGAGCAATAGTCGTTTTCAATACAACGGGAGATGAGCAATGCGTAAAAACTTATTGGGTTCAATGTGTTTGGTAGCCGGTTTATTGTTGGGGCAAGTCGCACACGCAGAGCAAGCCGCTGCTAATGAAGTGATTATGAGCGCTGCTGAGTTTGAAAAAGAGCAGGCTGTCGTTGTCTCTGTGGATATGGCCACCCGCAGCGTGGTTTTGGCAATGCAAAATGGCCGGGCGCTGGCATTTGATAATGTCGATGCAAAAGTCGCACTTGATCAAGTTAAACCGGGCGACATTGTCAACGTAGCTGGTTCGCAAGCTATCGTTTTGGTGTTGCATAAGGGTGGTGCTGGTGTGCGCAGTATTGTGGAAACATCGGGTCGTGATGTGACTGCCAATGGTGTTGGTACAGTGATCACGCGTACGGTTCGTAATGATATTGTTAGTATCAATATGGCGAAAAGTGAGGCTGTGGTTCGTAATGTTCCTGGCGAATTTATTACAATTTCTGTACCAAATAAAGAATTGCTGGCTAAAGCTTCTGCCGGCGATCAATTGTTGATTGTGACTCGTATCAAGGCTGTTGTTTGGGGGCAGTAATATTTGAGAGACGCAACGATTGAATAGAAAGCCTGTGCGAAAGAGCGCAGGCTTTTTTTTTCCTAGAATCGCGCAGAAAATAAGTAATCCTTGCGCTATAACTCAATGATAATTTTGGTACTGAACTTGGATTTAGTTGGGGTATTCGCTTGAAAACAATTTTAAATATGGTTTCCATAGTAATACTGCTGCTATTTTTTTCGGTGGCGTCTCGTGCTGAGGTGCTTGAAACGATCACTTTGCGCTATCGCTTGGCTGAGCAGGTATTACCTATACTGCAAGCGACTTTTCCACAAGCGAGAATTCAAGCATTTAATGGGGTTTTGATTGTTGCCGCGCCAGACGCGCAGAGTTTGGCGCAGATCAGTAATTTACTGCAGCAGCTTGATACGCCCCTACAAAATTTAATCGTCACCGTCGAGCAGCGAAGTACGAGTCGTGAAGGGCAATCGGGCCTCTCGACGCAAGGTGGGGTGGTGATCAAAAATGGCGATGTGGATTTGACAGGCCGTGTGACGGTACAGAATCAGCAATTACAATCCCAGAGATCAAGTATGCAAACCCTGCGTATTTTAGATGGCGCAGAAGGCTTTATTCAACTGGGGCAGCAGCGCTTTATTCCTCAGTTAAGTTTTGTTTATCGACCCAATTATTCAATTGCTCACTTTGGTGGGCAGTGGCAAAGTGCAGGGACTGGATTTTACGTCGCACCACGGCGTATTGGGGCGACAGCGGTGACTTTGCAACTAATGCCAAATCAACGACGGTTTACTGGAAAAAGTAGCACTGAAGGTCACGCCGTGTTCAGTGAGGTACAAGGCCAGCTTGGTGAGTGGTTGCCAGTCGGTGAGACTAGGCTGCAACAGGCATCGAATGAACAGGGCTTGTTATCAACGCAAAGTGTTTCTCGCGAACAAAGCTATACGGTATGGGTAAAGGTTGAGTTACCCAAGTGAGTTGTTCGCTGATTGGGGCTTATTGGGTTTTTTTCGGCGCTTTTCTAGCGTTCCCAGCGCGAATCCGTTCCCAGTACTGGCTGCGTAGCTCAAAGTTTTCTGATGGTTCAAGCCAAATGATTTTGTCATCTTCGTTTAAATTATTGGCTACCAAAGTATTGGACAGTCCTTGCCGTCGAGTAAGGGCTGTGCTGATATTTTTTTCTAAAGTGAAATTAATCCACTGCCCTGCTAAAGGTTTATTTTTTGCACTGACCGTGATGGCCCAACAATCTAGCCAAGCGAGTGCGCCTTCTTTGGGGATGATATAGCCGATCTCTGGATTGGCCTGTTGCAATTGTTTGACTTGTTGTTTGCCATAGTTGGCAAACATGAGGGCTGCATTATTTTTCAGAAAGAGTCGAACACTTTCTTCAGGCCCTGTGTAGAAAATGGGATTTTGTGCTCGGAGTTCAAGCAACTTTTTGACCGTATTATTCATTTCAATAGGGGATAGCTGAAATGGGTTTTTTGCGTCAAGCAGTAGCGCGGTGAGGCTGAAATTATGATTGCTGCCGTCATAAAGGATGATTTTGCCTTGATATTGCGGTAGCCAAAGTGCGCTCATTGAGGTGGGGGCAGATTTGAATTGTTTCTTATCGTAAATTAAGCCCATTTCAGAATATGTAAACGGAACTGCGTACAGATTGCCATTGTGATTGAGGCCGGTGATCTTTTCTGTGTTCCGAAATCGAAGCGCTTGATTTTTGCTATTGGGAATATTTTTTATCTGGATTGGCGTGGCGATGTTATTGGCGATGTAGCGTTGTAATTCGGCGGTATTTGCGGCAAAGACATCGAAATCTTCGCCATGATTTTTGCTCAGTTTTTCCCATAGTTCATCGTCGCTTTCGACAAATGTAACATCGACGCGCACATCATGGTCTCGCTCAAATTCAGCAATCCAATCGGCATCCGCATAGCCATGCCAAGTTAAAATTCTGAGTACATCACTTGCCCAAGTGATTTGGGTGAGCATAGCGATGATCAAGAGGAGGGCGCTGGCTCGAGTCAATACTTTCATACGCTATCTTTTCATTGGGGGTATTGAAAAGGTATAGCTGGAAATGCAATAAAATCAACTGCTTGCTGTTATTGTTTCATTAATATTACAAAAATCAAATCAATTTATGTAGTTTAAGCTGCCCACCGATGCAGCTGAGGTAGCCACCGCGCCCATCTTGCCAGTCTGGGAGTACCCAGCGTATGCCATTTTCGTGTTGATGTTGCGCTGGGCGATGAGTATGGCCGTGAATGAGTATTTTGGCCGTGCTTTGCTTGAGCGCCTTTTCAATCGCTTGCGCGTTGACATCCATAATCATTTGGTCTTTATTTTGATTGGCTTTTTTGGATTTATTTCTTAAATTGTTGATTTGTTGATCACGCACTTTTTTGGGCAAATTGAGCCAAATAAATTGCACAATTCGATTGTGCGCGAGTCGGCGATAACGTTGATAGGCCACATCATCAGTGCAATATAAATCACCGTGTGCCAAGATGATGCTTTGACCTTGTAGCTCAATGAGCGTGGGGTCAGGCAAGAGCGTGAGCTGCGCCGCACGGGCAAAGCGTTTGCTGATCAGTAAGTCACGATTGCCGCCCATAAAGTAGATGTCGACGCCACTTTTTGCTACCGCTGCAATATGCGCTACTTGCTCGGCATAAAACGCGTCTTCCAGTTGGTCGTCGCCAAACCAGTACTCGAATAAATCACCCAAGATGTAAAGACGCTCCGCATCACGTGCGGTCGTGCTCATAAACTGCTGAAAGGTGTGGACCGTTGCGCTATCGTTCGGCGAAAGATGTAAGTCGGAAATAAAGTAGCTGGGTTGCGTCATGGATTTGCTGGCTAGTTGGACATAAAAAAAGCGCAGGCTCAGCTGCGCTTTACTGTGTTAATTCTAAATTAAGCAAGTACTTCAGCACTGATAATCACGACGTCCGTTTTTGGCACATCTTGGTGAAAGCCGTTGCTGCCCGTTTTTACTTTTTCGATTTTATCAACGATGTCTTGGCCTTCAATTACCGCGCCAAATACCGCATAACCCCAGCCTTGCGAGGTCTTGTTGCGGTGATTCAGGAAGTCATTATCCGCAGCATTGATGAAGAACTGTGATGAGGCTGAATGCGGCTCTGGCGTGCGTGCCATTGCAACCGTGTAAATGTCGTTCTTCAAGCCATTGTCGGCTTCGTTTTGAATCGTTGGGTGTTTGTCTTTCTTTTCTTTCATGCCAGGCTCAAAGCCACCACCTTGCACCATAAAGCCATCAATTACGCGGTGAAAAATCGTGCCATCGTAATGGCCAGAAGTTGCGTATTGCACGAAATTAGCAACAGTAATCGGTGCTTTTTCTTCGTTCAGCTCTAAAACGATGTCGCCCATGCTGGTGGTGAGTTTTACTTTAGTCATGTCGTTTCCTTTTATAAAAAATTATTTAGCGCTGGCTTTGCTGGCGCTGTTCGTTTTGGTTTTGTCTGCCTTGTCAGCTTTTGCTGGGATAGTTCGGGCAGAAATCAGCACAATCGGTTCCGCAGGCGTGTCGCCGGGTAGGATGGTGACTTTGGCCATTTGGTCCGCAGCCGGCATGCCGCTGATGACACGACCAAATACGGTATAACCAAAGCCATCTTGACCTGGGTAATTCAAAAAGCTGTTGTCTTTATAGTTAATAAAAAATTGGCTAGTGGCCGAGTGAGGTTGACCTGTACGCGCCATCGCGATGGTGCCACGGTCATTACCTAGGCCTTTTTCTAGCGCTTGCTTGGCTTCATTTTGTACTGAAGCTTTAGTCGGTTTTTGTTCCATTTGTGCATTAAATCCACCGCCTTGTGTCATAAACCCTGGAATCACGCGGTGAAAAATCGTGCCGTCGTAGTGTTTGCTTTCAACGTATTGCAGAAAATTTGCTACCGTTAGCGGTGCGGCTTCTGGATAGAGCTCAACCACAATCTTGCCTTTGCTGGTGTTGAGTTCAACTTGTGGGTTTGCTGCAAACGCAGTCAAACTAGAGAGAGCAAGCGCTGCGGCAATAATGAGGCGTTTCATGGTGAGTCCTGCAAAAAAATGGGAATAGATACAATCTAGTAATCATATCATGGCTGCAGTGTAGAATTGTCACCTTAAGGAGAACCCATCATGCTGAAATTACCTTCTTTTGATCAGTTGATTACTGAGTTTGATACCGTGTTGCGTACCTTGGCAGCGCCAGCAACGAGTGCTCGCAAGCATCCAGATGCTGCGCTCGAAGAGGCTGAATTAAGTGATGCGGAAAAATCGCATGCCGCTGGCTTGATGCGTGTGAATCATTGCGGCGAAGTCTGCGCTCAGGCCTTGTATCAGGGGCAGGCACTCACTGCGCGCGACCCCGCCGCACGCGAAGCGCTCAAGCAAGCGGCACAAGAAGAAGTCGAGCATCTCGCGTGGACGGAGCGCCGGTTGGGCGAGCTGGGTAGCCATCGCAGTGTATTAAATCCTTTGTGGTACGCCGGCTCGTTTGCGATGGGCGTGACGGCGGGGGTGATTGGCGATAAATGGAATCTGGGCTTTTTGGCTGAAACAGAGCGTCAAGTGACGGCTCACTTGGAAAGTCATCTCAGCCAATTGCCTGAGCAAGACGCCAAAAGTCGCGCGATTGTGACACAAATGGCGATTGATGAAACCAGTCACGCTGAACAAGCCGTGGCGCTCGGTGCTGCACCCTTGCCCTTGCCTGTGGTGCAATTGATGACTGCAACATCGAAGGTGATGACGAGCTTGTCATATCGAATCTAACTTAAATTTGTGAGTTTCTAAGGGTATTGCTATCTAGGCGTTTTTTAATAATGACTGGGTGGCAATACCCTTTTTTTGTGTCTTTACATTGGGTCCTGAAAAGTTGATCTCGAAACGGTTTGTGTGTGAGGATTATTTACCGTCTGTCTGTGTAATAGTGCCTTGTTGATCACTGTCAATATGTGTTTGTAAGCAAGGTGGCAATCTAGTCGTGACGCAATAAATCTTTATCAAATCAATAAAGACCTGCGCATTTTGAGTGACTGGAGGTCGTGATGGCTAAGAATCGGTGGTTGATGGCTGCAGCAGGGGTCGGGATTCATATTTCGATTGGCTCTGTGTATGCATGGAGTGTTTTTTCAAAACCTTTGATGGCGCAAATGGGTTGGAGTTTGAAAGAGGTTGGCTTCACCTTTGGCTTAGCCATTTTCATGTTGGGGATGTCGGCGGCGGTGATGGGGCATGTGGTTGAAAAACGCGGCCCACGCTTTTCTGGCACGATCTCTGCGGTGTGCTGGTCTTTGGGTTTGCTAGGGTCGGGGTTTGCTATTTCTATCGGTAATCTGTGGATGCTCTATCTTTGCTATGGTGTGCTGGGTGGTGTCGGTTTGGGAACGGGTTATGTGACGCCTGTGTCGACCTTGATGAAGTGGTTCCCTGATCGTCGTGGTTTAGCGACGGGTCTGGCGATTATGGGTTTTGGTTTTGCCTCTTTCTTTGGCGCACCATTAATGGCTGAGTTAATCCAAACCGTAGGTATTGCGAATACCTTCTACACCTTGGGTGTGATTTATGCGGTGGTGATGTTGTCTTCGGCACGTTATTTGGAGCCTCCTCCTGTGGGTTGGAAACCTGCTGGCATGGAAGAAAGCTTGGCCAGTGGTACAGCCAAAGTGGCGATGGATCTGATGCCGATGACAGCTAATGAGGCGGTGAAAACCAAACCATTCTACGGCTTATGGATCATGATGTTCATCAATATCACCTGTGGTATTGCTGTGATCTCGGTGGCTTCACCGATGACGCAGGAGGTGACTGGAATGAGTCCGTTGGCGGCTGGTGCGGTCGTGGGGCTGATTGGTTTGTTTAACGGTGGTGGTCGCTTGGTATGGGCTACATTGTCAGATTACTTAGGGCGTCCAAGCACATACATTACGTTCTTTACGATAGAGGTGGTTGCTTTTTACTTCTTGCCGTCGATGCGTGATGCTTTGGTGTTCCAAGCTGTTCTTTACCTCATCATGACCTGCTACGGTGGTGGCTTCTCGACTTTGCCGGCTTACATCGGTGATTTGTTTGGTACGAAACAAGTAAGCGCAATCCATGGCTATGTTTTAACTGCTTGGGCGATGGCTGGGTTGGTCGGTTCATCATTCGCCTCGTTCTTGCGTGAAGCATCAGGCAGCTACGCGGCGATGACGGTGGTGTTTTCAGGGATCTTCTTGTTTGCCTTGGCGGTATCGATTGCAATGAAGATCTTCGTTGATCGTGAGTTGGCCAAAAAACGCTCAGGTGTTAGCGATGTGGCTTTTGGTACTGCGCAGTAATGATAAAAATTTGATGTGAAACAAAAGAGCCGATATTTCGGCTCTTTTTCGTTGGAATTCGGTAATTTTGTGTATTTATTTTAATGGCATGGAGCCTAGAATATGATTTCCGCATGTCTTATTGGTATTCAATAAATGGCCGTCTCAAATATTCTAAGTCCTGATCATCTCGTTAATTACATCAACGATTCTGCCGTCGTCAAAGTCGCCCTGCGACCGTCTCGATTGTTGGTGATGGCTTTTTTGGGTGGGATTTTTATTTCGCTGGGCGCTTTGCTCGCGGTGGTGGTCGCGGGCGGGGCAACGCAACTGCTCGCAGAAAATCCAGGACTTGATAAATTATTGTTTGGCGCGGTATTTCCGATTGGCTTTATCGCCGTGGTGCTCACGGGGGCTGATTTGTTTACCTCGAATTGCGCCACACAAATGGTGCCTTGGTATCGCCGCCAAGTGAAGTTACAGGAAGTGGTTCGTGTGTGGGGGGTTTCTTATCTCGGCAACTTAATCGGTGCATTATTTGCCGCGTGGGCGTTTGCCTATATGACGGGTTTGCTCACCGCAAATCAGCCGTGGACGCCCTACATCATTAATTTGGCCGAACATAAAGTGCATCAACCGTTTCAAGTGGTCTTTATGAAGGGTGTGTTGGCCAATATGCTAGTTTGCGTGGCAGCATGGCAGGGGTATTCGGCCAAAGATACCTTGGGGCGTATGGTGGGGATTTGGGCGCCGGTAATGACGTTTGTCGCCTTGGGGATGGAGCATAGTATCGCCAATCTCTTTTTTGTGCCGGCCGCCATGTTGGCGGGGGCTGATATTACGCTGCTTGATTTTGCAACTCATAATTTGCTGCCTGCGACCTTGGGCAATATTGTCGGCGGCGCGCTGCTGATTGGCTTGCCATACGCTTGGTTGTATTCTGAAACCGATGGCAAGGTTGTTAATCCAACGGATATTGATTTGCCATGAGAGATGACATCAGCGCCGAACTCGAGTCGGCCAGCTACCACCCATTTTCTATTCTGATGCACTGGCTCACTGTGGCGCTGGTTCTGGGGATTTTGCTTTCACTGGGTTTGGCGCAGTGGCTGGGGCGGGGGAGTGCATCGTTTGCTTTTTGGATGCAAACGCACTCTGTGTTGGGGCAGGCGACCTTTATCGTGAGTATGTTGCGGTTGCTGGTGCTGAATTTTTATGGCTCTCCCAAGCCTTGTGCTGCAGATGATGCGCAACTTTTGGTGGCCAAGGTGATGCATGCCTTGCTATATGGTTTGATTGGTTTTTTGGCATGCAGTGGGATTTTGCTGAGCATTGCCTACTTGGCGGGGCAGCCTGTTTTTGGTGTCACTGTGCCAATGACTTTGAATCCAATGGCGATGGGTTTGATTCGCCAGTTACACGGGTTGGTGGCGATGGGCTTTATTTTTATTGCGCTGGCTCATGGGCTTTACGCTACGGCAATGCATTATTTTGCCGGCCAAGTCGCGCTGCGCCGTTTATCAGTACGTGATTTAAAAGTGCTCGATGCGATTGCTGCGCCACAGGTTGATGCGCAGTATATTCAGCTAGAGCAGGAGCGGGCCTAGTCGGCGCTATGGTGAAGTCGGTCAATCAACGCTTTGTGGCGATTATTGCTGGAGCAGTCTCGGCTTTGTTGTTGATTGGCCTGATCGGCGTTTTAAGTACGCGGCAGATGGCCGATGAGTTGGAATATACCGACGAAAGTATTATTCGCAGCCTTGCGATTTTATCGGGTATTGAGCGCGATTTCTTATTGATTCGCGTGAATGCTTTGTATCACCTCTCCTATGCTGAACAATCCAAGAAAGAACCCCATGAAGCTACCATTCGACACAATATTGCCGAAACGCAGGCCTTGCTCGATGAGTATCGAAACTCCCTTGTCGTGAATGCGCGTGATAAAGAACTGATCGAGCAGGACATCCGTTTGTTTAATGTGTATTTGGCGGCTTTAGACAAGGTGCTGGCGCATTCGAATGCCAATCAGAGGGACGCTGCTGTGGTCGTCGTAGAAAGCGAGTGGAAGCCCGCGGGGGATAGTCTAACGTCGGCTTTAGCGCAGCACGCTCACTTTAAAGAGCAATTTGTCGAGCAGGCGGTGCAGCGTTCTATGCAGTCGGGGCGGCGTCAGACTTGGGTGATTGTACTGCTGACTATTTTGGGTGTTTTTGGTGTGGTAGTGGCAGCGTACTTTTTCCGTAAAAGCCTTGCTGCCACTTTGCCGCATCGCGAGCCTTAAGCGCACATATAGCGATTAATTAGCTTCTAGTACTTCAAAATCATGCGTAATCGGCACGACTTGCCCAAGCATGATTGATGCCGAGCAGTATTTCTCTGCCGATAACTTAATCGCTCGCTCTACTACCTCAGGTTTCAGTCCTTTGCCCGTCACAATAAAGTGCAGGTGAATTTTGGTGAAGACTTTCGGGTCAACTTCGGCGCGCTCTGCATCTACCTCTACCACGCAGTCTCTAACGTCCGCACGGCCTTTCTTCAGAATGTGGATCACATCATAAGTCGAGCAACCAGTCATGCCCATTAGCAGCATTTCCATTGGGCGTGGACCTAGGTTGCGACCGCCACCAGAAGGCGGGCCATCCATCAAGACCGCATGGCCTGATTCAGACTGCGCTAAAAAACTCACTTCTTCGACCCATTTAACCCGTACTTTCATTTTGCTGCTCTCGTAGATGGAATGTTTGATTGGAAACGTGAAGGCTATTTTAACGGGATTCTAAAAAGGCTGGCGAATTTGTGAGTCAACTCACTGCGCCAAAAGCGTGCCACCACTAATCGCACCGCACCAAAGTAGGTTGCCTTACACTGGCTTGTCTGTGATAATCGACAGTGACATTGGGCTTGCTCAGTGTCGTCTCCTCCATCCTCCATTAATTTGGTGGAATTTCGCGCAATCACGGCATGCCTTGGTTGCGTTTTTTTTGTCTCGGATTAGAATCTATTTGCAAATGCATTTGACAGGGTGGCATTTAACCCGCTACAATCCGCGACTTTCTCAAATTCAAAAACGTGGACTAGCAGTCATGAAAACCTTTTCTGCCAAGCCGCACGAGGTGAAGCGCGAGTGGTTCGTTGTGGACGCCACAGACTTAGTGCTGGGCCGTCTCGCTGCCGAGATCGCCAAACGCCTGCGTGGCAAACATAAAGCTGAATACACTCCGCACGTCGATACCGGCGACTACATCGTTGTGGTAAACGCAGACAAGATCCGCGTTACTGGCGATAAAGCAACGGCAAAGATCTATTACCGTCACACTGGTCACCCAGGCGGTATTTACGAGCGTACCTTCACTGAAATGCAAAACAAATTTCCTGGCCGTGCGTTGGAATTTGCTGTTAAAGGCATGTTACCAAAAGGCCCATTGGGCTACGCAATGATCAAGAAAATGAAAGTTTATGCCGGTGGCGAACATCCGCACACTGCGCAAGAACCTAAAACTCTTGCTCTCTAAGCGATCGCAAAACTTAAAGGAATTGCATCATGGTAGGTAAATACAATTATGGTACTGGCCGCCGCAAGAGCTCTGTAGCTCGTGTGTTCTTGGCTAAGGGTACTGGTCAGATTATCGTTAACGGCAAAGCACTTGATAACTACTTTGCTCGTGAAACTGGCCGTATGATCGTTCGTCAACCACTCGTGTTGACTAGCAATCTTGAAGCTTTCGACATCATGGTAAACGTGGTTGGCGGCGGCGAATCTGGCCAAGCTGGCGCGGTTCGTCACGGCATTACCCGTGCCCTGATTCAGTACGATGCAGCGTTGAAACCAACTCTGAAATCGGCTGGTCTGGTTACTCGTGACGCTCGTGAAGTTGAACGTAAGAAAGTCGGTCTACGCGGCGCACGTCGTCGTAAACAATTCTCTAAACGTTAATTCGTTTTTGGATTGTTGGACCAAAAAAGCCATCCTGCGGGGTGGCTTTTTTACGTCTGTCACTTGGGTATTGGCGACTGGTACTGATCTGGCAAATCTTGTGTTTGAATACCTCGCATTGCAGCATCGATTGGCTGTCGTATTTCGAATTGCGCGCAGCGCGTGCAAGCTCACACAATGCGCGCATTTTGCTTTATTATCGCTGTGATAATTTGAACAGGGAAAAGAGCATGATCAAGGTTGGGATTGTTGGCGGTACTGGATACACTGGGGTTGAATTGCTACGTTTGTTGTCGCGCCATCCTGATGTAGAGCTAAAAGCCGTGACTTCACGTAAAGAAGCCGGCATGAAAGTGGCCGAGATGTTTCCTAGCCTGCGTGGCCGTGTTGAGATTTCCTTTTCTACGCCAGAAGACGCCAAACTGACTGAGTGCGATGTGGTTTTCTTTGCGACGCCACATGGCGTGGCAATGGCGCAAGCTCGTGAATTGCTCGACGCTGGCGTGAAAGTCATTGATTTGGCCGCTGATTTCCGTCTGAAAGATCCGGTTGAATTTGTGAAATGGTACGCGATGGAGCACAGCTGCATCGATTTGCTCGCCGAAGCCGTGTACGGTTTGCCAGAAGTGAATCGCGTAGCGATTCAGAAAGCCCGTTTAATTGGGATGGCGGGCTGTTATCCAACTTCAGTGCAATTGGGCTTGTTGCCACTGATTGAAAACGGCCTGAAGTTAATTGAAACTAGTGGCATCATTGCCGATTGTAAATCTGGCGTGTCGGGCGCAGGTCGTAAAGCCGAAGTCGGCACGTTATTTGCAGAAAGCGCTGACAACTTTAAGGCCTATGGCGTCAAAGGCCATCGCCATTCGCCAGAAATCATGCAGGGCTTGTCTGACATTCACGGCGCACCTGTCCAATTGACTTTTGTACCGCATTTAACGCCGATGATTCGCGGTATTCATTCCACGATTTATGCGCGCTTGACTGAAGCGGGCAAAGCGGTTGATGTGCAAAAACTATTTGAAGATCGATTTGCGGGCGAACCGTTTGTCGATGTGATGCCAGCGGGTTCTTGCCCAGAAACTCGCTCGGTACGTGGAAGTAATACTGCACGTATTGCTGTACACCGCCCAGGTAATGGTGATTTGCTGGTGATACTGGTCGTTGAAGATAATTTGGTGAAGGGGGCTTCAGGCCAATCAGTGCAAGTTATGAACTTAATGTTTGGCTTGCCAGAGCAGCACGGTCTTGATGTTGTACCGTTACTGCCTTAATCAATGCCAATCAAACGTCTTTATCGTTTGCAAAGAGCGCGCCTAACGGCGATGCCTATGGCCTTAAAACCCCAGCTAGGGTTTAAGGCCAAGGTATTTCGTTATGTGCTATTTGTTGGGGTATTGCTTTTGGCTGCATATGCAGGAATGCGTTATGGGCAATACCAGCAAGAAATGCAGTTGGCTAAAAATGCGCAGCTGAGTCAAAATCAAATACAAAGCAGTCAGCAGCGGCTCACTGCCTTAGAGCAAGAAAAAGCCTTGCTGGCGCAGCAGTTGACCGTGGTAGGTGCTGAGCGCGATGCGCTCAAACGCGAGCTGTCGACTCTGCTGCAAGATGCGGCGGCCACGCGCGAAACACTCTCTTTCTTTGAGTCCTTATTGCAAAGCAATGACCGCAGCCGACTCGCTAGTTTTGTGGCGTGTGAGCTGCAAACTTTGGCGCCCGATCGAATAGGTTATCGTTTACTGCTGGTGCAGGGAACAGATAAAACCACTGAATTGTCGGGGCGCTTGCAATTAAATCTGCAATTCCTTGTGGGCGGCAAGAAGCAAAGCATCGCGCTAGGGGATGATGTCTCCCCTGTTGTAAGCGTCAAGCATTACCATCGCGCAGAAGGTGAATTTAAATTGCCAGAAAACGCTGTTGGTCCGATGCTCATGGATGTACGGTTTGTTGAGGCGGAAGGTAAAAAAATACTCGCCAGTTGCCAGAAAAAAATCTAATAGGGGACGTCTGTGTTTAGCAAAAAAAAAGGCAGTACCAAAATTGATAGTTTGATTGGCCAGGGTACGACTGTCGCTGGTGACGTGAAGTTTGCCGGCGGCTTGCGGGTCGATGGCGTGATTATTGGCAATGTCAGTATGGCGGATGAAAAAACCGGTACTTTAGTCGTGAGTGAAAAAGCCCGCATCGAAGGTAAAGTGACATGTTCGCATTTGATTTTAAATGGTGAAATTCGTGGGCCGATTGAAGTCAGCCATTATGTTGAATTGCAGGCCAAGTCGAAAATTGTGGGTGATTTGGCTTATAAAACCTTAGAAATGCACCCTGGTGCAATCATCGAAGGGCATTTGGTTCATGTCCATAATGGCAAACGCGAAGAAGTCGCGGCGGCAGACGTGCCGCGTGTCGAAGCCAAGTCGGCACAGTGATTGACCCCGTTGGATGAGACGTGGATAATAAACCCTATCAATTTAGTCAACTATTATTTGCGGAGCTATTATGAGCACTGAAACTGAGATGCCACTACCATTTGTCTTTTCTGATAATGCTGCCAGCAAAGTCAATGAATTGATTTTAGAAGAAGGCAATCCTGATCTGAAACTACGTGTCTTTGTGACGGGTGGTGGCTGCTCAGGTTTTCAATATGGCTTCACGTTTGATGAAATCATCAATGACGACGACACGCCGATTACTAAAAATGGTGTAACGCTGTTGGTTGATCCAATGAGTTACCAATATTTAGTCGGTGCTGAGATCGATTACGTGGAAAGCATTGAAGGCTCACAATTCACGATTAAAAATCCGAACGCCCAGTCAACTTGCGGCTGTGGATCATCATTCTCGGTGTAATTCATCGATGAAGTTTTTGAAAAAAGAGGCGAAAGCCTCTTTTTTTTGTTCAAAGCGCATAGCACATCGCTTCAATCTTCCAAATAAAATCCATAATAGTGGATGTATCTCTGCTTGAATTTTGCTGAGCTTGCCTTGTGTTCATATACGGTATCAAAATTGGTTTTTTGATTTCGTAATTGCGTAACTCGGACAATAATGAAAGGTCACTTTTTGGAGTCATATCATGTTTGAATCGGCAGAGTTGGGGCATAAGCTCGATAAAGCGTCTTATCAGACCTTTGAGGCGGAGTTACGGCAAAATTTATTGTCGATCCAATATGATTTAAAGCAGCGCGCTGAATTTCCAGTGGTGATTTTATTGGGCGGCGTGCCGACGGCGGGCAAGGGGGAAACGGCCAATCTATTGCTTGAGTGGCTTGATCCGCGCCATATCGCGACACACGCCTTTGCCGCACCGACCGACGAAGAAGCGGCCCGCCCGCCATTTTGGCGCTATTGGCGTGTTCTTCCGCCGAAAGGCAAGATGGCGATCATGTTCGGCGGTTGGTATAGCGGACCGATGTGGGATCAAATGCAGGATCAGGCCGACCCCGGTGCGTATGAGCGCGAATTAAGCAAGATTGTGCGCTTAGAAAAAATGTTGGCCGACGAGGGCGTGTTGGTGCTGAAGTTTTGGCTGCATTTGCCCAAAGAACAGCTGAAAAAACAATTGAAAAAATTGAGTTCCGACCCGCGTACAGCATGGCGCGTTGAGAAATCCGACGAGTGGTTTTTAAAACATTACGATGAAATGATTGAGCGTTATCGTGATCTATTGCTACGCACTAATTTGGCGGACGCGCCGTGGCGAGTCGTAGAAGGTACTGATGCGAATTACCGGAGCATTTCGGTGGGGCGGCAAATTGAGGAATCGATTCGTCATCACTTGCAACGTACGTCTGTTAAACAAAATCGGGTGGATGCCGCGCCTCTGATGGCTTCGATTGATGGTGTGCGATTGTTGGATAAATTGCCGCTGGACAATGACCTGAGCAAAGAATCCTACAAAGTTCAGTTAGAAGAGTTGCAAGGCCGGCTAAATGGTTTGACTCGCCATCCGAAGTTTAAAAATTTCTCGGTGGTGTGTGTATTTGAAGGGATGGATGCGGCAGGTAAGGGGGGCGCGATTCGTCGCATTACTGCGGCGCTGGATGCACGGCAATATCGAACTATACCGATTGCCGCTCCAACTGAAGAAGAACGCGCTCAGCCGTATTTATGGCGTTTCTGGCGGCATTTACCGCCGCATGGCCAGATTACTTTGTTCGACCGCTCATGGTATGGTCGGGTACTGGTCGAACGTGTTGAAGGATTTGCCAGCCGCGCTGATTGGATGCGAGCATATGGTGAGATCAATGACTTTGAAGCGCAAATTGGCTCAGCCAATGTGATTGTTGTGAAGTTTTGGTTGGCGATTAGCAAAGAAGAGCAACTCAATCGCTTTAATGGTCGCGAAGCGATTGAATACAAGCGTTTCAAAATCACCGAAGAAGATTGGCGTAATCGCGAGAAGTGGGATGATTATGTCACGGCAGCCAGTGATTTGATCGAGCGCACCAGTACCCCGGCAGCGCCTTGGTATTTGATTGGCGCGAATAATAAATACCACGCTCGACTTGAGGTGCTTAGTCATTTATGTGAGCAGATCGAAGAAGCGGTTAACGCAAAGGGTCACAAATAATGCCGCACGCTTTACCAGAGGTCGTTTTAGCGCAGTTGTTCACACAGGCGAGGACGCACAGTCATTGGCTGGCAAAGCCCGTGCCAGACGATTTACTGGTTAGTTTGTATGACTTAGTCAAATTCGGGCCGACTTCGGCTAATTCGTGTCCCGCGCGTTTTGTGTTTATCAAATCGGCAGAGGCCAAGGCGAGGTTAAAGCCTTGCCTGTCCGAGTCGAATATCGAGCAAACGATGTCGGCACCCGTGACGGTGATTGTGGCGCATGATTTGGCTTTTTATGATCATCTGCCTGACTTATATCCACGTGCCGATGCGCGCAGTTGGTTTATCAATGGCAGTGCCGAAAAAATCAGCCGTACGGCCTTGCAAAGCGCGACTTTGCAGGCCGCATATTTGATCATTGCTGCACGGAGTTTGGGTTTGGATTGTGGCCCGATGGGTGGGTTTACCCCAGCCTTGGTCGATGCTGAATTTTTCACAGACAGTCGCTGGAAAAGTAATTTGCTGATTAATTTGGGTTATGGTGATGCACAGCAACTGCCGGCGCGTGATCCACGATTACCCTTTGCTGAGGTATGCTGGATAGAATAGCGGTTTAGGAAGGGGCGAATGCGAAGTATCAATGTTTCGTCAGTTTCTAAAACAATTTACATTCGGATTTAAAATTTCAATTCAAACTTGAATTGATTGGCTTTACAGCGTTTGATTTCTCAGGGAATAAAATAAAGCATGGCGGATTGGAGTATTTGGCAGGCCCTCGAAGACTGGCGCAATAAACGCCACGAACTAGATCCAATTTTCGCCTACGCGGGAGTTGCTCCCGAGCTAGATAGTCAAGCTAATCGCATCGCATTGGATTTGCGCCGTAGCCCACCCACACGCCCTTTATTGTCGGGGGATAAAGCACGTGATGAAGAGGAGTTAGGGCGTTATAACGACGCTTATTTTCGCCACTATGACGATCCGCTGGATAAAGTTGAAACGCTACTGCGTCGCCCTTGGGTGCCCGAGGCGGGGCCGATTGCTGATTTGGTGCGCCAAGAGCTAAAGCGAGTGAGAGAGTTAATGCGTGATCAGCCGGGCACGCATCCTCGGTTTGATGAACTCGACGTTTTATTGCAGCACTACCTACATCTTGATCATCCGATGATTATGATTGATCCTGATGTATTGGCCGCTAGACGAAGAATGCTAATAGATGTGGCCGGATACCCACTGCAAGTACAGAATGCATTAAAAGATCCGTATAACGATAGCGTGCCACCGCTTTCGAGCAGCCAGTTTCGCGACTTATTGCACGGCAAGATGGCCGAGTATTTAGAAGCGAAATGGCTGCATTCGCGAGTGGTTACACATTGGTATATCAGTTTGGCTTTGGATGGCGCATTAGCGAGAAAAAAACGCGATGCCACTGATGACACACGAATCGCCTCGATGATGAAACGGCGCTGGCCTGCGCTTTCTGTCATTACGCCTGGATTTGATCAAGCCGATCAGATTTGGTATCTAGTGCTGACTTTGATAGCAATTGCCTGTTTGTTTTTTGAGTTTTGGTGGTACGCAGGGGTTTTGATTTTTTGGCTGTATTTATCGGTGGGTGGACACCAAAGGGAACGCAAAGAAATCGAAGCGCGTCGTGCTCAACTGGCGGCAAGAGCGGCGAGTATGAAAACCACGCGTGATCGTTTTGCACAAAATCAAATTACTTTGGAGCGTCTTTCGTTTCAGTTGCGCCAGCTTGATGAGAAAGGCGAATATTTCGACGATACTGTATTCGCATTGTTGGGCTTACATCAGCATGAAGTATAGTATCTCTTGCTGGCCATTAACTAATAATGCCTGGCAAGATATACATATGTTATTGAATTATTCCCTCGACAAACATCAAGAGCTGACCTGAGTGCATCGGCGTCCACGTCTCGTTATCCGTCAACGGTTGAGTGGCAATCATCGCAACGCGATCGTTGGGCGTGGTTTCTGCTGAGAAATCAACCGCCATATCCATATCGGATAAATGCGCTACGGTAAAGGGGGCTTGCCGTACGATGTAATGCAGCACTGTGCTGCAATGAGCAAACATCGTATCGCCATCCGAAAGTAAAAAATTACAGGTGCCATGCTGCGCCAACTGTTGCGCTAGGCTTTGCATCGCAAGGTGCAACTGGGTACGGCTCGGCATTTCCTCAAATTGCCGAGCAAGCTGATCGAGTATCCAGCAAAAAGCATGTTCGCTATCGGTGCTGCCAACGGTGTGAAAGCGAGACTCGGCAAGGCTCGGTAGTTCGGTCAGATTGCCATTATGCGCAAATATCCAATACCGCCCCCACAGTTCACGTTGAAATGGATGGGTATTGGCGAGGTTGATTTGACCCTGCGTTGCTTTACGAATGTGCGCAATCACATTTTTGCTTTTGATCGGATAGCTACGGACAAGGTCTGCGACGGGGCTGCTGATAGAAGGCAGATAATCAAGAAAAAGGCGACAGCCATCCCCTTCAAAAAAAGCAATTCCCCAGCCATCGCCGTGCTCATCGGTGAGACCGCCACGGCAACGAAAACCCTCAAATGAAAATACGATATCGGTTGGGGTATTGCAATTCATTCCGAGTAGTTGGCACATTGTCGGCAACCTCTTGTTTTTGTGTAGAAAAAGCGTAAAGTGAAAGTGTATCTCTTGTGTGAACCGTTCTTAATATGAAGTCGGTGAGCGCACAAAGGAGGTCATCATGCTAGGCCGTATTCAGCGAAGTAGCGATTTATCATCGATTGCTAATTATGCCCGTTCTACACCCGTCCGTGGCGGCGGTAGTGGCTTGTCTGCGGCAGAAACCTATCAAATAAATCAACTTAATGCCGTGCGCAAGTTAAGTGCGCTAGGTTTGAACTCAGCATCGAGTGATATTGCTGCTCAGCAATTATCAAAGCGCTTTGGTAGTAGTTCAGAGGTGAAGATTTCAGCCGCCGCGCGTACGCAAGCAAGCTTGGCTGAGTTTAAATCTAAGCTGCAAGAGCAAACCGTAAGCCGCAACCCACTCAAAGTGCAAAGCTCACAGCCGGAGCTGATTACGGCAAAGCCGACTCAAGGTGGTCTATTGCTGCCAGCGCTTTCGCTGGAGATCAAGCAATTGGCGCAAAGTCAGCAAATTCAAACTCGGAATTTTTCACCTTCTGAAGCGCAAATTGGTACAGGGAAACTCCTAATTCAGCGTGCAAGTGCTGGCACTGCGCCCATTGGTGAACCTGTCACCATCAATATCACCGATCAAAATAATACGTTAGCGGGTATCGCCCAAGCGATTAACGGAAGTGGTGTAAGCATTCGCGCCGAAGTATTGCGGGATCGAGCGGGAAGCCGCTTGGAGTTGACTGGCAAGGCAACGGGGCAAGAGCAGGGGTTTGTCATTCAAGCGCTAGACAATGATGGCAACGATAGCGATGACGCTGGTTTATCAGCTTTAAATTTTGACCTGAGAAAAGGGCAGGTCGCAACGAGAGTGGCGCAAGATGCAAAGTTAACAATCGATGCACGCGATGTGATGAGTACGGATAATCAATTTGAAGACAAAATTAGCAATATTCAAGTTCAACTGCTGGGGCAGGGAAGTGTGGCGCTGAGCTTCTCCCGTGACACCGACACCGTGACGAAGAATTTTGCTGGTGTGGTAGAGCGTTACAATCAAGTTCGAGAGTCCTTGCTGGGTAATATCGATGCTGCGGCGAGTAGGGTGCGTAGTCAGTTGAGCGATAGTGTGGCCAATCTCAGTGTGGGCAAGGGCTTGGCACGGTTAGAAATTGCCGATATCGGTCTGAGTCGAGATGCTTCGGGTAAGTTGTACTTAAATGAAACACAATTGAGCCAGCAGGCACTGGCGCAACCCGAATCAGTGAATGAATTATTGAATCTGATGTCTGAAAAATTAGAGACTCAAGTGAATGCAGCTATGAATACACAGAATAGTTTTGCTAATGTGTGGCGCGGTTTACGAGCGTCAGCAGGCTTGGCAACTAATCAAGCCGTATCAAGTCTATTGCCTTCAACATCACCTAGGGAAAACCTGAGTCAGCAGCCACTCAACTCACGGGTCATGGCAGGTGTGATGCAGTACATTGCGATTGCGCAGTATCAGTAAGGAAAAAAGCCCACTAAAAAGTGGGCTTTTTTTGAGCGATGCGGATTAACCTGCTAGTGCACCAGCGCCAATACTAAAGCCCATGTCGACGTGCAAGATTTCACCAGTCATGCCTGAGCACAAATCAGAGAGCAAGAACGCCGTTACATTGCCGACTTCTTCTTTGGTCACATTGCGTTTGGAAGGTGTCGCTTCTGCAGCACCTTTGAGCAATTTACCAAAGTCAGAAATGCCAGCAGCAGCCAAAGTCTTGATTGGGCCTGCTGAAACACCATTAACGCGGATTTCTTTGCTCGTACCCAGTGCCGCGGCCATATAACGAACATTCGCTTCCAGACTGGCTTTGGCCAAGCCCATCACGTTGTAGTTCGGAATGGCACGTTCTGCGCCCAAGTAAGACATCGTGACCAATGATGATTTTTCATTCAACATCGGACGCGCTGCTTTGGCGAGCGCTGCAAAACTGTATGAACTGATGTCATGAGCAATTTTGAAGTTTTCACGCGTGACTGCGTCAAGGTAATCGCCTTTAAGCGCGTCGCGTGGCGCGAAACCAATCGAATGAACCAAACCATCAAACGTCGGCCAAAACTCAGCCAAGGCAGGGAATAGCGCTTCAATTTGTTCGTCACTACCAACATCACAAGGTAGGACGATGGTTGAGTCAAAATCAGCGGCCAAACGGGCAACGCGTTCTTTGAGTTCTTCACCCACATAGGTAAAAGCCAACTCAGCGCCTTCACGACGACAGGCCTCGGCAATGCCATAGGCGATGGAGCGATCTGACAATAGACCGCAAATTAAGATTTTTTTATTAGCGAGAAACCCCATGGGGCGACATCCTTGCTTGTGCGAATTTCGCGATTATATGATGAAAAGACTTTTTTGGGTTTAGTTCAATGCGTAGGGCAGGCTTAATTGAGTCAATTGGGGGCCGTTTGCATCAATTAAGTGAAGTCCTTGTTCTAAACTCGCAATTTGTGCCACGACCAATACTTCTGAGCCGCCTTGCGGTGCTGGCGCTGCGAGCATGATTTTGCCGCTGGCTTGACCATTCATTTCAGGGCTATACACGTCTTGCCCAGCAGCAACATCAAGACTGTCGACATGCATGCGATAAGTGCGGCGCTTCAGTTTGCCTAAATATTGGGTGCGCGCCACAATTTCTTGGCCGGGGTAGCAGCCTTTCGTAAAACTAACGCCACCAATTAATTCCATATTGGCCATCTGTGCGACGAATTCTTCGTGCGTTGCGCCGGTAATCCACGGAGCGCCAGCACGAATTTCTGTTAGTTGCCAAACCGCCGAACTCGATGCTGTTGCGCCATTGGCGATCAGTTGCCCCCAAATCGATTGCATGTGTTCTGGATTAGCAATGATCTGATAGCGTGCGCCTTCAAGACCAATCACGGTTGCGTTGTCATGATGCTGTGCTTCAAGCGCAGTTGGCGCTGAATTAAACATTGTTATGATGATCGCAGTGGCATTTGGCCCTGCAACGCCGACTTGAACCCATTCCGCGTTGACATCACTGGCTTTGGTTTTGCTCCGCATGATAAACATCGAAAGGCGTTTTTGAATGGCGGCCTGAAGTTCGGTGGCCACTTGCAGTAAATAGTCGTCGCCTTGGCGGGAAATTAGAAAGCTCGCTTGCATTCGACCCTTGGGGGTTGAATAGCTTGAGTACTGCACCGCGCCCTGAGTGAGTGCACGAATGTCGCTTGAGAGTTGCCCTTGCAGAAAAGCTTGGCTTTCTTCGCCTTGAAAACGAATCAAACCATACTGCAGTAATGGGCAGCACACAGCGCTGGTTTCAAGCGCTTCGAGTTCTTGCTTGGCTGCGCCATAACTAATTACATTCATATTCTCGCCTTCGATGGCTCCACCTGCTTGAAGTAGAAATTCGTTCCAGTTCATTGCAATTAATCCTCATTTGGCAAAAAGTAAGTACGCCCCGTAAACGGGGCGTAAAGGCATGTCCGAAGTTTAACGGATTATTCGATGATTTCGTCTTTGGTTTGCGCTGTATTGTTGATGACGTCACTTTGCGGGCGATTTGAGCCTTCGCTACGCAACTCGGGTGCCGATAATAAACCCGTGATGTTCAGGTTGTTGCTCACGATGACTGCGCCCGCAGCCAGTTGTGAAGCGGCAGAGCCTGAGATTTTGCCCTCTTGAATGACAACGTTTGCTCGGGTGCGAAGTTTTCCAGATTCGAGTATTAAGCTGTGTAGCTTGATTGAATTAGTGTTGATGGTTATACCTCCAGCCAGCGTACTGAAGTTGGTTTGACCTCCGCGACGAAGTACTGTTGGGCTTTGCGATTTAAGTGGAGTGATTAAATCAAAGTTATGTAGGGTGCCGTCTTGGATAATAAAGCGACCTTGAATTTGTGGTTGTTTAAAAAGTTGATTGTAAGTTGGGCTTTGATATTTAAACGTAACATCACTATTCATACGGCCTGTGCTGCGAGTGATGGGGCTAAACACAGTAATCAGCGGCTCTACATTGATGGTCTTACTGAATATTTGTCCGGTAAGTATCCATTCTTGCCCCCAAGCTAGTTGTGCGCTACCTGTCACGATGCCGCCATAAATGTCGCCGCGAATGTCCGAAATAAGCAAGCCGTCGGCGTTGGCAGTGCCCATCAGTTTAAGAAAATCAAACTTAACCGGATGACCAAATGGCAATTCCCAACCTCTGGCGTTGAATTGCACTTTGAATTGACCCGCTGAAGCGGGTTGCACTTGAATTTCTGCGCGGCCTTGGTCGGCGCGAATCACTAAGTCGCCAATGCTGCCATCAGGGTTGAAAAGCAACTCACCATCGATGGGGCCTACGGTATTCGATTCCAGTTTGACTGAAGCTTGCTCCAGATTGAGTCGATCAATTTTGACGCCGCTGGTGTCTGATTTAACACGGTTAGGCAAATCCAGAGCAAAAGCGCGTGAGAATGTCGCGTTGCGTACGGTGACGTCACGAATGGATTTGCCATAGTTCAGCAGGTTATAGCTGGTGACAGGAATGGCCACTTCTGCAATTTGAGCAGCTTCGGGAGAGTCGATCACCACATTTTGTAAAGTAAACACAGGCGCCGGTTGATAGCTAAATTCAATTTTAGCGATGGTGGTTTTGCCACCATTGATTTTTGTTAGTTTGTTTTCTAGTTGGTTTTTGACGGCGTCATAAGGAAATACCAACGGCAAGGCCGCGGCAAGGCCAATGATTACAGCACTGCCAATAAGTAGATTTTTTGGATTAGGCATCTTTAGTCGATAAAATTGTTAGGTTATTCTTGACTGCTCAGCGATGGATCGCTATTATACGCCTCCTAAGCGATTCCTCGATAGCTCAGTTGGTAGAGCAACGGACTGTTAATCCGTGTGTCCCTGGTTCGAGCCCAGGTCGAGGAGCCAAGAATACCGAAGTTGTTAGAGTAATAGCAACATCAAACTGATTTGATCGTCAGCATAGATCAATTCCTCGATAGCTCAGTTGGTAGAGCAACGGACTGTTAATCCGTGTGTCCCTGGTTCGAGCCCAGGTCGAGGAGCCAAAACACTAGAGCTGTTAAAATTATGTAATAGCAAAAAGCTGATTTGATCAGCAATAAAAATCAATTCCTCGATAGCTCAGTTGGTAGAGCAACGGACTGTTAATCCGTGTGTCCCTGGTTCGAGCCCAGGTCGAGGAGCCAAATACGAAGGGCTAACTGAAAAGTTAGCCCTTTTTTATTGTTTTTCAATCTGAATTTTTTGAACTTCGTCGTTGACCCGTTTATGCTTGTTGTATATTTGTCACGAAGGATGTTCAAATGTCTGAAGATGTTCCGGCTATTGAGTCGACACATACTCCCCCTCAAGGGTTCTTTGCCCAGCATCGGCTTGCCATTATCGGCGCTGGTGTATTTATTCTCGTAATTTTGTTTCTCTTGATTGGCATCGCTATTGGCATGGCGAAAAAAAATTTCGAGAAGAAGTTTTATCTGACTCAAATTGAAAAATTAAAAGATGCGCTGACCGATTCTTTAGATAAACGTACCGAATTAGATAAAGAAATGGTAGAGCTACGGGGCGAGCTAAAAGCAAAAAAAGATCATGTACGGGATCTTGAAGATAAGATCGCAGATTTGAAGCATGCCAGTAGCAAAGCAGAAAAGACGGGTGAGACGCATTCCAAAATTACCGATTCAGGTGGATCTGCAGGTACTAGTTCTGATCCGGGCGAGGCTTATTTGCGCTTGAAAGCGGGTGACTGCTTGATTCAGGGTAGTGGTAGTACCGCTGCTAATTGGCAGGAGTGTTTAAAAAAAGGTAAGAAGACCGCCACTCCATCAGCAGGTCATTAAGTATGTATTATGTGAGACGTGGCGTTTAAGTTGCCCATCGTAGTGAAGCTACAAAAAAGCGGCCCCTGTTGGTGGCCGCTTTTTTGTATGTATCTATAAATGCTGGGTTTAACGAGTTAAGGCCCCTGTTGGCGACATCATCGTGATTTCACCGAAGTTTGAACCATCACGTTTTTTATCCGAAAAATCAATCATAAAACCACCCATGTCATACTTTTTCAAGGTCGTCAGTGCATTGTAGATGGAGGAGCGAGTTGGACTTTTGCCGGCTCGTTTGATGGCCTCTACGATAAGTCGTGCAGAAATATAGCCTTCTAGCATGGCGTAGCTTGGGTAGTTTGCAATGGCAGCCAGGGAGTCTTCTTTGCCTGATCCTGTACCCATCTCATTAAATACGGCAGTTTGAAATTCTTGAATGAGGCGCTCACGAGGATTGTAGGGGTAGGGGAAGACTTGGCTAATACCTAGGCCATGGCCACCTTTCTTTCCGATGGTTTTTGCAACTTCTTCAAATTGAACCTGAGATAGCGCGTAAATCTGTGAGGTGCCGCCTTTTTCCTTGTATTGTTGAACAAAGCTTGCGGCAGGTTTAGATAGAGCAACAATGATAATTGCTTCGGGATTGAGCTTGGCCAACTCTTGCGCGGCCTTGCTGGTGTCGCCGGTTTTGCCATCAAATGAAGCTTCGCCCATTAGCGTTAATTGCTTTTTGGCGAGAGATGTTTTTAATGATGCAACCCCTGCTTGGCCTAGTGCGCCTTTTTCTGCCACAACGGCAATTTTTGTTACGCCAAGATTGCCGGCGAGTAGTTTAACCAAGCGATCAGTTTCTTGGGTGAAGCTTGCGCGGGTATGAAAAACGAATAAGCTGCCATTGCCGCGCAAAGACTCGGCGCCGCTATGTACTGAAACTAAGGGAATACCAGCGTTATCTAGAGTTTTCGTTTTGATGAGCTCAGCGACGCCTTCGGTACCAAAGTAGGAAATGAGAGCGACGGCATTTTCTTTTTCGATGAAATCGATGGTGTTTTTGACTGTACGTTTTGCATCATAACCATCGTCGCGAACAATATGCGTAATCAATTCGCCATTGATACCGCCGCGTCCATTGATGCTATTGAAGTAAAGCGATGCGCCCAAGGCAATGGCTTTGCCAGTTTCTGCGGCAATGCCCGTGGTCGGAACGGACTGCCCAATAATAATTTCAGCTTGAGCCAATGTAGAAATCGTTAGACTAACGCCAATGATGATTTTTTTTAACACGTTCCAATCCCCTCCGAGTGTCATTCTCTGCCAAGCATCTTAAATTATTGTTTGCTGATGGTATAGTATTCGCCCGCTGCAACGTAGTAATACGCTGGAGATTGCGCACTTTTTCATTTCTAGGCATTGGCAAGCGAGCCTAAAATGCCGCATCATGCAGTACTAAGCTGACTATTATATGCTGTCTGGATGTCAGTTTTTGTAGTCTTGTTTGTTTTTCAGTGATTCATTTGGAGTTGGGTATATGCGGCGTGCTGTATACGCAGGGAGCTTTGATCCGGTTACCAAGGGGCACTTATGGATGATCGAGCATGGCGTCAATTTGTTTGATGAAATGATTGTCGCCATCGGTGAGAATCCCGACAAACGTTACACCTTTAGCGTTGCTGATCGTGTAGCGATGTTACGTGAGACCACTTCACATTGGCCTAATTTGCGCGTTGAAATCTTCGAAAACCGCTTTCTCGTCGATTATGCCCGTGAACAAGGCGCGCAGTTTATTCTGCGCGGGATTCGCGAAGCGGCAGATTATGAGTTTGAACGCAAAATGC
Organism: Deefgea tanakiae; assembly: GCF_019665765.1. GTDB lineage: Bacteria > Pseudomonadota > Gammaproteobacteria > Burkholderiales > Chitinibacteraceae > Deefgea > Deefgea tanakiae. The sequence goes on from NZ_CP081150.1 coordinate 147,580, forward strand.
GTTATGTGAATGCCGATTTGGCTCCGCATATCGATACCATTTTCTTGATGCCGCCACGAGAAATTGCTGAAATTAGCTCGACGATGGTCAAAGGCCTTGTTGGTCCAACTGGCTGGGAAAATGTCGTGAAGCAATATGTGCCTGATCCAGTCTTTTTACGTTTATTGGCAGGGCGTTAAAACGCGAATTTTGATTTGTTGCAAGGAGCTTCTCATGGCTAGGCTTGCTTTGGTGGCTCTTTATTTTTTTGCTCTGATGATCACACCGACGGCTAGCGCAAAAGTATTGGAGTTGGTCACGCTGCAATATCCACCTTATGCATATCAAGCACAAGGTGAAGTAAAGGGGATGGCGGTTGAACTGATCCAAGAGGCTTTTCGCCGCATGAAGCAACCGATCAAGATCAGTATTTTACCTTGGGCTAGAGCGATTTATCGTATTGAGCAGGGGCAGAGTGATGCGATTTTTACCATCTATAAAACGAAAGAACGTGCCGTTTTCACTGATTATTCAAATGAAATCTTAATCCATCAAAGTATGGCATTGTTTACGCGCAAAGATTCACCGATTAAGTTTGATGGTCAATTAAGCGCCTTGGCGCAGTATCGTTTTGGTGTGGTTCGCAAAGTCAGTTATGGTGATATTTTTGATCAGGCCGTGAGCAATCACCAGATTTCCCCTCCTGATATTACCGACACCGGTGAACAAAATGTGATGAAGTTATTGCAGGGGCGCTTTGATATTTTGGTGAGTAATAAATTAGGCGCTTTGCATATTTTGCAGCAAATGGGGCAAGCAGAAAAAGTCAGTATGCTCTCGCCTGAAATAGAGCAGATTCCTAGCTATATCGCTTTTGCCAAAAAAAATCATCTACAAGTAACTCGTGATCAGTTTGATGCGACTTTACGAGAAATGAAGCGCGACGGCAGTTATGCCAAAATTGTGAGTCGTTATTTGTTGCCCTAGGTCGATTGCAGCGGCTTGATGCAATGTAACATCAGGAATTCAAAAGCATAATACCTGCGAACGAGCGCTTGCAAACTGGTAAACTACGCTTTTGCTTTTCAGTTGCTGCCATGTCTGATCTCTCCAGTTATAAAAATCGTCTCACTAAAAATATGCGCCATTGGGGTAAATGGGCGCGTCGGCAGGGGCTGACTTGCTATCGCATTTACGACCGCGATGTGCCTGAGTTTCCGATGATTGTCGATGTGTACGGCGACCGCGTGCATTTACAAGAGTACGACACCGGCTGGATGGAAACCGACGAAGCGTATTCGACGTGGGTGGATGAAGTGCATGCAGCGACTGCCGAAGTGTTTGGCATTCCGCTCGAGCACGTTTCGCTCAAAATCCGCAAGCGCATGAAAGGCCTGACGCAATATGAAAAAACGGAAGGCGCGGGCGAGTTTTTTGTGGTCGAAGAAAACGGCCTGAAATTCGAAGTCAATCTCGAAGCTTACCTCGATACGGGCCTGTTCCTCGATCACCGTAATACACGTAAACGTGTGATGATGGAGGCGAACGGCAAGCGTTTCCTCAACCTATTTAGCTATACCGGTGCATTTAGTGTTTACGCTGCGGCGGGTGGTGCGGTTTCGACGATGACGGTTGATTTGTCGAATACTTATCTTGATTGGGCGGGGCGTAATTTTGCCTTAAATGGTATGGACGCTGGCAATCACCAATGGGTGCGTGCCGACGTGTTTGAGTTTTTACGTGAAGCGACGTGCAGCACGCAAAAATATGATTTGATCGTGATGGATCCGCCAAGTTTTTCCAATTCGAAGAAAATGCTCGGCGTACTCGACGTGCAGCGCGACCATGCGTATTTGATTGAATCCTGCCTGTCTTTGCTGGCGCCCGGTGGCGTACTGTATTTCTCAAACAATTTGCGCAGCTTTGAGCTCGACCCGATGTTTGTTGGAATGTCAGAAAACCTCACCGCTTCGTCAATTCCGGAAGACTTCCGCAATAAGCGGATTCATCAGTGCTTCCGCTTTGTGAAAAAATAAAATCGATCGACCACTCAGACGCAGTGGCACAGACGAAATCACGCGCATTATGTGATTTTCTAGCGTGCTCCTCTGCGTCTTTGTGCTTTCTGTGGTGCAAAAAATGAACGCTATTTATCCTGCACCGCTGGTGCTGCTTGATCTGGAAACCACGGGCGCCAATCCCACGACGGATCGAATCACTGAAGTGGGTCTGCTTCAGGTCGATGCAGAGGGTATTGCCTCATGGTCATCATTGGTTAATCCTTGCCAGTCTATACCTCCATTTATTCAACGATTGACGGGAATCGATGATGCGATGGTGGCAGATGCGCCGCTATTGGCCGACCTTGCCGCTCAATTACAAGAAAAACTCAGAAATCGCATCTTCGTCGCGCACAATGCGCGCTTTGATTACACCTTTTTGCGCAATGAATTTAAGCGTCTTGGCCTGACGTTTCGTGCCAAAGTGCTCTGCACCGTACAGCTCTCGCGCAAACTCTATCCCGATGAATTCAAGCACAGCCTCGATGCGTTGATCGCACGGCATGGTTTGAAATATCACGGTGAGCGCCACCGCGCATTAACCGATGCCGAGCTGATTTACCAATTCTTGCAAGCAGCAGTGAAAGACTTGGGCGCTGAACGCGTCCAGCAAGCGATTGATGAGTTGATTCGCCCGCCTGCATTGCCAGCACAAATCGACGAATCGGTGATCGATGATCTGCCCGATACCGCTGGTGTGTATGTGTTTTATGGCGAAAACGATGAAGCGCTGTGGATTGGCAGCAGTTCGAATATTCGCCGCCGCGTATTGCAGCATTTTGGCAAAAAAGCCAATGAAGGCCCCGCCGCGTATTTGGCGCGTGATTTACGGCGCATTGACTGGATTGAAACTTCGGGCGATTTGGGTAGCGCATTGCTAGAGCGAAAATTGATTCAAGAACTGCGCCCACGGATGAATCCGGTGGTGCGGCAAAAAGTCGATCAAACTCAGTCGGTCTGGGAAATCGCCTTGCCCAAAGCTGTGCGCGGTGAAGAAATCACGGCGCTGCAGCCTAAATTATTGCCCTTGAGCCAGCTTGCCACTGCGCGTGGCGAATTGTTTGGCCCTTTCCGTGGCGCGCGCGAAGCACAAAACATCATGAATCGCGTCATCAAAGGGCAGGGCTTGTGCCGCCAAGTGTTGGGCTTAGAAGCGCCGCGCAAAGAGGGCGGCCCATGTACGGCACATTTGCAAGGTGATTGCCGTGGCGCGTGCATTGGGCGCGAAGCTATGGGCTTGCACAATGGTCGTTTACTCGCAGCACTCGCCAAACACAAACTCGCACCGTGGCCGTATGCTGGTGCGATTGCGATTGCTGAAGGGCCAGAATGGGCGCCCGTGCTGCATGTCATCGATAACTGGTGCTATCTTGGGCAAATCGGTGATGTGAATGAATTAGCAGAGCTGATCGCAACCAGTAAGCCTGCCTATGATGTGGATATGGCGAAGTTGATTCGCAGCGAGATCAAGAAACTGGTAGATAAAATTCAGCAGATCTAATTTAAGCGATGTTCTAAGTTGTGCCAGCAGGCGCGCGCTGAGTCTCCCGCCATGCACATGGCTTGAGCTGCATTGCCGTGCAGTGCCATTTTCGGCCTATTGCTGAGTAATGCCGCCGAGACTGCGGTGTAGACCAATAAAAAGAGTGCAAGTAAAAAGAGTTTCATACTGACCCCGACACCGAGTTGGTATTGGGTATTAAACTATTTTTATATGAAATTTTCAAGACAGCTTGATGAATGGTTTGTGATGATTTGCTAATGTAGGGCGCTTTGTTTTTCAAATGAGGGCAGTGCGATGCAAAGACTTAGGCTGGGCATTCTTTTATGTAGTCTTATGATGTCAGCGGCACAGGCCACACCATTAGCAGAATGTCTTGGACTTCCGGCAGCTGGAAAATACCTGATTGTGAATGCGGATGATGTGGGTATGCATCCCGATTTGGATAAAGCGGCATTCAAGCTGATTGATGCTGGGCAGATTCAAGATATTTCAATGATGCCGCCGACGCCGAATTTTGCAGCAGCCGCCAAAATGGCCAAAGCGCGCAATATGAGCGTTGGTGTGCATCTCACTCTGACTAATGAATGGCAAGACAAGCAGCCTTGGGGCGCGGTACTTTCCAAGAAAGAAGTTCCATCGTTATACAACCCACAAGGTCGCTTGTGGGCGACGACGGCCGAAGTCGCTCAGTACGCCAATTTGCCCGAAGTGAAAAAAGAATTGTTGGCGCAAATTGCCAAAGTGCAAGCGGCAGGATTGAAGGCGACGCATCTGGATGCGCACATGCTGTTTTGGGATGCGAGCCCAGCTTTGACTGAGTTGTATTTTTCGCTCGCCAAAGAAACGGGCATTCCGGTTTTATTGCAGGTATTTCGTCAATCGAATGCCGAGCAAATGAAATTAACGCAGCAGTTTCAAATCCAACAGGGGATTGTGACGCCCGATACGTTTTCGATGCACTACAACCCTAGCCAGCGCGAACGGGGCGTGGCTTATCGCGGTTATTTTAATTTAATCAGTGAGCTGCCCGCAGGTGTGCATACGATCGGGATTCATCCCGCCGAAGACAGCGCATCGGCCAAGGCTGCGATTGCCGATCTGACTTTGCGGCTGACTGACTTTGCCGCGTGGCAAGATCCTGCTTTGCAGCAGCACATTCAATCATTGGGATTTAAACCGCTGACCTATGCGCCATTACACGCTTTGCAGCGTAGCGTGGTGGCTAATCCCAAAAACTGCCTGAGCCAATATAAATAGAAGCTGTTTGGGTATTGCCTGCTAGGCTTTGCTGTTTTTGCTTTCAGGTTCAATACTCGGGGTTTGATTTCCTTTTTGCCACGGCCAGTGTCCAGAAAGTTCGAGTTCCATCGTAAAGCTGAGGAAAGTGCGGATCAGCACAACGAGGCCGAGTTTAATGAGATTATCGAGCGTGAGCTCAATCGCGATGGTGTAGATAATGTCGCTGATGATGAGAAATTCAAGGCTCAGCAAAATCCCTCGCCCAAGTTGTTGTCGCAGCGCGTGATAGGCGGGTTCTAGCTGATGTGTTTGCAGCAAATCACGGACAAACAGCCCCAAACCGATGAGCGTCAACAGCAGTAAAATCCCAATTCCGAGGTATTCGACTGCCATGGCGATGCTGTGTAGTGTGATGCCCATCGTTTTTCCTTTCTTATAGGTATTGTCTACTAGCTATTATTCAATATAGCTTGGCTGGCTATACGTGCATTTAAAAAGGTGATGCCCAGATAGTGTGTTGATGTTGTGTGACGCGCTGGTAGGGCTGGGGCTTTAAAATCCCTCAATATCAAACCGACGTAGTCGGTGCAGATATAGGGCGTCTTTCTTTGCTTACTTTCTTTGAAGAAGCAAAGAAAGTAAGTCCTCATCGTGGATTGCGACAGTAAAACGCCGTGCCGTAGGCACTTAAAAATATCAACATCTAGTTTGAACATCGCCCAAAAAAAACCGCATGTAATCCATGCGGTTTTCGTTTTGCTGACGGCGATTAAGCCAGAATCGCTTTAATATCGTCGCTTTCGCTAATCGTGAATTTCTTGTCGGTTGGCACCAAATTGCTGCCGTCAAAACGGCCCACATGGTAAATCGACCCAAACGAGAATGTTGGCGCTGCTGCACCTTGGCCGCCGCAGACTTCTGCGCCACGGCGAACGTTGTCGGCCATATAGCCAGGCAGACGCAAGTGGTATGGATTGCGGCGCACTTCTTCAACGTGGCAAGCCAAAGCTGCGATCAAATCTGCAGTATCGTTCAAGCTAGTCGCGATCAAAGCATTTGGCGCTTCCATTTGACGCCAGAACTCGCTTTGTACCAATACACAGCTGTGATTCGCCGCTTTGAGCGCATCAACGAGCAGGTAGTAAGTACCGATATGCGCAGAGTGGTAGTCGTTATTGTGTGGGCAAACGACGACTTGCGGTTTGTATTTGCGCAGGATGTTGGCGATGACTTCGACTTTTTCAGCCCATGCAGTTGGGTTGCCATCACGCGTTTTGCAGTTCACATCCATCAGGCCGCCTGGAATCGTTTCGAGCAAGCCCCAGCCGAGGTAATCGCAGGCATTTTTTACTTCAACCCAGCGCTCTGGCTGGCGTTTCAAGTTTGAGCCTTGTGAAACCGCCACGTTAATCACGTTGAAACCCGCTTCGCGGCCTAAACGCAATGGCAAGCCACCGATAATGCATTCGTCGTCTGGGTGCGGTGCAAAAATCATCGCGATTGGTGCGTCAGCGGCGAGTTCAGCTTTTGGTGCGTGACCCAGCTCATCTAAATTTGAAAACAAAGGCGCGTCGGTTTTTTGTAATAGGGCGTTATGCGCCTCAACCAGCGCGATATATGGGTTGCTCATTGGCTAAACTCCGGTGCGGATTGCAGGACAGGAAAAAAGATTATCAAGAGTATAGGCGTTCAAACTCCCGCAACCAAGAGTCAGTCGTGAACAACTGCGATTTGAGTTGATTTTTCACAGTATTTACGTAAGAAAAAGCGTCCCTGATGCGGATCGTAGGGGTTTAGCTTTGAGGGATTGTCATTAAAGTGCTGCATAATGAGTAAAAATTCATCGAGATAAAAATGTTGCAGTATTTCCGTAGTTCATTTCTGGTCACGTTTTTAGGCTTAGTTGGCGCGTGGCTGATTGCAGGCTGGGGCGGCTTGTGGATCGCATTTAATTTGGCCTTACTTGAAACCAGTTTGAGTTTTGATAATGCGGTGGTGAATGCCTCGGTGCTCAAGCATTGGGATGAAAAATGGCGCAAACGCTTTTTGCTGTGGGGCATGTTGATTGCTGTTTTTGGCATGCGCGTGATTTTCCCGCTGCTGATTGTGGCGGTGATTGCCGGCATGGCACCGATGCCGGGGCCGATGGCGTTGATCGATTATTTCAGTAGTGGCGTGTGGCCTGCGAATGATGTGCTCTCTATGGCGATTGTCGATCAAAATCGTTATGCCAGCATTTTGACGTCGGCGCATATCGAGGTATCGGCTTTTGGCGGCGCGTTTTTGCTGTTGGTATTTTTGAATTTTTTTATTGATGCCGAAAAAGACACGCACTGGTTTAGCCCCGTAGAGCGGCTGTTGGCCAAGTTGGGCAAGCTCGATATGGCAGCGATTGTGCTGAGCTTAATGCTGCTGGTGCTGATGGCGGCGTCACTCTCTGCTGCCGAAGGCTATCGATTCCTCGTCGCGGGCGTGTGGGGCGTGATTGTGTTTGTGTTGGTCGATGGTTTGGGTGATTTGATTGGCGACGAAGGCGCGGCGGCGAAAACGGGCTGGGGTGGGTTTATTTACCTCGAAATTTTGGATGCATCGTTCTCATTCGACGGCGTTTTGGGCGCATTTGCGCTGACGAAAAATATCTTTTTGATTGCGATTGGGCTGGGCATCGGCGCGATGTTTGTGCGTAGCTTTACGATTTTGTTAGTCGAAAAAGGCACGCTCAGCGCCTTCAAATACTTAGAGCACGGCGCATTTTGGGCCATCGGTGCACTCGCCGCCGTCATGCTACTCGCGGCAAGGTTTCATATTCCAGAAGTGATTACGGGCGGTGTGGCTGCGGTGCTGATCATTGCGGCTGGGGTGCATTCTTGGTTGATTAATCGCCACCAACTTGCCTCCGAAATTAACGCACATCAGTAGGCGTGCGCTTTCATCGCTTGTGCCATGAGGCGATAGGTCGCAACCCATGCTTCGCGGGTTTCTTCGGTAAACTCATCACCTAAGCCCGCTTTCAATGTCCTGAGTAGCGCATTGCCGACTAAGGTGTAATGTTCAGGCAGTACGCCATAGCCGACGTGGCGTTCGGCCAGTTTGTGCAGTACTGGAACAATTTTACTCAGGTCATTTAATCCATTTACCGCCACTTTCAGTGTGCCCATCAGCATTTTGCCTTGCTCGCTCATATCGTGCTTAAACAAGCGCCGCAAGCTGGGATCAATCTCAAATAGTTTTTGATAGAAAATCGCCGATGCTTGATCGGCAATCGGCTCGACTTTGGCAAAGCTCTGTTGGACTAAACGAATTTGCTGGGCGGTAAGTGACATCCTGTGACTCCTTGAGAAACGTCATTTAGCCTAGTCGATGAAAAAATGAGCTGCAGCGTTATTTTGATCAAATGGACTGTTGCGCTGGTGGATATCCTTGGTACTTCGATTTCATTCTTAAGCAAACAATACCAAAGGCCGTTGCGCATCTTTGGGGTGCGGTAGCACGGTGACGGGGAGATCGTAGGTTTGCTCCAAAAAGTCGCTGCGCAGCACCTTACTGGGTATCCCGCTGGCGATAATGCTGTTATTGGCTAGCATGGCGATACGTGTGCAATATCTGGCAGCTAGGTTCACGTCATGCAGCACGGCGACGACGGCGATACCGGTTTCTAGCGCCAATGTTTTGGCGGCGGATAAGAGGCTGTGCTGATGCAGCGGGTCGAGGCTGGCGGTTGGTTCATCGAGTAACAGGCAGCGATACTCCCCCGATTGATAGCAGGCCAAGATTTGTACCATTGCTCGTGCAAACTGCACGCGTTGTTGTTCGCCGCCCGATAGGCTGGGGTAGCAGCGGCCTAATAAATGCGTGACATCAGCTCTGTGCGCGGCGTGTTGTACTTGCTCGGCGACCTCTGCCGGCGATAGTTCTGGAAAAGGGTAGGCGCCCATCGTGATGACGGCGTCGACCATCAGATTGAAGTTCAGCCCCGGATTTTGCGGTAAGACGACGCGTTTGCGGGCTAATGCCGCTGTATTCATCGCCGACAATGGCACATCGCCCCAGCGCACTTGCCCCGCGCTGGGCGTGAGTTCGCCAGCGGCAATGGTTAAGAGTGTTGATTTCCCCGCGCCATTTGCACCCAAAATCGCGGTGAAATCGCCCGCCGGAATTTCGAGCGAGATGTCTTGCAAAACTGTCGATTTGCCGCGCGAAAAAGAAATATTTTTAAGTTGTAACATGCCCATTCCTGTCTATTTGGAAATGTTCAGATTTGGAGTTGATATTAGTGTTGCGCTCGTCGAGCTGGGGATTTTAAAACCCCTCATATCAAGCCGACGAAGTCGGTGCAGATATATGGGTCGCCTTTCTTTGCTTACTTTCTTTGGCGAAGCAAAGAAAGTAAGTCCCCGTCGCGGATTGCGACTGTAAAACACGGTGCACCCTGAGGGTGTGGGCTTTGCTAAGCCGCAAGTGGCTAAGCGACGCCACACCGCAGGCACTTAAAACCATCAACACCAAATCTGAACATCATCGTTTATTTGCGGCGCAGTAAAAGCGCGAGAAAAAATGGCCCGCCAATCAAGCTAGTGATGACGCCAATCGGTAACTCGGCGGGCTGTACAGCGATGCGCGCCAGCCAATCGGCGAGCAGCAAGGCCATTGCGCCGAGTAAAAATGAAGCAGGCAGCAGCCTGCGATGATCCGCGCCCAACACCATGCGCACGCAATGCGGCACGACCAAGCCGACGAAACCAATCCCGCCGGTTGCAGCGACCAAGGGGCCGATGAGCAGGGCAGTGAGCGTAATCAGAATGCGGCGCAAACCTTTAATCTCAAAGCCCAAATGATGCGCTTCGCGCTCGCCCAGCAGTAGCGCATTCATCGCCCGCCAATAGCGCATGATGCACAGCGAGATGAGCAATAAAAACGGCGCTAATATCGCTAAGCGCTGCCAGCTCGCGCCCGCCAAGCTACCCATATTCCAAAAGGTGAGGCTGCGGAGTTCGTTGTCATCCGCCAAGTAAGTGAACAGGCCAATCAAGCTGCCGCAAATCGCATTAATCGCAATCCCCGCCAGCAATAAACCCGCCATGCCCGGATAACGGCGGCCAAGGTGATAGGCCAAGGCGGTGGCGATTAAGCTACCGATAAAGGCGGCGGGTGCCAGCACTGCAAAACTACCCCCTCCCAGTACAATCGCCATCACCGCGCCCAGCGAGGCGCCGGACGATATACCTATCAGGCTAGGTTCCGCCAACGGGTTGCGAAACAAGGCCTGCATCGTCGCGCCCGCCAGCGCCAATACGCCACCCGCTAAGGCCGCCAGTAAAACGCGCGGCAGGCGAATATCGAGCAATACATCACGCCAGAATTGCTGGTCGCCATCCAAGCTGGCATTAAAAAATACGTTAGGTAGTTCGCGCAGCGGAATTTGCACGCTGCCGTGGCTGGCAGTGAGCAAAATAAGCGCCAGCAAAAGGCCGCCGCTGGCGAACCATTGGAGAGGATTATCTTTACTGATCATTTGCGCACGAGCTGCTTGAGTTCGGTGAGGGCTTCGGGCAGGCGGGGGCCAAAGCCGAGTAGTAATAAATCATCCATCACTAGCACGCGTTTTTGTTTCGCGGCAGGCGATTGCGACAGGCCGGGCGAGGCGAGCATTTTATCGATGCCGCCCAAGCTTTCCACCGAGCGCGTGGTGGTGATGATGACATCGGGGCGCAGCGCGGCAAGGCTCTCTTGCGACAGCGGTTTATAGCCTTGCTGTTTAGCCAGCACATTGCTCATGCCTGCCAGATTCATCATCGCATCGGCGCTGGTGTTTTTGCCTGCGCCTTCTGGCGCGCCAGTACGGCTCATCAGCATCAGCGCACGAGTTTGATTAGGTTTTTGTGCAAGTACTCCGACTTGTTTTTGTAAATCGGCGACCATTTTTCGCCCGTCATCGCGCAAACCGAGCGCGGCGGCGACACCGTAAATTCGTTTTTCTAAATCCGGCATCGTAGGGCCGCTTGGCAACACGACGACGCGACGCCCCATGCGGCGCAATTGCTCCAGCGCCTCAGGTGGCCCTGCTTGATCAGAGGCCAAAATGAGGTCGGGCTTGGCTGATAAAACGCCTTCGACTGAAAACTGGCGGTAGTAGCCTACTTTCGGTAATTGATTCGCAGCAGCAGGATAAACGCTCGATTGATCGACGGCGACCAAGCGATTGCCGGCATTTAGCGCATAAACGATCTCAGTCAGCGGGCCGCCCAAACTGACAACACGCATTTCGGCGGCAAACGCCACGGCGGTAAAGGCGCTGAGGCAGTACAGCACCATGATGGTGGTGATGGAGTAAAAAGTTCGCATGGTGGTTTCCAGCTAGCAGTAAAGGTCGTAAATGAGTTAACTATGTAGATTTTTTATTGGTATTGACTTGTAGACTTTATTAATTAATGGCTACAAGCAGATACTATTTATTTTCAGGGGTTTCAACTTGATGCCGTGCCTTGCTAGTTGAGCAGGGGCTTAAAATCCCGTCCAAGCGCACCGAATGAGGGAGAGAGACAAACAGATTTACCGTTTGGCTCACGACTGACCGAGGGCACAGCGGAGCTGGGCGCGTTCGGGTCGCCTTCTCTTGCTTACTTCTCTTGGCGAAGCAAGAGAAGTAAGTCCCTGTCGCGGATTGCGACTGTAAAACAATGTGCCGCAGGCACTTAAAATCTTATTTAGCTAAAGGCGTGCTGCACAAGCTTTCCATCAGTGCGCGCCATTCTGGCAATTCGGGTACCCCCGGTTTGCGTACGCCAAAGAACTGCACGATTAGCTCGCCATTGGCGGCGTAGACTTCGAGCGAGGTCACCCAGCCGTCGCTTGTTGGCTTATTAACGACCCAGCATGATGCAATCGCTTCGGTGTTCAAATGCAGATTAAATTTCGGGTCGAGTACGTTGTACCAAGGCCCAGTGCGCACCAGTTTTTGCACTGGGCCTGAGTGGATTTGTACGATGCCGCGATTGCCGACAAAACACATAATTGCCAGCTCTGAGGCGGCAGCGGCTTGTAGCATGATTTCAGTCGCATCAATCGCAACCGATTGCGCTAAGTCATTACCGGCTGCTTGCAATGCACCAAGGCGGCTCACATTGTGTTTGCGAAGCATTGGGAAAAAGCCGTGCGTGTCAGTCAGTGCCAACCATGCGGCGCGCAAAGCGGCGGTATCTTGCGCTTGGCTTGGCGTTTCATCCACAGGGTAGGCGGCAGTCTGTGGCCAAGTTGCTTCACCATTGCCAAATTTAGCAATCAGCGCATCGAAAGCCGCCACATTGCTGTGCTCAGTTAAATACACTTTATGAATGGCAACGCCCGCGCCATCAAAAAACTGCACGCTGCGGCGCTCGCCTTCGAGCACGGCAAACTGGGTTTTCCACATCGAGAAAAACATCCGCAAATCGAGGTCTTTGCCCAGTACCAAGCCAATGCCTTTTTCCGCGTCAACTTGCTCGTATTCGCCATGGCGCTCGTGCACACACCAGTCGTTGCGGCTCAGCACCATCACTGAGCCCAAAGTTGGCAATTCACGGAAGATTTCTTGTGCTGTGCCAGTGAGCGGGGAGGCTGTTACGCCACATTGCGCAGCGATGAGTTCCGCTTCGCTGACATTAAGACGTGCAGCGCGTTCACGGGCGCGTAGTTTTGGTTCGGTTTCTAGGAGGGCTTGGTAGGCGGCCTGTAATGTGGCCGCGTGTTCGGCAAAAGTCATTGCGTTCATGAGGTTCTCCTTCTTAAGTGGTTAATTTGTTTGAGTGATACGCCACAGCACGCCACTAGGGTCGACGACAACAATGTCGCGCATCGCCCAAGCTTGATCGGTCGGCGGCTGAGCGTGGATGCCGTATTTTTGCTGTAAAGGCTCAACCACCCGCCACCATGCGGCGACATCGCTCACGTGTAATTGCAGCATCAGATTTTCAGCAAATGCTTTGACGTAAAAATCTTGCAGAAGAAACGCATGCTCATCGCATTGCAAACGTGCCAGTGCACCGTCCTGCCATACGAGCTTGAACCCGAGGTCTTGGTAAAACGCCAGCGAGGTTTCGAAATTCAATGTCGGTACAAAAGGGTGTAAGCCAATAATGTTCATGCGCTTGTCCTTGAAGCAGTACCACCGAGTTGTTGTTCGGCGGTACTGTGTGCGGGTGATTTACTTGCTGTTGGGCAGTACTTCAATTTCAAACTGCCAAGTTTGCTGGCTGCGGATGTCGCCTGGTGTTGCATAGCCAATTTCTTTTAGGCGCAAACGGGCGAAGCTATTGCCTTCGGCAGAGCGAAGCAAGGTGCCGCGATTCGGATTAGCCACTTGGCTGTGGGCCACAATGGTGCCTTCCGCTGTTGAGTAATAGTTGTACCAGCCGTAATCAAGTTTGGCAGGGTAAGTGCCTTGTGCGGCGGGATTCAGTTTTGAGGTGATACTGTCTTTTTTCCACGCACTGGCACTGCCTGGTGTTGCCAAATCGGTAGCAGTCAAATCAGGTAAAGTTGAGGCGAGGATATTGTTTTCGGTAAATTTGCTCGCAATCGCTTTGCCGTCTGTGCCATAGAAACCCGCTGGTGTTTTAGCCGTGAAACCACCCACTTTGCCTGCGCCCGAAGTGCCGCTATTGAGTTTGACGTTGTAGCGATTGAACGCGATATGCCAAGTATCATTGGCTGCGACGGCTTGCGCGGTGTTGAGGTTGTAGTAAACCCACGCTTTGCTGGCATCGACTGTGGCAGTGCGCACTGGCGCGCCAGCAACACTGCGGTCTACCCATCGAAATGATGGGTTGGCAGATACGGTGCCGCTCGCGCCGCCATAGTAGCCCGTCATTTGCAATGCATAGACTGGAGCAGTCGCCGTTCCAGTGTTGCTCACCGCGGTATTGTCGGTTGAAATTAGAAATACACGGAAGTTAGGGTAAAGTTTGTGGTCATTATCGCCCCCTACGCCATATTCAAACGCCGAACTCTGGATGCCATTAGTACCTGTGAATACGCTATTGGCAGTATCTTTTAGATATAGAGTCTCTGGAATGACTGCACCGCTCACTGGATCGATTGCGCCATTTTTCCATTTCTTCAGCGCTTCCCAAGTGTAATCAAATGGGCTACCAAATACGCCGCCTTTGCCTGCTCCAGACTCGCCACCATTACTCCACAAAGAAACGCCACGGCTGGCACTGGCCAGTTTTAAATCCCAATTGGCTGAAGCGCAGTCTGCTTGCTGGCTGAGATCAAAGTCGTAGCATATCGAACTGCCCGCAGCGGGCAGCTTGGCATTCCATACTTGCGCTGTGGGCGCGACAGGCGCAGGGGTTGGCGCTGCAGTGGGTGCTGTAGTTGGTGTGGGGGTCGTTGTGGCTCCGCCTAAACTACCGCCACCACCGCAAGCACTGAGTAAAGCTGCGCTGCCCAGTGCAATAAATAGCTGTTTCATGGTGTTACTTTCCTTGTTGAAGGGTTTTCATTGAAGGGTTTTCATTGAAGGGTTTGCATTGAAGAATTCGCATCCCATTGGTAACGGATTCCGAGATAGACAAAACGGCCTGCAATTGGGCCAACATCATTGGCATCGGCAAAGTCACGCTGCACATTGAATAGGTTATTGATGCCGGCATAGGCGGTTAGGTCGCGTCCAATCTGTTGATTGAAGCTCAAGTCCGTTTTGTGCCATGCGGGTGAATAAGCTGATTTGGCCGAGTCGACCAATTCCTTGCTCTGCCATTGATTGCGTAAGGTCAGAGTACTGCCTTTGCGTGGCGTCCAATCCACGCCGACGCGGCCAATATGCTCTGGTCGACGAGTGAGCATGGTGTTGGTTTGCTCGTCACGGGTATAGGTATAGGTATAAGCGGCATTAAAGGTCAGTTCAGGTAGAGCCTTCCACTGCCCAGACAATTCCATACCGGCCGTTTTTGCGGCAGCAATATTTTCATATTGATAGCTAGCAACGCCATTACTGATGCTGGCATTGTCTATATCGACTTGAATCAAATTTCGGATTCGGTTGTAAAATGCATTGCCCTGTAAGGACAATTGCTCACCCAACAGCCAATCGATTCCTAGCTGATAGCTATTGGATTCTTCTGGCTGTAGATTTGGATTGCCGATCACCCGATAGCCCAGCGCGCTATGATCAAATAAGAAATGGCGCTCTTTTAAATTGGGTACACGATAGCCCTGACCCCAGCTGGCTCGGCCAATCAAGCGTTGTGCATCGTCTTGTAATAAGTCTGCTTTTAAAGCCACTTTTGGCGCAGCATGAGAGCCAAAGTCGGAATCGTGTTGCGCGCGCAGGCCGAGTACCAGTTCAAGCTGATCACCGATGAAAATATCATTTTGAGCGTAGAGTTCTGTGCTGGTGCGTTCCACCATGCCATTGGCTTGTAATTCGCTATAGCCATTATTCACTTGATCGAGTGTATCTTTCCTAAAGTCAATGCCTACTTGCCATAGCTGGCTATACCACGCAGGTAAATCCACTTGCAGCGAGCCTTGTTGCAAGGTTTGGCGTGCTCGCCGATCTCCGGTCGCGACTTGATTTGCGCTGGCTAGAGACTGGGTGTCATATTGCTCACTGAGTCCTGTGAGCTGCACGCGGCCTTTGTCGGCAAAATGCCAAATACCGCCTGCGGCCCAACGATCGCGGGTAATCTCTTCTTGTTTTTGCTGTGGAATATAATTGGGCGGTGCATAGGTTTGATAACGCTGATAAGCCGTCTCTTGGTAGCGGCTGCCATCGACCCAGAATTGCCAGTCTTCGTTGGGTAGCCAATCGATGCGAGCACCATATTGGTCGCGTCTTATTGCGTCGCCTTGGCGACTCCACTTTTCAGGCTGTTGTGCAAACCCTTGATCGTCAATTGCTTCAACTTGCGCCGATACGCGCCATTGCTCATTACCGCCGCTAATATGCGCTCGCCCTGTCGTTCGCCCCATATCCATGCTGCGACCAGAGTCATTTTGCTGGCCGTAACTGCCGGTATTGAGATCTATCGATGCTTTCAATCCGGCTTCGGTTCGGCGAGTAATGACATTGATGACTCCGCCCATTGCTGAGCTGCCATATTGTGCTGATGCCGCACCCTTAATGACTTCAATGCGCTCAATATCGCCCACTAAATATTGGCTGAGATTGACGGTTGAACCCGTGCTGGCAGAAATCGGCATACCATCAATTAGCACCAAAACTTGATCACTACTCAGACCCTGCAAAGAAAGCTCGTAGCCCGATTTACCGTGGATTTCACGCAGTTGCAGCCCTGGTACATTCTCTAGGGCTTGCGCTAGGGTGCTGGCATGGGTGCGTTCAATCTCAGCGCGATCCACGATTTCAGTCCTAATCGGTGCATCAATCTGGGCTCGCTCAGTACGCGTTGCACTGACTACAACAGCATCGAGGTGTACCTCCGCTAAAACGGGTAGCGGACTGAGCATCACGGCTATTGAGAGTAGCTTAAGTTTCATTATTAACAATCATTCTCATTTGCAATTGCAGTAACTTATCACGAATGAGATTGGTTATCAATTATGTTTGTTGCTGGCCCATTGCTAGTGCGACTTATTCTCATTTGCAATTTGGCTTGTATATCAAATAGAATCAGGTCTTAGCTTCGTTTGCTTGATGACTTCGCCATGAAAATAATTGTTCCAGTTCTTCTTAGTGTTTTGCTTTCTGCTTGCCAAAGCGCACCCACGCTCAATAACACCGTTTTATTGGGCGAGGTGCACGACAATGAAATCGGCCATCAGCAACGCTATGCTTGGCTTGAAAAGAAAGTGGCGCAAGGCTGGCGGCCTGCGATTGCGATGGAGCAATTTGATCGCGAGCGACAAGGCGATATCGAGCGAGCTAGAAAACAGCATCCGAACGATGTTGATTATTTAATCAAAACTGTGGGTGGGGAGCGCTGGGATTGGCGGTTTTATAAG
The DNA here is from genome assembly GCF_019665765.1 of Deefgea tanakiae. Lineage (GTDB taxonomy): Bacteria > Pseudomonadota > Gammaproteobacteria > Burkholderiales > Chitinibacteraceae > Deefgea > Deefgea tanakiae. The sequence goes on from NZ_CP081150.1 coordinate 164,308, forward strand.
CCGGTGATTGCCTTGGCTTATCGCTATGATTTGCCGATTCTGGCTGCCAATTTATCCCGCAAAGAAGCGGGCGAATTGTTTAAAAAGGGGCGAGTTGATTTACAAGGCGCAGAGGGCGTGAATTTGAATGATCCTTTGCCAGCCAAACTGATCGAGCAGCAGCGCGTCGCTGTGCAATTGGGCCACTGCGGCCAGTTGCCAGTCGCGATGGAAGAAAAAATGGCGCGTGCACAAATTGCACGTGATCGCGTGATGGCGGCAACGATGCTGCCGTATCAATCGCGTGGTGTGGTTTTGCTAGCGGGAAATGGCCACGTTCGACGAGATATTGGTGTGCCGCAATGGTTAACTTCGGCGTATTCGGTGGGATTTATTGAGTCAAAAAGCGAAGCTAATTTTGACGAAGTGTATCTAATTCCTGCAGCCGAGCGAGTCGATTCATGTGCTAGCTTTCAGATGAAAAAGTAATACAGATCGGCCATAAAAAAGCCGCACACTCATTAGTGTGCGGCTTTTTATACTTAAAACTTGAAACGATTACTCAGTTTTTTCTGGGAAAGGCTCGTCCTTGGTTTTCCAAAGCGAGTACAGCACGCCAGCAAGAAGTAAACCAAAGGTCACTACCAGAGAAACTAGGGTAGGAATCTTAAATGCCACCAATTGGATGTCATTCAAATACACCAAACCGACTTTAATCCCGATAAACACCAGCACCACAGCTAATGCATATTTCAGGTAATGGAAGCGATGCACCATCGCAGCCAGTGCAAAGTACAGTGCACGCAAACCTAAAATCGCAAAAATATTTGATGTGTATACGATAAATGGATCTTGGGTAATCGCGAAAATCGCCGGAATACTATCGACGGCAAAGACCAAATCAGCGGTTTCAACCAAGATCAAGCACAAGAACAGCGGCGTAGCCCACCAGCCTTTGGCTAGACCGTGCTCTTCGCCGCGCACCCAGAATTGATTGCCATGGATGGCTGGGGTGAAGCGCATGTGACCGCGTAGCCATTTGTAAAAGCCGTTGTCTTCGAGTTTGCCGTGCTCATCATCGGCAATCAGCATTTTGATCCCGGTGAAAATCAAGAACGCACCGAAAATCATCAGCACCCATTGATACTGAGTCACTAAGACTGCGCCAACGCTAATCATCAAGCCACGCATTACAATCGCCCCGAGAATCCCCCAGAACAATACGCGGTGTTGGTAAATCCGTGGCACGCCAAGACTAGTAAAAATCAAGGCAATGACGAAGACATTATCCATTGAGAGTGATTTCTCAATCAGATAACCTGTCATGTATTCCATGCCAGCCGTTGCACCTTTGTACCACCAGAGCCATACCCCGAATAAAAGCCCCATTGCAATATACATTGCCGAGAGTTTTAAGCTTTCATTCACGTTGATTTCATGGTCGTCTTTTTGCAAAACGCCCAAGTCAAACGCAAGTAGCGAAATGACGACGGTAAAAAACATCAGCCATACCCAGACTGGGTAGCCGACCCATAAGTCCATTAAAAATTCCATTTTTATTCCCTGTTATTTGATGGCTTGCTAAGCGCTACATTAACTCGCAGACTACATCATTATAAATTGAATCGCGCGAACGATAGCACTATGAGCAAGGTATCTGAAATAAGTTTCATTGATAGCCACTGTCATCTTGATGCAGCGGAATTTAATTTGGATCGCGATGAAGTGGTGGCGCGCTCGCGTGCCGCAGGTGTGACTAGTTGGGTCGTGCCTGCGGTGACCGCAGAAACGTTTGCCAGTACGCGAAAAATGCAGCAATTGTATCGCGCACACATCGCATTTGGTCTGCATCCGATTTATGAAGCGCAGCACCGTGACGAGCATTTGTTGCAACTGCGGCAAGCGCTTGATACTGGTGACTCGATTGCGGTCGGGGAAATCGGCCTTGATTTTTATTTGCCCGAACTGAATGCCGAGCGGCAAATTCAATTTTTTGAAGCCCAACTCAAAATCGCCCGCGATTACGATTTGCCCGTCATTGTGCATATTCGGCGCAGCCAAGATCAAGTCCTCAAATACCTGCGTAAATGGAAAGTGCGCGGCGGCATCGCACATGCTTTTAACGGCAGCGAACAGCAAGCGGCTGAATTTATTAAGCTTGGATTTTGTCTTGGTTTTGGTGGCGCATTGACGTATTCAGGCTCACAGCGGATTCGTCGTTTGGCTCAAACGCTGCCGCTCGAAGCGCTGGTACTGGAAACCGATGCCCCCGATATTCAGCCAAGTTGGCTTGCAGGGCCACCACCGTTGCGCAATGAGCCGGCTGAATTGGCGAGAATCGCCTTGGAACTTGCCGCTATGCGTGGGATTGAAGTTGCCGATTTAGCTGTGGCGTGTACAGAAAATACGGATAGAGTATTGCGGCTTAGCCCTTGATTAGTAATGACTACATTGATATACCTAAATTTTATTATCGAGTTAAAGCCTGACTAGTATCCAGATCAATTCAATAAAAGCATCCAATCTGATGCGTCACTCCCATACCTGTTGGTGCCCTGCGCTGGCAAGGTGTTTGCGTAAAACTTGGCTGGGATTGTAGCCAAAATGTTGGCGAAAGCGGCGTGAGAAGCTGGCGACTTCTTGGTAGCCGCTGGTACGCGCTACATCGCTGACGCTGTGCCCGTGCATTAGTAATTCTTTGGCCTGATTCATTTTCATTCTGAACACAATCTTATTCGGCGTTTCGCCCAAATGCTGTATGCACAAACGATGCAAATGAGTGGTGGTAATGTGAAGTTGTGCTGCTAATGCAGTATTGGTCCAGTCTTGCTGCAAGTTTTTTTGGGCGTGGGCAAAGAGTTGTTCTAATTGTTCGCCCCAGCCTATTTTGCTGCTTAAGCCCTGAGTTGCCCGCTCAAGCGCCAAGCAGAGGAAATCTAAAGCGGGCACCGCCAAATTCCTTGCATCGCCTGTATTAAAGCGCAGTACTTCTCGATGAAATTGCCGCATCGCGTCGGCGAGCGCAGCGCCGTCCAAGCTTTGATAAATTGCAGGCAGTGTTCGACTAAGGTAATCCCAACGCGTCGTGCAATGCAGCAAAAACCACGCATGCAACATTGGCTCAGTGCCCGTGCGCCGATAGCCGCTGTGGACTGAGGCCGGCATCAGCGCCAATTGTCCAGGCATCAGTGCTCGTGTGAGACCGTCTGGCGTAAATACTTCTCCGCTGCCTGAGAGACAAAATGCCAGCACATGCCACGGCGCATCCACACGCTCGACCTCAAAAAAATCGCGCCCTTCGCTGAGGCCACACATCAGAATCCCGCGGTCACGCAAGGGCGGATAAGGTTCTTTGTGAAATACATGGGTGCCCACCATGATTTGCGGGGATTCTGGGCCGATTTCGAGTCGTTCGCGATAGATGAGTGCCATAACCTTAATTCCAGTTGCACATTAGTGATAATTATCCATTCGCTTCAATTAGGGGGGGGGCAGGGGAATGTGAGTTTTGGACAAATTGAATGTCATGTTGCAACATTTTCACAAAGCCAGCAAGTGCGTAATCTAGCTGTCTATTAGCTTTCCGTTTCGAAAGGGTGAATATATGTCTCAATATAACAAGCCACCCATGCTCGGTTCATGGCAACTGGTCACGGGGGAATGCCGTAATGACAACAATGGCGAGCAAGTTCAATACCAAGATGTTCAACTTCGCTCATTAAAAGTTTTGTCTGAAACTCACTTTTCATTCATTACGCATCAAGGTGATGCATTCTATTTTGCGGCGGCTGGCAGCTACTGCTGTGAGGGCGATCAGTACACGGAGCAGCTCGATTTTGCTAGTCACCCATCGATGATGCACCGCGAGTTTGTGTTTCAGTTCCGTATTGAAGGCGATCTTTGGCATAACACGCGCTGGGAAAATGGTGTGCAAGTTGAACATGAAATCTGGCGCAGACTGGATTCAAAAAAATAAAGCTCAACGCGATCCACAGGGAAATGAAAAATGTTGATTGAAGTAGAAAATTTAAGTCGAATTTACCGCACACCCGTTGCCCCTAAGGGTTGGGCAGAGCGTTTGAAACATGTATTTCGCGCAAATTACGAGGACAAACTCTCGGTTAGCGATGTGAATTTCACAATTGCAGCGGGTGAGTGTGTCGGTTTGGTGGGGCCGAATGGCGCAGGAAAATCAACCACGATTAAGATGTTGACTGGCATTTTGGAGCCAAGCTCGGGCAAGGTATTGGTGGCTGGTCATCATCCACAAAGGGATAGGGTTAAATACGTCAAGAAAATTGGCGTGGTTTTTGGTCAGCGCAGCCAGTTGTGGTGGGATTTGCCGGTAAAGGATTCGTTTGAAATCTTACAGGCTTTATTTGATGTGCCGCAGGCGGCATTTGATGCGCGACTGGATTTATTTCGCCGTGAGGCCAATTTAGATGAGTTTTATCATCGGCCAGTCCGTACTTTGTCGCTCGGTCAGCGCATGTTGTGCGAGATTGCGGCAGCATTTTTGCATAGTCCCGATGTGGTGTTTTTAGACGAGCCAACCATCGGGCTCGATCTCGAAATGAAATCTCGCATGCGCGGCCTCATTCGCAAGCTTAATCAAGAGGCTGGTACGACAGTGTTGATTACATCGCACGATGTCGGCGATATTGAGCGGCTGACACAACGCTTGTTGTTAATCGACAAGGGTACGTTACGCTTTGACGGTAGCCTCGCCGATTTTCGCGCGCACGCCGGAGATGGTCGCTGGTGGGCCGCGCGGCTTAATCCTGAGCGAATCGCTGCGGCTGAATTGCTTTTGCGTCAGCATCATTCAGCACTGCCGGTGCGTTTGCGCGGCGAATGGCTGGAAGTGGCGCGCCATGACACGCTGCCGTTTGCCGAGTTGATGCAATTACTCGCGCCGTATTCGGTGAGTGAACTCAAGCCTGTTGAACAAGAGTTTGAAGAATTACTGCACGGTTTTTATTTGGCCAATAAAACGGAGGCGGTATGTTGAGTATTCCGTTCAAAGGCTGTGCCGCCTTGGTCTGGGGCAGTGCGCGAATTTTGGCCACCGATCGCAAAGGGCGCTGGCTGGTGACGTTTGGCTATTTGATTGCGCTGTGGCTGCTGTATTACCTGTGGGCAGCATTGTTTAAAGACAGCCCGCAGCGAGCCGGAATGACGTTTGAAAGTGCTTTTTTGCACGTCGCAGTCGCGCAAACTTTGTTTACTGTGTTGCATGTCGGCACCGATTGGCGCTTGGCGCGTGAGATTCGTTCTGGCGAAATTGCGACGCAATTGATTTTGCCAATGTCACTCAATCTGCGGCATTTTGCTATTTCGCTTGGGCGCGCCTTGGCGCAGTCCGTGTATATCTTGCCGGCATTTATTGCTTTCTTGTGGTGGTTTGATTTGAGTTTGTCGCCGCAAACCATCGCTTTGGCGGTGCTATCGGTGGTCTTGTCATTTGTATTGTTATTTTGTATTGATTTTGTTGTCGGGCTAGCCGGATTTATTGCGACAGATTTATGGGGAATCACCGCGAGTAAAGACGCACTGGTGCAGTTTTTGGGTGGCGCGCTGATTCCCTTGGCATTTTTTCCCGCCGCAATGCGTGAGGTGTTGGCGTATTTGCCGTTTGGACATTTCTTTAATACCCCCGTTGGCTACATCACAGGTGAAATTGTCAGTATTCAGCCGGTGCTAATTCAGGCAGTTTGGACCGTGGTGTTTCTCTTTGCTGCTGGTTTGGCGGGGCGGATTGTGCTGCGTAAATTGATTGTGTTTGGAGCTTAAGTCATGAAATTAAGTCCATTTTGGCGTGCGTATCGGCGCATGGTTGGGTCGGAGTCGCGGGCTCGTTTGGAAAATCGGGCGGATTTTGCGCTGATTATTTTGGGGGTGGCGGTAACGTCTTTGTCGACTGCCGCGACGCTGTATTTCATGCTCGGTGCAACCGGAACGATTGCTGGCTGGCATCGCGGTGAGTTGATTTTTATGCAGGGCTTTATGTTCTGTATTTTTGCGCCGCAAAGTGCCTGTTACAACAGTATGTTTTGGCTGGAACATTGGTTGAAAACAGGGGCATTTTTACGTTTTTATACGCGTCCGGCGAATCCTTTGTTGCTATTGGCTTTAGAGCGATTTCATCCGCAGGGCTTTATCGTGCTCATGATTGGTCTGGCGTATTGCTTGTTTGGCCTATGGGGTAGCCCACTGCTACAAGAGCCGATGTTCTATTTGGGATTTGTTTTGCTGATGCCCTTGTCGGCGCTGGTGTTGTGGGTGATTAATTTGGCAGCGATTTCAACGTGTTTTTGGCTGGGAGAGTCGCATCCGGTATTTATGACCACGGGCAAGTTGGTCGATATGTCGCGCTATCCGCTTGACCTGTTTCCAAAGTTGGCAACGATGATTTTTATGGCGCTGCCATTGGCAGGTACCGTGTGGTGGCCATGCCAAGCTTTGTTGCGTGATACCAGTTTGCCGCTTACTTGGCTGGGAATGGCCGTTTTGGCAGGTATTTGTGTGGCAGCTCTAAATTGGATGTGGCGTGCTGGGATGCGTCATTATGCTGGTGCTGGCGGATAGTTGAGTATTAGTAAACGCTAACGTTGAGCACTTTTTCGCTGCGTGGCGACTGGTATTGCTACTTTACTTGGCTTAATACGTATTATTTTTGCAATGCAGCATGGGTATGGATTGACGTACTTTGTTGGCATCTGGCTTAATGTGCGCCGTAAGTTTTTGTAACAAGCTGTTGTCATAAGGATTTTGTCATGCTCTATCCAGTCATTCGCTCTTCTATTCTTGCTGCAACTTTATTTGTTTCAGTGCCAACGTCTGTTTTGGCTTTTGATACCAACTCCACTCGCCCTGTCAATGTGAATGAGAAGGGGGTTGCGCTGCGTGGGTTTGATCCAATTTCTTATTTCAGCGGCAAAGCCCCTGTGATGGGCAGTGAATCGAATAAATTTGTATTTGAAGGTGCAACGTACTGGTTTGCTTCTGCAGATAATCTGGCCAAATTTAAAGCTAATCCAACGCAATATGCACCTAAATTTGGCGGTTTTTGCGCGATGGGCGTGGCCAAGGATAAAAAACTAGACAGCGACCCAACCGCTTGGCGCATTGTTGATGGCTATTTATTTGTACTGCAAAACAAAGAAACCCAGAAAAATTGGCAAGTCGATGTGTCGGGTAATTTGAAATCAGCAACAGTGGCATGGAATACCATCAAAAATATTCCACCTAAAGGCTTGTAATCAAAGGATCGATGCCAATCATAAAATGGTGATTGATTGGCATCGAGACCCTATGCAATGGCATTATCGTGTCGCTGAAGCGGCAGATTTACCCCAAATTGTTGCGATTTATAACAGCACCGTGGCATCTCGGCAGGTGACTGCCGATACCGAGCCTGTTTCAGTGGAGAGCCGACAAACCTGGTTTTCCGCTCATCAACGGCAAGATCGCCCCTTGTGGGTGGTGGAGCAGGCGGGACAAGTTGTTGGCTGGCTGTCTTTTTCGAGTTTCTATGGCCGTCCGGCCTATCAAGGCTGCGCTGAAGTGAGCATCTACCTTGCCGAGTCGGTGCGCGGGCAAGGACTCGGCCGTTTTTTACTTCAGTCTGCGATAGACTTCGCGCCTAGTATTGCTCTGCATACCTTGTTAGGCTTTGTATTTGGGCACAATACCCCGAGCGTTCAAATGTTTGAGCGATTTGGCTTTGCTAGGTGGGGGCACTTACCCGATGTAGCGGAGCTCGATGGGATTGCGCGCGATTTACTCATTTTTGGCTTGCGACTTAAACCGATTGACTGATGAGTTCTTGTTGCGTTGCTTGCCGTAGCGCAGTTAATTCGCTGATCGGGCAGGACTCGGGTGATGCTTCTAATTGCGCCCAGCGATCAGCCAACAGGTCCGCTCCAATTTGCAGGGCAATTCCTTTGGCGCTGTGCGCGTGGCGAATCGCATCTTCTCTCTCGCCTTGGCTGATTGCCTCAACAAACTGGACTTCTAATTCTTCAATCCGCGATAAGCCTTTTTGGCATAAGGGCCAAAAGCGCTCGACAGCAAAGCCTAAGCGCTGCATTGCATTGGTGGCATCGAGCATCAGCTTGGCTTCGGAGTGAACGGCAGTGGCTGGCGTTTCAGCCTCTTGATTTAAGAGTTCGACGATTTCATCGATCGTGAAGGGCTTGTGTAAGTGCCCAGTGAATGCGCCAAACCCCGCCTTGGTTTGCAGCTCGGAAAGGGGGCTTGCGGAAACTAGGTAGATTGGTTTGTGCCAGCCTTGTCCTCGCAAGTGCTCTGCCGCATCCATGCCATTCATTTCAGGCATTTGATAATCCATGATGATATCGTCAATCTGTGGATTTTTTAGCGTTTGCTCAATACCTTCGAGGCCATTGGCGGCTTCCAAGGTTTGAGCACCAAAGTCATGCAAAATTTCACAAATCATTTCACGGTTGATACTTTGGTCTTCCACGACCAAAACCAGTTTGTTGGCCAGTGATTGGGGATGGATAGCTCCTTTGACATCTGGAGTCTCCACGTCAGAGGGGGGTGTTGCTGATGCGGTTTGAGCTTGCACATTGACGATAAACTCACTGCCAACGTATTCTTGACTGGTAAATTGAATATCGCCATACATTAAGCGCGCGTAATCGCGACTCAGTGCAAGTCCCAAACCCGTTCCGCCTGCCAATTGCCCCGATTCACTCTGTTCAAAAGGCGAGAATATCCGTGCTTGGTCTATCGCTTTGATTCCGCATCCGGTATCACACACTGCTGCATAGATTTGGTAGTGCTCAGGGAGATTCTCGCCATAAAAAGTGACGGTCACTTTTCCCTTGTGAGTAAACTTTAGGCTATTGCTGATCAGATTAATCATAATTTGCCGGAATTTACCCGCATCTAAAATGATATTTTCGGGTAAATCAGGGGCGAGTATTATTTTGAACTGAATTGATTTTGCTTGCGCCATCATCTCAAACATCGTTTTAAGTTCTTGCTTGAATTGTTTAAAGCTGAGCGTTTGATTCACAAGGCAAAGTTTGTTTTGATCTGATTTGGATAAGTCGAGTACGTTATTTAATAAGCGCAGTAAATGTGCACCACTGTTGGCGATATAGCTGACTTCTCTTTGGTCTTCAGGTGCCAATGATTTGCGAGACAGTCTGTCGGTGTAGCCAAGAATAGAGGTCAGTGGGGTACGAATTTCATGACTAATATGCGCCAAAAATCGACTTTTGGCTTCATTGGCCACATCAGCTTGTTGTCGTGCTTCTTGCAGTGAGATCGCCGTATCAGCGAGCGCTTGGCGGCTTTTTTCTGAGCGCCACAGCGCGTATAAACCTAAACCGGCAAAGATAAATAACAGTAGCGTTTGTAGCGAAGCTAACATAATTCGTAACTCACCCCAGTGGCGAATATCTTTGCGATTTTCGTCGACTTCATGGGCGTCGTGAGTGCGGGCATCTTGAACTAATTGATTAACAGCCGGCTCAAGGGCGATAGTTCTTTGTTTAAATTCTTGCCACTGCGCAGGAGACAGCGGGTGAGCGTCATGTATTTTGGCGCTATCGTGAATGTAGCTAATGAGCGGTGCCATCAGCGGTTTGGTGAGCTCTGGGTGCATAAAAATCGGTGCTGCTTCAATTTCGCCCGCCGCAAAACTGTTGACTCGGCTATAGAAAATATCAAAACGCAAGTGCACTGCGTCTAGGTTCTCAGTATTAGCATACTGCACCACTTCTCTGAGGCGCTGATATTCATTATTGAGCTGAAAAAACTGCCAGAGCTGATTATCAATGCCACTTTCACTGGCGTAATTGAGTACTTTTTTCTGCTTAAGTTCGAAATGCACCATCATGCCAAAGTTACTGAGCAAGATAATACAAATCACAACAAAAATGATTCTAAATCTAGTCATGCGATGGTTTATTCCGCTGCAATGCTGCGCAATTGCCAGCTACAACGACGGTAATAATCTGTTTTGCGTAATTCTTCGTGTTCGTGAAATGGGTACACAATAAAAAGTGGCCCTTTTTCGCGTACTGACATGGGCTTGCCGTCGAGTAAACGCGCGACAATCACATCATATTGAAATGCATCACTGACAGGGATGCTAATCGTATAGTCGTTGAGGGCGACCAGCCGAATATTACCTGAGCTGATACCCGCTAATTTCAGCACATCACGCAGTAGTGGGCCTTCAAATTTTTTCGGCACCGGATACCAAGGCGTTTGCAGCGTCATGCTTTTTTGCGGCAATTTGCTCAGAGCAGCATCAGTGAGTTGCACCGCATTAGTGGCGGGTTTTCCTGTAACAGTGAGGATGATTTTTTCACCCACTTCGGCGGATGCAAACGCACTCAAGGTGGCAAAACAAAGGCTCAATAGTAAGCTGCGAAGCATGGTCGGGCTCAATTCATATTCGAGCTTTAAATTGTAACGTGAATATCGCGGACTTGTGACGAATTACCCCAGAATGCTCACTTGGGGCAGACGTTCGGTCAGCTTTGATGCAAAAAAGCCCGATATACGCTGCCAGCATATACGGGCTTTCTAAGCTTTGACCTCAGATTAAAGCATTGAGAAAGCGACCATCCCTACTGCGGCACCGGTTGTGCCTAAGATCGTTTCCATCACCGACCAAGTTTTTAGCGTCTGCATTTCATTGGCACCCGTGAACTTTCCAAATAGCCAAAAGCCAGAGTCATTGACATGGCTCAGTACAATCGAGCCACCTGCAATGCAAATCGACAAGGCGGCCAGTTGCGCACCAGAAAAGCCAGCTAACTCAATCACAGGTAAGACTAAACCCACGGTGGTTAAGCAGGCAACAGTGGCCGAGCCTTGAATGACGCGTACGGCGGCGGAGAGTACAAAGCAAGCAATAGCGATCGGTAAACCTGCGCTAATTAGTGCATTGCCAAGCGCTGGGCCCACACCCGAATCGACTAGGACTTGCTTAAATACACCACCTGCACCTGTCACCAGCAAGATAATCCCAGCTGGTTGCAGCGCTGCACTGCAAATTTCCATGATCTTTTCTTTACTCATGCCACGTGGGATTGCGAGTCCATAAATGGCCAATAAGCAGGCCAACAAAATTGCGGTGAAGGGGTGGCCGATCAGTTGTAACCATTGAAACATCGTGCTGCTTGGGTCGATCAAACGTGCAACGATCGTTTTAAGGCCAACAAGCAATAATGGGAACAGAATCAGCGACAAGCTAAAACCAAACGAAGGCATTTGATTTTGCCCTAAGGTTGGCTCACTCACGTCGCTTGGCAGCGCAAGGTGCACGTGTTTACTGATGAAATTACCGTAAATAGGGCCTGCTAAAATCATCCCTGGAATGGCTGCTGCGAGCCCGAGTAAAATCATCCAGCCGAAATCGGCGTTCATTTGAGAGGCCAATAGCATCGCGGTTGGGCCAGGTAGTAAAAATGCCGCCGAAGCTGCAACGCCTGCAAATAAAGGAATTGCGAGCTTGATAACATTACCGCCCGTGCGACGCGCTACGGCAAACACCACGCCAATCAATAGCACGATTGCCACATCAAAAAACAGCGGTAGTGTACAAATCAAACCCGCGATACCCAGCGCGTAGTTGGCGCGGCTATGGCCAAATTTATCCAACAATTTGACTGCGATTTGATCCAGCGCCCCAGTTTCATGCAAGATTTTGCCAAACATTGCGCCTAAAGCGACGACAATCGCCAAGAACCCCAGCGTACCGCCCATGCCTTTTTGCATGGTGTCAGCGATTTTATCCACCGGCATGCCGGAGAAAATACCTGCGCCAATTGAAACAATCATGAGCGCAACAAAAGCGTGTAAACGCGCTTTCATCACTAAAAACAGTAGTAACAGTACCGAGCCTAGCGCGGTGAATATCAGTGTGAGCGTTTCCATAATGATTACTCCTGCGCCAAAATGGCTTGGTGGGCTTGCTCGATCACCGCATCAAGCGGCTGGTCGATGTCGATCGTAATGACATCGGTTTCATCTGCGCCAGGCACTTCGAGTGCTGCAAATTGCGATTTGAGCATGCCGCTTTTTTGGAAATGACCTTGCCGTGCGATCAGCCGTTGCTCAATCACTTCGTAATCGCCCTGCAAAAAGAGAAAGGCTAAATTTGGGTTGCCGACGCGTAGTCGATCACGGTAAGACTTTTTGAGCGCTGAGCATACAATCAATGAAACTGGGTTGGCGCGTTGCATCGCGAAAGCGGCATCATTCAGTGAACCCAGCCAAGGTGCGCGATCATCATCATTGAGTGGCTGACCGGAAGCCATCTTTTCGATATTGGCTCTAGGGTGCAAAAAATCACCATCCAGAAAAGCGGCATTAAGTTTTTGTGCCAGTTGCGTTGCCACTGCAGATTTTCCACAGCCTGATACACCCATTAGTACGAATATTTTTGTATTTGCCATTTTTCGACTCCAATCTAAAATGTTTTGTTACTGGTAACATGTTACCAGTAACATACTGCCTACATTTTTGAGCCAGCTCAAGTTTAGACCACGGTTTTGCTATGATTTGAGCTTGGGGATACTACGTATGTAGTGGGGTAATTATTTACTACGAGGTGTATGTTTCGCTATGCATTATCAATAATGCCTTGGCGTGATATACGCTAGAAGGGTATTTACGGCGCAGAAATTACGCTACCACCCATGAATAATTGAAAGCCAAGATCGAGAGTACGATCGGTATAAATTTGGCCGTTGATACTGCCAATTAATCGCTCAGCCGCACAGCGACCGATGGCTTCACGTGGCGTGACAATACTGGCCAACTGCGGCTGCAATGCAAGACCAATATCTAAGTGATTCACGCCTGCAATCCGAACATCTTCCGGCACTCGTCGCCCTAGATTTTGCAATGCCAAGAGCGCGCCTGCAGCAATGTCGTCATTGGTGCAAAATACGCCATCGAGCGATGGGCGCTCGGCGAGCGCTTGTCGCATCAGTTCTCCACCCAGCGTGAAACTGGATGAGGCGCTGGTTTGCACGATATGCGTCGGCAGATTGCGCGCTGCCAGTGCTGCGCAAAAACCCGCTTCACGCAATTGAGTGCGGGTATCCATTCGGGCGGCTAAATACACCATTTCTCGGCAGCCTTGATCGAGCATCGCATTCACCATCGCCATGGCGGCGGCTTGGTGATCCATGCCAACGGATAAATCGATGGGGTGCGCGGGTAAATCCATCATTTCGACGACGGGAATCGCTGCAATCTCTAGCATTTGCAGCGTTCGCGCGGTGTGATTCGATTCTGAAAGCAGTAGTCCATCGATATGAAATGAAAGCAACTGCTCGATTTGTTGTTCTTCACGCTCAGGCTCGTAGCCATAATGGCCGTACAGCGTGTGATAACCGGCTGGCATCGTCATTTGCTCGATACCTTGTGCGACGGCGGAAAAAACTTGGTTAGACATCGACGGCAGCAAGACGCCGATGGCGCGACTGCGCGAGTTCGATAACATCGCGGGCACGCGGCTGGGGATATAGCCCAAAACATGCATCACTTCAGCAATTTTGGCCGCAGTTGCTGGCGCGACTAACTCGGGCGAGCGCAAATAACGACTAATCGTCATCTTCGATATGCCGACTTGGTCGGCTACATCTTGCAGCGAGGGGCGGCGAGGTTTATCAAGCATGCGCTGCGCCACAGACTGGGCAATTGGGGTCTTGTTTGTATTTCATTTCACGCCAGCGTGAGTTGCGGGCATCAAAGAGTTGCAGGCGACCAATCAGCGTTTCACCTAGCCCCATAATGACTTTCAGGGTTTCTGCCGCTTGCGCGGCACCAATAATGCCAACCAAGGGCGCAAAAACACCAAAAGTCGCACACGGCCCATCGTTCGCTTCGCCTTCTTCTTCAAATAAGCAGTGATAGCAAGGTGCGCCTGCAATGCGGCTATCAAACACGCTCAGTTGCCCGTCAAAACGAACCGCGGCACCGGATACCAAGGGGGTTTTGCTTGCCACGCAGGCGCGATTGACCGCATGGCGGGTGGCAAAATTATCGCAGCAATCGACGACGACATCGGCTGCGTTGACGAGCTCAAGCAAGCGCTCGCCTCTGGCGCGTTCTGCCAACGGTCGAATCTTAATTTGGCTATTAAGTTGCTGCAAAGTGACTGCTGCCGATTGCGCTTTGTTTTGCCCAACGCGGTCTTCGGTATGCACAATTTGGCGTTGCAAATTGGTCAGATCCACATCGTCGTCATCAACAATGGTTAGGGTGCCAATGCCAGCGCTGGCTAAATACAAAGCCACCGGAGAGCCCAAACCACCGGCGCCAATGATCAAAACATGCGCATTACATAATGCGGTTTGGCCTTCAATGCCAATTTCGTCGAGCAAGATATGGCGACTGTAGCGCAGCAGGGCCGCGTCATCGAGGTCAATTTGAGCAGATCGGGTTGGGCAAAAAGTCATAGCTCAAGACGCAAAAGCAAAGAAGCGCCAATTATAGCGCGCAGGAGGAGGAGTTTGGATTGTGTATTGTCAGAAAGTATTTAAATATGCCGTGCTTGGTGGTATATCCATCTAACCATTTATAAATAAAGGCTGTATGGATATACATGTCTTATAAGTAGCGGCGTAGTTCTTCGGGCGTGTCATCATGATCGCCGTGCGAGTGTTTTTCCCATACTTTGATATAGACATCGCGGCTTTTGATGTTGTGCTCTGGGATATTGAGGTTGTCAGATTGCACTTCTTCGCAATAGTGGGCGAGGGCGCGTTTGATTTTTTGCAGGATGTGGTTATCCAAATGAAAACCTGCTTCCATTAACACGTTTTCAAGTTTGAGTAGTGTGTGCTCGCTGATGCAGTATTGCACCGAAATACGATGATCACTCGGATGGGCTTGCACGGTAACACCGACAATACGCCCGAGTAGACGTGCCGCTTGCACTGCTTGATCAGTTGGCAGTGCGCTGAACACGATATCGCGGTGCTGGAGTTTGAGGTCGGTATGCGCTTTCATGATTGAGCCTATCGATAAGTCTTATCGTTGGTATAGATTAGGCTCTTTTTTTAGAAAATGCACGTCGATTTTTGGATTTTTGTCGCGAGCGAATAGAAAAAAACCGCTGGTTTTAAGCAGCGGTTTTTAGTGATGGTAGGCAATTAACTATTGGGTTGGTACACGACCACTTTCATGCCCGGAACTAAGTTTTGTCGATTCCATTTTTTGAGGTCGTCAAGATCAACGTCATATTTTTTTGCAATCAAACTATAGGTATCACCACGCTTGGCAACGTATTTGGTTGGCGCTGATTTCTTCCCATTTTTAGCGACGGCTTTACCAGGAATGTTCAAGGTATCACCGACAGAAATGTGATTCGATTTTTGCCCGTTGATGGATTTGAGCTGCGCCACTGTGAGGCCGTAGCGATTGGCGATATTAAATAAGGTATCGCCCTTAGCCACCTTGTGTTCACCCGCGGCAGCTGATTTGGCAAGGACAGGCTGCGCTTTAGGCGCGTCATTGGCGCCAGTATCAATCACATCAGATTCGCGATTTTTATGCAGTGCGAGCAAGGTTTGTCGCTCGGAAATATCTAAACCTGGTACTTTAGGCACCAAAATCGTTTGCCCACGCGCGATGCTGTCTTTGTTAGAGATGTCGTTAATGTCGCGTAGTTCGGCAGGTGCAATGCCAAAGGTTGCCGCGAGTTCATCAAAACGCTCGCCTGATTTAGTCACATAGGGCTGCCAGTTGAGTAGCGGCTCGGTGTATTGCGCTAAATTGCGTTCAAACACGGCTTTTTTGCTTACTGGCAACACCATATGGCGGTCGTCTTTATGGGCAATGACAGGACGGATAAAGCCAGGGTTGAGGCGAAGTAATTCATCCACGCTGATTTCTGCCAACTTTGCCGCTACCGAAACGTCCATATGTTTGCCGGTTTGCAGTGTAGTGAAGTAGGCATAGTTATTCATCGGCGTTAAAGTCACGCCATAGGCTTCAGGGTCGGCGATGATGTTGCGAATGGCGAGCAATTTGGGAACATAATTGCGCGTTTCATCGGGCATTCTTAGATCGATGTAGTTCGTCGGTAGACCCGCCGCTGCATTTTTGGCCACTGCGCGTTTGACTGCATTTTCCCCCCAATTGTATGAAGCTAAAGCCAATTGCCAGTCATCAAACATACCGTGAATATCTTGCAAGTACGATAATGCAGCACCTGTTGCCGCCACCACATCACGACGACCGTCATACCACCATGTGCGCTCTAAACCATAGCGTTTGCCAGTGTCGGGAATAAACTGCCACATACCCGCGGCCTTGGCATGCGATTCGGCGCGTGGATTGTAGGCCGATTCAATCATCGGCAGCAGTGCGAACTCCATTGGCATGCCACGTTTTTCGACTTCTTCGACCACAAAATGCAGATAGGGATTGCTGCGATTGATGATTCGATTCAGATAATCGGGGCGGCTGGCGTAGTAATTTTCCCATTTGCTCACCAAGGGGCTATCGATGTCGGGAATGACAAAGCCTTTGCGCACCCGCGCCCACAAATCTTTTTCCATTTGCGTTGTCATCACATTGCCAAATAGGGCGTCCATGACTTTGGCGGTATCGCCATCAAGTGATCCAGATGGAATGCTGAGGTTGTAGTCGAGTCGGATCTTGGCTGAATCTGCGGCAAAAAGAGAAGCCGATAAACAAGCAGAGAGGATGAGCGCAGGCAGTTGCAGCTTCATGAGCCGTGTCCCATTAAATGATGAAGTGAATCTCGCGATACTAAAGGCCGCTTTCATACCATGTCAACGCGTTAGCAGCGTTTATTTGATTAACGGAAAGAATCTTTCCATTGCCGAAGGGCGGTAAAGCAATCTAAGGCGGTCTTGATGCTGGGCGTATGCCGGGCAACGCGCTCTATAAACGCAATATCGTGTACTCGCAAGTATGGATTGGTGGCCAATTCGAGCGCGATCGTGCTGGGCAAAGTGGGCTCATTACGGGAACGTTTTTCACTTTCGATGGCCTGACGATTTTGTGTTGCGGCATGCATGGGGTCAACAGCCAGCGCAAAGCGTAAATTACTGAGCGTATATTCGTGCGTACAGCAGACCAAGGTTTCCGGTGGTAAGGTGGCGAGGCGCTGTAAACTATGAAACAGCTGTTCGTAGGTGCCTTCAAACAGTCGGCCGCAACCGCCAGCAAATAAGGTATCGCCACAAAAAAGAGCGCCCGCACCATAGAAACTCAGGTGATCAAGGGTATGGCCGGGGGTGGCGATGACTTGGAATGCTTCGCCAAGTAGATGAATCGTTTCGCCACCAGATAAGATGTGATTGACGTGCTTGATCCCTGCTGGGCCATAAATAGGGAGATCATGGTGAGCCAACTCAGCGAGTCCATCGGTATGGTCGTGATGGTGGTGGGTGATGATGACGCCTGCTAATTCAAAATGATGTTCGGCCAGCCAACTTTGTAATGGCTCAGCGGCTCCCGGATCAACCGCGACGACTTGCTGGTCGTTTTGCAGTAGCCAGATATAATTATCGGTAAAAATAGGAAGGCAGCTAATTTTGAGCATTTGCGATATTAATCCTGTGAGCCACTGTCATGAATGCTGAGTTTGATCATTTTGCCGCTTGGTTGGCGACTCCGCTAGGGCGATATGTCGCATTGAGCGAAGCCGCATGGTTTGAGCGCGCGGCAGTTGACCTGTTTGGTTATAAAGCGGTGCAACTCGAATTGCCGCAACTCGATTGCCTGCGCAGCAATCGCATGCCGTGGCGCCTGCAAGCCGGTGAAGCGGCGGGCACCCAATTAAAATGCACTGCACATGAATTACCGTTTGATGAGCAGAGTCTTGATCTCATCGCGCTGCCGCATGTTTTAGATTTTTCGCCCGACCCGCATGCGGTATTGCGCGAATGTCAGCGCGTCTTGCGCCCAGAAGGCCGGTTACTGATTACTGGCTTTAATCCATGGAGTTTATGGGGCTTGCGGCGACTGAAACCCAATCAAGATATGCCGTGGAAAGGCAACTTTGTTGCGCTGCCTAAATTAAAAGATTGGCTCGCAGAGCTTGATTTGCAGTCCGTCAATGACGAGCATTTGTGTTATCGCCCACCGATTCAGCGAGCGGGCTGGTTAGAAAAAAGCCGCTTTTTTGATCAAGCGGGTGATCGCCTTTGGCCTGCAGGTGGCGGCGTGTATTGTCTTGAGGTGGTAAAGCGGGTGCGCGGCATGCATGTGATTGAACCACAATGGCGAACGGTAACGGTGAACCAAAATGCGGCAGTGGTGGTTGAGAAAATGCGCCAGCAGGCTAGCAAAGATCGATGTAAGTGAGGTATTGGTACCTAGCCATTGATATTCAATGCACTGATGGCAATACGTCAATATTTTACTTGTCGCACTGTTTGGCGGTCTCTTGCATAGACTTGAGTATCTTATTAGCGTCTTCTCGGGTTTTGCTAGGAATGCGAACATCGTAGCCGCTGCCCAAATTTCCGCCTCCAAAAGCAATTTTGACGTCGTCATCACCGACATCAACAAACTGCACCACTGTTAAATTAATAAATCGTTCGGCCTTGGCTTCGCTCGGTACTTTCCACGGACAGAAAGTCGCCGCGAAACTAGGTGCTGCGGTTAAAATGAAAACCAAACTAATCGCAATTTTGCGCATGATCTAATCCGAAAGTGAATCAAAGATGATTGAAATTTACACTGATGGTGCTTGTAAAGGTAATCCAGGGCCCGGTGGTTGGGGCGCTTATTTGAAATATGGCGAACACGAAAAAGAACTCTTTGGCGGCGAAGCGCATACGACCAATAATCGCATGGAATTGCTCGGTGTTATTTCAGCGCTCGCTGCCTTAACGCGCACTTGCGAAGTGACGATTCATACCGACTCACAGTACGTTAAAAATGGTATTGAAACGTGGATTCACGGTTGGAAAAAAAACGGCTGGAAAACCGCTGCCAAACAGCCCGTGAAAAACGAAGACTTGTGGAAACTGCTCGATGAACAAGTCGCACGGCACCAAGTGCAATGGCGCTGGGTGAAAGGCCACGCAGGCAATCCCGGTAACGAACGAGCCGATCAACTCGCCAATCGTGGTGTTGAGTCATTGGCTGGCTAGTACTGGAAATACGCAGTGAAAGTGAACGCCTTGATTGGGTTGACTGTGAATTTCAATGCTGCCCTTCAGTTGTTGAGTGATCAGGTTATACACAATATTCATGCCCAAGCCACTGCCGCCACGCCCCATCTTTGTGGTGAAAAAGGGGTCGAAAATATGTTTTTGCGTATTTTCGTCCATCCCATTCCCATCGTCGCGATAGTCCAAAATCAATTCCCCCGCAGCGCCTTGAGTCAATTCAATCTTCATCAGGCCATTCGATCGGCCCTCAAATCCGTGCAATAGACTGTTATTGATGAAATTGGCGATAATTTGCGAGATGCTGCCAGGGTAGGTATCTACTTCAATACTAGGATTGCATTGGGCTACCCAGCGATACGGTGTGTGCTTAACACTCGGTGACAGGTTGAGCAAAATCTCGTTCAGATAATCGCTAACATTAATTCTGCGTCGAATATCACTATTTTGATCAACGGCGATTTCTTTAAAGCTTTTCACGAGTTCGGCAGCGCGCTGCAAATTCCGCTCGGTGACGAGGACGTTTTCCATCGCGGTTTTGACGAAACTGAGCAAGCGATTTTTTCCGAGCTTGCCAGAATCAATTTCAGCGTCGATTTGTTTGAGCTCGCTGTGCAAAGTACTGCTCGCGGTGACGCCGATACCAATGGGGGTATTGATTTCGTGGGCAATGCCAGCGACGAGACGCCCGAGCGAGGCCATTTTTTCATTTCTTTGTAATTCAGATTGAATTTTGTCGCGTTCTGTATTGGCAAACACTCGCTCAATTAAATGCACAAGATGACTGCAATGTAGAATATCTTCACGCTGCCACACATTTTTATGTTTGATTTGAAAAAAACTTACCATGCCCATTTGCTGATTGTGAGTTTGTAGCGGGAAGTCGAGCGAGGATTGTGGTGTGTGTTCGCCAAAAATACTTTGCATCTCACTGGCAGTTGGATGAAGTCGGGCATCTGGTGCAATGACGGCTTGACTGATTTGCTGGATAAATTGGTGATAATTTGGTGTTTTATCTCTGTCGATCGTGAGGTGAATCGGCGAACTGGTATTCGATTGCGCTTTACATTCATAGCTCATCGTGTGGTTATTGAGGGTCCAAATGCCGACCCAATCCAGTTGCAAAATACGTGCGGCTTCGTCGAGTAGTAGTTGTAATGAAGATTGCTGACCCAGATTGATTTCAGGATTGGCAGCCAGATCGAGTAGCTGTTCACTGATTGATTTTTGCGTTAAATCGTACTTTTTGAGCACCTGCAGCCGATCTGGTGCGCTGAGCAAATTCATGTTGGTTTGGGTAGCGTGCATTTCATGCACGTAATGCATCGCCTGCGCTAAATTGCCATTTTGCTCATGAATTCCAATTAGTAAGCGTAAATGTTCGACTTGTTGAAATAGTGAATTGCTTTCTTTGGCAAAAAGAAGCGCTTTTTCGCAATGGACTTGGGCGGCGGAAAAGTCTTTCTGTTTGAATAAAATCTGCGCCAAGGTGTCATAGCAAACCCCGCGTAACCACTGGTAGCTACACTTTTCGGCCATGGTCAGTGCGATATGAACGCTACTGTTGGCCGCTTCAAGCCGATCTTGCTCAAGATATACGTGGCCTAAATGCCAGTGTGATTCAGCAATGTACTCCTTGATATTGCCTAAGGTTGCATAATGCAAGCCACGTAAAAACTGCGCTTCGGATTGTTCCAGTTCATTGGGGTAATAAAAATGATTGACCCCGATATTGATGGCTAGCTTGCTGGCCAGATAGGGATTATCAATTTTATCGATGAGCTGCTCGGCGTCTTTAAAGTAGCGACTGCCTTGACCGGGGTCACCCAGCTCATTGCTAATTTGGCTCAGACCAATCCGAGCTTCAATGCCTGAGGCGACATCGCCAGTGAGTAAGCTCGTATCAATACAGCGGGTCCAGTTTTGCAGAGCGTCGCGGTATTCACTGCGGGTGTAGTGAATACGACCGAGCGCTTCAAAAAGACGGCCCGCTTGCCAAGCGAGTGCGTTTTCTTCGGCAAAAGTCAGCGCAAGTTTGAGTTCCGCTTCGATGGTGGCCGCTTCTCCAATGCGCTCCAGCGTAAAGTAGCGTTGATAGAGCGCATCCAATTGCAAGGCGTAGTCGCCTTGGTTCTTTGCTGAGGTTTCAATTTGCAGATAAATACGCAGTGCGATGCGAGGATGCTGACGGGCAATTTTTGCGAGCCGCTGCAAATCAGAATGCATGAATTCCTCCGGGTTCGTTCTGCGTGTTTTAGATTTATAGCTTAATTCATCGCCGTTTCTTCCTTATTTTGTCGACTCAAAAGCGATCACATCCATGCCCAGCACGCCGAGCGACATACTTTGATGCAAGGCTTTATGATGCGCTGATTGACCTGCTGCCGCTTTGGCGATCAGTAGCGGTAAAAAATGTTCGGGCGTGGGATGGGCACGGCGGGCGTGAGGCAAATTGTTTTGCCAGTTTTCCCAATCAGCAGGGCTATAGGTATCGAGCGCTGAGTAAGTAGCTGCAATGAACTCAGCTGCATACGGTTCAATATCAAATTCAGTTTGCCCCGATTGCATTCGGCTAAAAGCATCGCGTAAATTGTGCGTGATACTACCCGAGCCAATCAACAGCACATCATTCGGCAAAATTTCAGCTAAACGTTCACCCAAAGCCCAGTGTGCGGCAGCATCCATATTTTTCGCCAGCGAGATCGTTACTACGGGCACATTGGCGGCGGGATACATCAGTTTCAGCGGCACCCATGCGCCGTGATCCAGCGCGGGGTCATCGGTGATGGCCACTGTGAGCCCAGTGTTGGCGAGTTGCTGCGCTAGGCGTTGCGCGAAATCAGCGTCTCCTTGCGGGCGATATTGCATTTGGTACAGCTCAGGGGCAAAGCCGCCAAAGTCATGCCATTCCTGCCATTGTTGGGCGATACCGACCGTGGTGTGCGATTGAATATTGTGCGCCGAAATCATCACGATCAACTTGGGATGCGGCAGCGCTTTACCGAGTGACAGTAGAAAATCGCGCGGCGGAACATCGTCAATAACGAGCGATGGCGCGCCGTGACTAATAAATAAAATGTGGGGCATAAGTTCATCCTTTTGATGCTCCAATCATACGGTTTTGGCTTTCATGCTGCGGCGAAATGATTTGAACAACTTGGTGGGAAAAAATGAATCTCGTCTTGGCGATTGACTAGAGCACTGGCCGTTGAGGCTTGCTGCTGCCGCGATGGGCTGGAACATCAGTTACAATAGCGGCCATTGTTTTGTGGGGAATGTGGGTATGCGTCAAATCTTTTTGGATACCGAGACGACAGGTTTACGCGTTGAGGACGGCAATCGCTTGCTAGAGGTGGCTGGGGTCGAAATGATTGACCGCAAATTATCCAAAGCGGAGTGTCATTTTCATCGTTTTGTGAATCCTGGCCGCGACTCGGAAGAGGGCGCATTGAATGTTCACGGCTTAACGACTGAGTTTTTGGCCGACAAACCTAAATTTGCTCAAATCGTTGATGATTTTCTCGACTTCGTCAAAGGCAGTGAGCTGATTATCCATAATGCGCCGTTTGACGTCGGCTACCTGAATATGGAGTTGGGCAAGCTTGGGCGCGGCAAGATTGAAGATTACGTTGAGAGCATTACCGATACGCTGAAAATGGCCAAAGACTTGTGGCCGGGTAAGCGTAATAGCCTCGATGCGTTGTGTGATCGTTATGATGTCGATCGCTCAGGGCGGACTTTGCACGGCGCGCTGATTGACTGCGAGTTGCTCGCCGAAGTGTATATGGCGATGACGCGGGGGCAAGACAGCCTATTGATCGACTTTGCGCCAACGGCCGAAGAAAACGCCAGCAATTTAGAGCGCCGCAATAGCAGCCAACCGCTGATCATTACGCAGGCCAGCGCCGAAGAACTCGCTTTACATCAAAAATATCTCGATGCCCTCGATAAAACCGTCAAAGGTAGCTGTGTGTGGCGTGAACTTGAGCCGCTAGCGACGATCGAGGGCAATCCACAATGAGTGTTTGCATGAATACCGCCGAACTAAAATCTGCCGCGCACGCCGCGTGGGACGACCATGACGAAGCCTTGGCCGAACAGCACTTTTTGGCTGCGCTAGCGATCGACGAGCAAGATGCGGTGACGAACTACGATTTGGCGCTGCTGTATAAATATCAAAGCCGTTGGGCCGAGTCGCTGCGCTACAATCGCCGCGCCGCAGAACTCAATCCCGAAGATGAGGCCGCGTGGTGGAATCTGGGTATTGCTGCTACGGCGATGTCAGACTGGGAAACTGCGGCGAAGGCTTGGGCATTTTTTGGCATCACTATGCTGCTGGATGCCTTGGAAAATGCCGCGCCAGATTTAAAACTGGGCTTAATTCCAGTCCGAATCACGCAGGATGATCAGGTTGAAGTGCTGTGGGCAAATCGCCTTGATCCGGCGCGGGCGCAGATTGTTAGCGTGCCGATGCCCGATTGCGGCGTGCGTTATCACGATATCGTGCTAATTGACGGCGCACCGCGCGGAACACGGATATTGCATGGCAAAGAAGTACCGGTATTTGATTGGCTCGAATTTTGGCAACGCTCGAACTACTCAACGTATGTGATTGAAGCAAATGCATCCCAAGAGCTGGCGGTAAATACCCTTGATAGTTTGGTTGTAGATGCTGGCTTGGCGCTCGAAGATTGGGGCAGTAATGTGCAAATGTTGTGTAAAGCCTGTAGCGAAGGAATACCGCACGAGCATCATGATCAGGTCGCTGCTGTTGCAGAAACAAAATGGCAGCCAGAACGCGAATTTGGCGTCGCCGCGCTGAATGATCAAGCACTGGCTGACGTGCTCGACGCTTGGCAAGCTGCGCATCCTGAAGTCGAAATCATTGAGGTGTACAACGCGCTTGATGCTGATGAAGACGCTGAGGGCGAGTCAGAATGAGCGCGCTGGCGCTGGTTCCAGCAGCAGGTAGCGGCAGCCGAATGGCGTCCGCCACACCGAAACAATACTTGGATTTGCTCGGGCAACCGTTGATCGCGCACACGCTACGCGCTTTGCTGGGCGCAGCGCGATTGGCGCAAGTGGTCGTCGTTATTTCCCCAGAAGACGAGTGGTGGGAAAGCTATGACTGGTCTGATTTACTCGGCGACTCGTTCGCGCGCTTGCTGGTGCTGCGCGTCGGCGGCGATAGCCGTGCGCAATCGGTGCTCAATGGTTTGGCGGCGTTGCCGCAGTCAGATGCATGGGTATTGGTTCATGATGCTGCGCGGCCTTGTATCACCAGCTTGCAAGTTGACGCCATGATTATCCAGTTAGAGTATGACCCTGTAGGCGGTATTTTAGCTGTTCCAGTCGCAGATACCCTGAAGGTGGCAACGAATGAGCAGAGCATCGCTCGCACGACGCCGCGTGCCGGACTGTGGCAAGCGCAAACGCCGCAAATGTTCCGTCAGCAAGAACTGCTGTCGGCACTACAAGCCGCTTTGCCCGAACACGTGGCAGATATTACCGATGAAGCCAGCGCGCTAGAACGGTTGGGAAAATCCCCAAAATTGATTATGGGTAGCCCGTGGAATTTAAAAGTGACTTATCCGCAGGATTTGATTTTGGCGGGTTTATTGCTGAAGGCCGAGTCGCTCTAATCTGTTTGAATGACAAAAACTAAAAAGCCCGCGTGAATCATTCAGCGGGCTTTTTTTATGTTCAAAGGACTGACGTGTTTAAATGACTTGCTGTGGAACGGCTGAGTTGGTGAATTTCACGCCATTGAGCAGCTTTTGATACATTTCAGGATCAATCCATTCTTGCTGGCATTGCGCTGAAAATTCAATTTGCGAGAGCTGGATTTCGCCCATGCGCGGATTGTAGGCGTCGTGGCGAAAGGCTTGCGCGTAACCCGTTTCGGTTTCGTGGGCGATGATGGAATGCAATCTAACGTCGCTTTCGCCGTTGGCCATCACCGTTTGCGCCAACACCTGATCAATAATCACAAAGAAGAGGCGGGCAAACTGTTCAGCCGATGGTGACACTGGCATCGAGATCCAGCGCGCTGAAAATGTTTTGCATAGACGAATATATTCCGCATCATCTTTATCCCAAAAACAAATCGCATGATCGAATGCATCGATCACGTCGCGAATGGTGCCTTTCATCAAGCCAAAATCGTAAACCATTTGCCCATTATCGAGCGCATCGGCTTCCAGCAGCACTTCTACTTTATAGCTGTGGCCGTGGATCGATGTGCGGCAGCGCTCAGACGAGCAATTGCGAACGATATGGGCGTTTTCAAATTTAAATAGTTTGCGAATCAACATATTAATAGCTGGCGATGAGTGAGGCTTGTTTTTAACAGAGTCAGCGCTTGAGGGCAAGGCGGGGTCTCGGTAATTGGCTGATTTTTGGGTGTACTTAATACCACTGCTTTTGAGCTTAACGGATGCTAATCGTGATTTCTTTCAAGAAAACAAAGCGAAAGAATCAAGAAAGCACATGGCTGACACAGATTTTCGAAAGAGAAAAAACATGAGATTTTCGTCACATTTGAGTCATGTTTTGCAAAAAATTTACTGCTTTGACTACTGAGGTAATTAGATTGTAGTTACATCAGTAAACGCTAATTAATGTATTGCTTTCAAGTTTTGCTGCGATTTATATCAATTAAATCATTGGCTTGGTATTTTTATGCTGCAGTGCGGCACAAGTGTGTTAGTCGTGTTATGTAGTAAATAATACGGAAGTACTGTTTTTACTCGCCACCCACAATTTTGTTTGGATTTAGGGTGTTGACAATGGTTTTGGCTTAAGGATAAATCGTAATTGCCGAGGTCGGCCTGGAAGTGGTGTGGTCGGTCAGCAAGGGCTAATGCCATAATTCTTACAAAATGGTAACAGCTCTAAGTTGCAGAATAAGACCAATTATTTTGCAGCATGAATGCCAATCAATAATATGGAGGAGACTTTAATGTCCCATTTGAATCGCATCGCATTTGCAGCTATTCCGGCCGCTATTGCAATGATCTCAGTAAGCGCATTTGCTGCTACTGCATGGAATAGCACTTCTACCTACGTCGCTGGCGACGTTGTGACCTACTCTGGTAAAGATTTTAAAGCCAAGTGGTGGACACAAGGTAACGTACCTGGAACAGAGCAATGGGGTCCTTGGGAAGCATTGACGGGTCCAGTGGTAACAGTTGCTCCAACTGCAACTCCTGTTGCTCCAACGGCAACACCAGTTGGCCCAACGGCAACACCTGCATCTCCAACTGCAACACCTGCAGTAGGCTCATGTACTAATGCAGCTTGGAATTCAGCAACTGCATACAATGGCGGCGCACTAGTTAGTTCTAATGGCCGTAACTACAAAGCACAATGGTGGACACAAGGTAATGAACCTGCGACTAATGTAGGTTCTGGCAAACCGTGGCTTGATCTTGGTCCTTGTGGCGGCAGCGTAGCGACCCCAACGCCAACAGTGGCACCAGCAACGCCAACACCAACGGTGGCTCCGGCAACGCCTACTCCGACGGCTAAGCCTGCAACACCAACGCCAACAGTAGCCCCGGCAACACCTACAGTGGCTCCAGCAACGCCAACGCCAACAGTGGCTCCAGCTACCCCGACTCCGACTCCGACAGTTACGCCACCAGCAACACCAACGCCGACAGCCACTCCAATCGTAGGGACGCAAGACCAATGCCGTCCAGCTGGCTTGGTGTCTGAAGTTGCCAACGTGCCATACTGCGATGTTTACGATACTGCTGGCCGTGAAAAACTCGCTAACAACATGAAACGCCGTAGTATCGGTTACTTCACCAACTGGCGTACTGGCAAAAATAATCAGCCTTCATACCTCGGTGCTGATGTGCCTTGGGGTGATATCACTCACGTGAACTACGCATTTGCACACGTGAATGACCAATGGAAAGTGTCGATTGGTGATGTAAACAATCCAAACAACTCTTCAGTAGGCATGGAATGGCCGGAGAAAGGCGCTAAATACGCGTTGAATCCAAATCTGCCATACAAAGGCCACTTCAATATGTTGCAAGCCAACAATAAGAACGGCGTTAAACTGCTGCTCTCTGTTGGGGGTTGGGCTGAGACTGGTGGCTTCTTTAATGATGCCGATGGCCGTACCGTATCAGGTGGTTTCTACGCATTGACGACTGACCCAGTGACGGGCGCAGTTCGCCAAGATCGTATCGATGCTTTTGCTAAATCAGCAGCTGCTTTTGTTAAGAAATACAACTTTGACGGTATCGACATCGACTACGAATACCCAACTTCAATGAGCGACGCTGGTAATCCAGAAGACTGGAAGATTGGCAATGCAAAACGTGGCGACTTGTGGAAAGGCTATATGGCCTTGATGAAAACGTTGCGTACCGAGTTGGATAAACAAGCCGTTGCTGATAATAAGTACTACCAATTGACGATTGCATCACCATCGTCAGGTTACTTGCTACGCGGTATGGAAGATTTCGAAGCAGTTAAATACCTCGACTTCGTGAACATCATGACCTACGACTTGCACGGTGCATGGAACCACTTCGTGGGCCACAATGCTGCCTTGTATGATTCAGGTAAAGATAACGAAATCGCTGATGCGAAGATCTACGACACAGCAGGTGATGGTAAGTACTACAACGCTCAAGGTTACTTGAACATTGACTGGGCTTATAAATACTTCCGCACTGCATTGGCTGGTGGTCGTATCAATATCGGTCTACCGTACTACACTCGTGGTTCACAAAACGTAACGGGTGGCACGAATGGTCTGTGGGGTCTGTCTGCTCTAGCTGATCAAACTAAGTGCTACCTCGGTACTGGCGGCAACTTAGGTCCTAATGCATTGAGCGCGAAAGCAGGTGCTCCGTGCGGCTTCGGCGCACAAGGTATTGATAACTTGTGGTTCGACCGTGATGCAGCTGGTAATGAAATGTTTGCCGGTGTGAATCCGCTGTGGCACGTGAACAACTTGCGTGATGGCTTGCCAACACCGTACGTTGCTCAATACGGTCATGATGTGACTAAGCCAGCTGGCCAAGCGATTGGTAACTACATCGAGTCTTACGATGATGTTGCTAAATCATCATGGTTGTGGAACCCAACGAAGAAAGTGTTCTTGTCGACTGAAAATGAGAAATCATTTGCAGCCAAAGTACAGTACGCAATCGACCAAGGTGCCGGCGGTATTATGTTCTGGGAAATGGCGGGTGACTACAGCACGCCAGCACAAAACGGTACTTCTTCATACGGTATGGGTAGCTACTTGACTGCAATGGCAGCGAACAAATTACGTGCTGCAGCACCGTACGGTGTGAAAGCGGGTGATGAGAAGTTTGTTCAGCCAGCTGAAGTATTGGATGTAGCAATTGATTTGGTTGGTTTCAAACCTAAAGGCGATGATAACTACCCACTCGCAATTGGTGTGAAACTGAAAAACAACTCAAATGTTGATCTGACTGGCGCGAAAGTATCATTCAATATCGCACCGTCTACACCATTGGTACCAGCGACAGTTCAATTCTTGAAACCTAGCGATCCACCTACAGGTGCAGGCATTGAAAACCTAGTTGATATCTATAGCGGTGGTACTTGGTCTGCAGTGCCAGCATCAAGCACTGTTGGTAACGTCGGCGGCCTGCCAAATGGCTTCCACCGCGTAACGTACGAGATGAAAGCTACTGGTTGGGGCGTGTCTGACTTTAGTGCAGGCAAAACCATCACCATCGGTATGCGTGTATTTATGCCGATGACGATTCCAAGTGGTGTTACGCTCACATTGCCAAACGGTAAAGTGTACGGTATCAAGTAATAAGCTAGACCTTGACTCAGCTTGGCTGAGTTAACGAAAACGCCACGATTAAATCGTGGCGTTTTTTATTGCTATCATTGGGCGTATATTGTTCAAGCTATTAATTAATAAGGCTTAGATGGATATACATTTACGGCTAGTGAGCGATACGTTTTGTTTGGGAATAAAAAATCCCGCCAAGCTTGGGCGGGATTTTGGCTGAAGAATTAATCTTAGCGAACGTGCAGCCAATCAATCAGTGGCTGCCATTCTTCACGGTCACGTTCGGTTTTTGAGTGGGGTAAGTCAAATAGGGTCATGCCGCGTTGAATGGTTTGGTTGTACAACTGCGTATCGCGCAAGCAAGTCAGTAGCGGTAAGTCGTAACGATTTAAAAAGTCGGGCAGTTGCTGTGCGGACTGTGTGCGTGGATTGACGCGCATACCGACAACACCAATTTTAACTTCATCACGCCGTACCGCTTTCAATTCTGCTAATTCAGCGAAAAAATCAGCGCAGGCCCAGAGATCAAAAGCGGATGGCAAAACAGGTACGATAACGTGATCGACTTTGCTAATGACGTGCTTGAGTTTTTTTCCGGTAAAGCAAGCGGGCGTATCCAGAATGGCAACTTGGCATCCTTGGGGTGGGCGGGCGATTTTGTCTTCGCCGATGTCCCAGCGATGAATAAACGGAAGTGAGCTGGGGCGTAAATTAAGCCAATGGTGGCTAGAGTGTTGCTTATCTAAATCGCCCAGCATCACGGCGTCCTCTTGCCATGCAAAGTATGTTGCTAAGTGGGTGGAGAGAGTTGATTTACCGCTGCCGCCTTTGGGATTGGCGATCAATATTTTACGCATTGCCTAAAACTCATAATCAAAACCATTTGTGATTATGTCAGAATTTTGCAGATGAAATGTGAAGCTTTGGTTAAATTATTGCTTTTTTGTGAAAGTAATTTGAAATTTATAAGTCAATGTTGATTGGGGGCTATTTGAGTGAACTCTCGTGCT
This sequence comes from Deefgea tanakiae, assembly GCF_019665765.1. Classification (GTDB taxonomy): domain Bacteria; phylum Pseudomonadota; class Gammaproteobacteria; order Burkholderiales; family Chitinibacteraceae; genus Deefgea; species Deefgea tanakiae. The sequence goes on from NZ_CP081150.1 coordinate 194,250, forward strand.
TAAGCCAACAGAGTCTGGCCATGTGTTGATTTTATTTTCGTTTAAGTAACAAAACCGACAAACCCCTGTCCAAAAGGGCTAGCCGGATCAGGTTGGTCTTACGGTATGGGTTTAAGTTGCTTTCTCTGGACTTGGCTCAGGTTTTTTGAGGCTCACTGTAGCACCAGCAGGGATGCCTTCTTTTTCCCATCGGTCAAATTCGGCCATGATGGTGCTGTATGTTTTTTGGCTGATCTCGGGTAGCACTCCTCCAAGTGCTTCTTTGGCTTGGGAGAAGCCCAGTTCGACGGCATCACGGATTTTTTTCATTTGTGCTGGGTCGTCGCCCATCGCAAATTTTGCAAAGCTTAAAATTCGCTCAGAGACTTTCCTCACCCCCATCTCTCCATCTTCAGATATAGCGGCTTTCGCAGCGTCGATAGTACCTTGATCGGCAGTCAGTTTTTGCTCACCGCTGACCACTTTTGACATCGTCAGACCTTGTTGCTCAAGCAAGGGGCGAATCAAATTCATCATTGCTTCAACTTGCCGTTCTGAATCTGCAAGCATGCTCGATAGTTCTGCTGGCATCATTCGTGGTTTGCTGTAGGTGAGTGATTCAGTCGCTTCTCCGCTCAGTTTGACCTTGTCGGTTGGCGGTGTTTCGCTGATCTTTGCAGGCTCCGTGGCTACTTTTCGGGTGGAAACGTTGGCTGCAAGGCTGCTGGAGTTGGTACTGGAAACTTGGAGTGACATTTTAATCACCTTAAAACGAATAAAGACAGATATGTATCCTTTATATCGTCATTAAGAATTGATTCAATAGGTAAATAGTGCCGCTTGAGGTGTTAAATGGCATAAAAAGAAAAGTAAATGACGGGCGGTAGGGAGTTAAGATTACTGTGCACTAATTAACGCGTCTTTTTGACCTCAAAATTGGGTAAGTGTTGGTTCAAAATTCTCTGCATTGTTGATCACGCGGCAAAACGCTAGTGACAAAATTGCAATTTATTATTAGCTTAAGTTCGGCGATGACATCTTGATCAATCCCCTTGCTTGCTGTGTAGAGTCAGCTGAAATCATCAACGGCAACTTTGATAAGGGGCGGACGTTGTGGTACTGCAGCTACGTTCTTCGCTAATAAATAGCAGCGTACAAAAAGTGTTTTTTCAGTTTTTTGTTTTAAGTCAAAGTCTCGGTTTGGTTTGAATGTAGTCCCAAAACGATAAAGTAATTACTATTTATCAGCGCTTTAGGGTTGCTGTTGGTGATTTTGCAATTCAATAATTTCTCAGCCATGATGAAGGGTTGATATAAAAAGTGGATCAATTGATCGCTTGAGCATGTTGTATAGCCTTATCAGTAGGTGAGCCGCTTTGGCATTGAATTCAACGCAACGAGAATTGGAGGTTTTTCCCTTACATGCCCATCAATAAGCTTGCTGCTGAAGATTTTGATTTTTTTCGAGATTTTCTAGATGCTTTGCCCATTCAGTGCTTCGTAAAAGACGCAGAGGGGAATGCTTTATTGATGAATAAAGCCTGTGAGGATGCCTTAGGTGTGTGTTTTTCAGCGGTGAAAGGCGAGAAAATCAAGCAACATTTTCCCCAGGATCAGTGGCTAAGATTCTTACAACGTGATTTGCTTGTTTTTGAAGCGCATCAAACGATGGCATACGAAGAGACTTATTTCAGTGCGAAGTATGGCCAAAATCGAGTTGGATATGTGGTTAAAAATCCTTTGTATGATGAGCAGGGGCGACCGCAATTTATTATTGGCTCCACGATCGATATTACCGAGCAAAAACAACTTCAGCAGCAGGTCGACAATGAGCTTGAAATGCTCAAGTTGCAAGTGGCCGATGCGCCTCTTAAGGCGGTGTTAGAGCAGTTTACTCGTAGTTTCGAGGCGACATTTCCTGGGACAATGTGCTCGATTTTATTGCTGGATGAGCTGGGTTTGCACTTGAAACATGGTGTTGCACCTAGTCTACCGGCCGAATACTGTGCTGCGATTGATGGCACTGCGATTGGCTTGGGCGTTGGCTCTTGCGGTACGGCGGCTTATACCGGACAAGCTACCATCGTGGCAGATATTGCGACTGATCCGCTATGGCAAGATTATGCTGGGTTGGCTCTGTCGTATGGCTTGGCATCGTGTTGGTCTATTCCTATCGTATCGACAAAGGGACGCATTTTAGGAACATTTGCCAATTACCACGCCCACCCATGCTCACCACAGCCAGCTGAACTGCAAGCAATAAAGCGTGCAGCCTACCTAGTTAGTTTGGCCATTGAGCATGATCGTGCCGAAAAGCAACTGGCGGAAGATCAAAAAATATTACAAGAAACGGCGCAGCACACACAAACCATTTTAGACAATATGGCTGATGGTGTGATCACCATCGGTGTTGATGGTTTGATTGATAGTTTCAATGCATCTGCTAGTCGAATATTTGGGTTTCAGCTCGAAGAGGTTTTGGGGAAGAACGTCTCGATGTTGATGCCGGAGCCACATGCGAGCCATCATGATGCTTATTTACGACATTATCTGGATACCGGCGAGCAACGAGTGATTGGCTTACCGCGTGAGTTAGAAGGGCGACGCAAGAACGGTAGCCTATTCCCGATGCGGCTGTCGGTTTCAAAAACGATACGTGCTGGGCAGGCAATGTTTATTGGTTTGGTGAGCGATATTACGCAGGAGTATCAGCGTACCCAAGAAATTCATCGTTTGGCATTTTATGATTCGTTGACTGGCTTGCCCAATCGCCGCCTACTCTTGGATCGAATTAAAAAAGCCATGATCGCATCGGCGCGCTCAGGTCACTATGGTGCGGTGATGTTTCTGGATTTAGATCATTTTAAACAGCTCAATGATACGCATGGCCACGATGTTGGTGATGTGCTGCTGCAGCAGGTTTCGGCGCGATTGCTCTCTTGTGTGCGAGAAAGCGATAGCGTCGCCCGTTTGGGCGGTGATGAATTTGTTATTTTATTAGAAACGCTCAGCCTGCATGAAGCTGAGGCCGCTAATCAGGCTAAGGTCGTCGCTACGAAAATCTTAGAGACCCTGGGTCAGCCTTACTGTTTGTGCGGAATTGAGCATTTGAGTACGCCCAGCATCGGCATTGTATTGTTTATGGCAGAGCACATGCCGATGGAAGAGTTGCTCAAAAAAGCGGATGTAGCGATGTATCAAGCTAAGGCGGCGGGGCGAAATACGGCCTGTTTTTTCGATCCAGAAATGCAGGCGGTTGCAGCCATTCAGGCTGATTTAGAAAAGTCTTTGCACGATGCCTTGACGCGCGAGAGCTTCTTTTTAGAGTACCAAATGCAATTGGATGGCGCGGGGCGGATTGTCGGCGTGGAAGCCTTGCTACGTTGGCAGCATCCAACGTTAGGAAAGGTGCTGCCAGAAGTATTTATCCCAATGGCTGAGGAGACTGGTGCAATTGTATTGCTGGGCCAATGGGTATTGAAGCAGGCTTGCCAGCAATTGAGTGTTTGGGCGCAATACCCGCAAAGTGCTACTTGGATACTGGCGGTAAATGTGAGTGGTTTGCAAGTGGCGCATCCCAATTTTGTGGATATGGTTACTGCTGTTTTGAGAGAAACTGGCGCTAATCCAGTGTTGTTAAGGATGGAGTTGACCGAAAGTACTCTGCAAAAAGACGTGGAAGAAGTGATTGATAAAATGAATGAGCTGAGCGCACTGGGGGTGAGTTTTTCGCTTGATCACTTTGGCTCTGGTTACTCATCTTTGCTGTATCTCAAGCGATTGCCATTGTCGCAACTCAAGATTGACTCTTCGTTTGTGCGAGGCCTGCATCTTGATCCGAGTGATGCAACGATTGCGCAAGCAGTGATTTCATTGGGGCATGGCTTTGGCTTGTCGGTTATCGCTGAAGGTGTGGAGTGTGTTGAGCAGCGCGATATGCTAGCGAGTATGGGTTGCAATACATTTCAAGGTCATTTATTTGGTCATCCGATGCCAGCTGCGCAATTGATTCAATATGTTGAAGGATGATGTATTGCTATCCCAGCCTTTAGTTGTAAACTCTACATGAATATACATCAATGATATCTAGCAAAAAGAGCCGAATTGATTCGGCTCTTTTTCATATAAAAATTATAACTTTATGCTTGGATAATAAACACGGTTGGTCGTTTGTGAATATTGGGTTCGGGTTTCTTTTTCCATTGCCCCGCTTCCAAGGTCAAAATCTCTTGACTTGGCAGGGTGATGTCGCAGGCGACCGTGAGGCGTGTGCTGGGTTTAAGGCTGGCCACCAGCGCTTGAAACAGCGCGCCATTGCGGTACGGTGTTTCGATAAACAACTCGGCTTGGCCTTCTTTGGCTGATGTGGCTTCCAGTTGACGAATCGCAGTCACGCGACCTGTTGCATCCGAAGGTAAATAGCCGTTAAAACGGAATTTTTGCCCATTGGCGCCAGACGCCATCAGCGCGAGTAGTAAAGAAGATGGTCCGACGAGTGGCACGACTTTGATGCCGCGCTGATGCGCCAATTGCACTAGGCGTGCTCCGGGATCTGCAACACCGGGGCAGCCTGCTTCCGACATCAAACCCACGTCAATCCCATCGAGTAGCGGTTTGAGTAGCGCGAACACTTCGTGGTCTTTGGTGTGCTCGGATAATTCATTCATTTGTAAGCTACGCAATTCGTGCGGAGTGCCGAACATTTTCAGATGCGCGCGCGTCGTTTTGGCGTTTTCGACGACGAAATACGTGAGCCGTTTGGCGATTTCAAGCACGTCAGTCGGTAAAATATCGCTGAGTGTGTCGCCACCCATCGGGGCGGGAATGAGGTAGAGCGTTCCTGACATAAATGATCCAATAAGAGTGGCAAGCGCGGAGAGGTGCAAAGCAAAACCGAATTGTCCACGAAAAGCACGAAAAACACGAAATTAGTATTCAGGTTGATTCGCTAGCCTTATTTGAGTGTTGATCTCGTCATCGTTTGAGTGAGCGTTTTTTTTCGTGCTTTTTGTGTCTTTCGTGGACTCTGTTTTTGACTTTGCTGAATTACAGAATCGGAAATCCTTCCGCATCCAGCATCGTAATCAGCTCAATCAGCGGTAAGCCAATAATTGCAGCAGGGTCTTTGCCTTCGATCGCCGCAATCATCACAATGCCCAAGCCCTCGGTTTTAGCGCTGCCCGCGCAGTTATATGGTTTTTCGCGCTGCAAATAGGTTTCGATTTGCGCGTCGGTATAATTACGCATCGTGACGGTCGTGATATCCACGTAGCTTTGCGTATTGCCGTTGGCCGTATTGTAAAGACACAGCGCCGTATGAAAGGCGATGGTTTGGCCGCGCATCGCAGCCAACTGCCGAACGGCACGTTCGTGTGTGCCCGGTTTGCCCAGTTGCTCACCATTGAGCAGCGCGACTTGGTCTGAGCCAATCACCAAGCAGTTTGGAAATTGCTCGGCCAGCACTTTGGCCTTGGCAATCGCGAGGCGTTCACTGGTCTGCGCGGCGGTTTCGCCGACCAGTGGCGACTCGTCCAAGTCGGGTGCGGCGGTGATAAATGGTATACCAAGCCGAGATAAAAGTTCTTTTCGATACAATGATGTAGACGCCAAAACGAGTTGTGGCGCGGTCGCAGAGTGAGAAGTTGTGTTCATGATGTTTAAGTTAAGCCTTAAAAGCGCAAAATACTTTGACAGAGGGTAGCGGTCGATTATATCATGCGCGGTTTCCGGTTCGAGCTAGTAGCCACATGACGGTGATTCATAGCGCGGAATTTGCGCAAGAAGGTCGAGAACTTAAAGGTTCTATCCCACTTTCGCAGCTCTCACGTTTGAGTGATCTGTTGGCCAATACATCAGGCGAAGTCGCTTGGCATATTGAAAGTGGTATGGATGAATTGCAGCGCCCTTGGCTTTATTTAGAAGTGAAAGGCTCTTTGCAATTGATTTGTCAGCGTTGCCTATCGGCCGCGCCTTGGCAGCTCCATGCTGAAACCGTGTTGACGCAGTTTGCGACAGAGGAACAAATCGACGATGCCGAAGCGCACGACGAAGACCTCGAAGGCATTCTGATCGATCCGGAGCTAGATATTGAAGCGCTGGTTGAAGATGAGATTTTACTCGCTTTACCAGTAGCGCTAACACATGATGTATGTGGTGGCGATGACGCGCTGGCCAAATTGGCAAGCGATAAACCTAATCCGTTTGCAGCCCTGGCTCAGTTGAAAACCAGGAAAGCGGAATAAACAACTGAGTACTTAGGAGTATTACAACATGGCAGTTCAACAAAACAAAAAATCACCTTCAAAACGTGGCATGCACCGCGCTCATGACTTCCTTTCTGCACCAGCATTGTCTGTAGATGCAGCTACTGGTGAAGTTCATCGCCCGCACCACATTTCACCAAACGGCTTTTACAATGGCCGTCGTGTGATCAAAGCTAAGGGCGAATAATCGCAACCTGGCTGTTTTAGCTGAGCAGGTGTTTTTTTCGCCTAGCTAGCCAGTATTACGGCGCAAGTGAGTGTCTCTCTGAGAATTACTCCCTTGCGCCGTTCGTCATTCTAGGTCTTTGAGTGGATTTGTGGTCACAGTCGTATTGCATCACTGATGGATTGTGTATCACCCGTTTTAGATTTTTAAGGTGTACTGATGGATATCACTGTTGCAGTTGATGCCATGGGCGGCGATCACGGCACCCATGTCACGGTGCCTGCCGCATTGCGCTTTTTGCGCGACAATCCCGATGTCAATATCGTTTTGGTCGGGCTTGAAGATGCCATTGCCGCCGAGTTAAAGGCGCATCATGCCGTAACGCATCCGCGTTTGCGCGTCCATGCTGCAACTGAAGTGGTGACGATGGATGAGTCGCCGCAATCGGCGATGAAAAATAAAAAAGACTCGTCGATGCGCGTTGCCATTAATTTGGTGAAGTCGGGTGAGGCTAACGCCTGCGTTTCAGCGGGAAATACCGGTGCTTTAATGGCGACGGCACGCTTTGTGCTCAAAACCATTCCGGGTATTGATCGCCCTGCCATTGCCAAATTAATGCCAACGATGAAAGGCCAAACTGCCATGCTCGATTTGGGCGCGAATGTGGATTCTACGCCTTTGCAATTGGCGCAATTTGCCATTATGGGCTCGGCGATGTTTTCGGCTTTGAAGCACGTTGATGCGCCAACGGTGGGCTTGCTCAACATTGGTTCAGAAGACATTAAAGGCAATGAAGCGGTGAAAGAGGCGGCAGAAATGATCCGTAAAACCCGCCTTAATTTCCATGGTAATGTCGAAGGCAACGATATCTACCGTGGTACGGTCGATGTCGTCGCTTGTGATGGCTTTACCGGTAATGTGGCGTTGAAGGTGTCAGAAGGTTTGGTCAAAATGATTTCGACCTTCTTGAAAGAAGAATTTAACCGCAATGTGTTTACCAAATTTGTCGCTGTCTTAGCGATGCCTTTATTGAAGCGCTTCAAGTCAAGACTTGATCCGGATCGATTTAATGGCGCATCATTTTTGGGTTTGCGCGGCATTGTGGTGAAAAGTCATGGCGGAGCCAATAAAAACGCGTTTTACTGGGCGTTGGCACAAGCCGTTGAAGAAGCGCGTTCCGGCATGATTCAACGAATTACCGAGCAGGTAGAGCAAGAGTTGCTGCATCTCAATGCAGTGGTGGAATCTACCGTAGATTGATTGGGTATAGCCTTGTAGCCTTTGCAGTAAAATGGCTAAAGGCTAATACCTAGATTAAAATTATAAGGGGACTATGATGTATTCCCGTATTGCAGGTACTGGTTCTTACCTACCAGAAAAAATTCTAACTAATGCCGAGCTGGCACAACAAGTCGACACGACGGATGAGTGGATCGTATCGCGCACCGGGATTCGCCAGCGCCATTTGGCTGCGCCGGATCAACTCACCTCTGATTTGGCATTAATTGCCGTCGAGCGCGCATTGGCTGCTGCAGGCGTTGATAAAAGCGAAGTGGATTTGCTGATTGTCGCGACGACGACGCCGGATAATATCTTTCCATCAACCGCCTGCATTTTGCAAAATAAACTGGGTGTACATGGCTTCCCTGCGTTTGATATGCAAGCGGTGTGCGCTGGCTTTGTTTATGCACTCACGACCGCTGATCAATTTGTGAAAAGCGGCGCGGCAAAATGCGCGGTTGTGGTCGGCGCGGAAACCTTGTCGAACTTGATCGACTGGAATGATCGCGGTACTTGTATTTTGTTTGGTGATGGCGCAGGCGCAGTGGTGCTCAAAGCATCTGAAGAGCCAGGTATTTTGGCAACGCATCTGCATGCTGATGGCCGTTACAATGGCATTTTGAAAACCGACGCACGACCAAAACAAGGCGCGCTGGTTGGCAATCCCTATGTGTATATGGAAGGCAATGCGGTGTTTAAATTTGCCGTGAAAGCCTTGGCGGAAGTCGCTGAAAGCACTTTGGCAAAAGCTGGCTTGGAAAAAACTGATATTGATTGGTTGGTGCCGCATCAAGCCAATATTCGAATTATCGAATCCACCGCTAAACATTTACACATGTCGATGGATAATGTGATTGTGACGGTGGATCAGCACGGCAATACATCGGCGGCATCGATTCCATTGGCATTGGATGCCGGCATTCGCAGTGGTAAGATTCAGCGCGGCCAGACCTTGTTGATGGAAGGGATTGGTGGTGGCTTTGCTTGGGGCTCGGTGCTCGTTAAATATTGATTTTGATAGATTGTATGCGGCGCTGTTGAAGCGCCGTTTTACTGTTTGAAAGGAATAAATAATGTCTTTAGCTTTTGTATTTCCAGGGCAAGGTTCGCAATCGATTGGCATGATGAATGGCTGGGCTGATTTAGCCGTAGTCAAGGCTACGTTTGACGAGGCTTCCGGCGTGTTGGGCGAAGATATGTGGGCAATGGCCTCTGAAGGCCCACTGGAAGCCATCAACGCGACCGTGAATACGCAGCCTTTGATGTTGACTGCCGGTGTTGCGGCATGGCGTGCGTGGCAGTCACAAGGTGGCGCAATGCCAGTGGTGATGGCAGGCCATAGCTTGGGCGAATATACCGCATTGGTGGCGGCTGAGGCATTAAGCTTTGGCGATGCCTTGCAGTTGGTGCGTTTGCGTGCCGAAGCGATGCAAGAAGCTGTACCAGCAGGCACTGGCGCGATGGCGGCTGTGCTTGGCTTGAGTGACGAGTTGATTATCGAAGCGTGTGCAGAAGCCGCACAAGGCGAAGTAGTGCAAGCGGTGAATTTTAATTCGCCAGGCCAAGTGGTGATTGCAGGTAGTAAAGCGGCAGTTGAGCGTGCCTGCGAAGCATGTAAAGCGCGCGGCGCAAAACGCGCAATGTTGCTGCCTGTGTCTGTTCCTTCGCATTGTGATTTGATGAAACCAGCGGCAGAAAAACTCGCAGCAAAATTGGCGACCGTACAAATTAATACGCCGATTGTGCCGGTGCTGCACAACGCCGATGTGGCGGCTTATCAAGATGGCGAGCAAATTCGTGATGCCTTGGTGCGTCAACTCTATCAGCCGGTACGTTGGGTTGAAACAGTACAAAAAATGGCCGCAGACGGCGTTACCGTCGTGGCGGAGTGTGGCCCAGGCAAAGTCTTGGCAGGTTTGAATAAACGGATTTCCGCTGATGTGCAAGGCGTGGCTTTGGTTGATGCCGCGAGCATCGAACAATTGAAATCTGTGTTGTAATAAAATAGTTTAGGTATCTGCTGCTGGTAATTGTCAGCTATACCTTGGTGAGATATACCTCGATATAGGAGTGCTTAATGAGTTTGCAGGGTAAAGTAGCTTTGGTAACGGGCGCATCGCGCGGGATTGGTCAGGCGATTGCTTTGGAATTGGCTGCGCAAGGCGCAACGGTCATTGGTACGGCGACCAGCGATTCAGGCGCCGCAGCGATTGCAGAATACCTGCAAGCCGCGGGCGCGACGGGTTCAGGCTTGCGTTTGCAAGTGACTGAAGACGGTGCGTGCGAAGCGATTGTGGCGCAGATTGAAAAAGATTTTGGCCCGATTGCGATCTTGGTGAATAACGCCGGTATCACGCGCGACAATTTGCTGATGCGGATGAAGGACGAAGACTGGGATGCCATCATGGATACCAATCTGAAGCCTGTGTACAAATTATCTAAAGCCGTGATGCGCAATATGATGAAAGCGCGCTGGGGCCGGATTATTAATATCGCTTCAGTCGTTGGCGCAACGGGCAATGCAGGGCAAACCAATTACTCGGCAGCGAAAGCGGCTTTATTTGGCTTTACCAAATCATTGGCTAAAGAAATCGGTAGCCGTGGCGTGACTGTGAATGCGGTTGCCCCCGGCTTTATTGATACCGATATGACCAAAGGCTTGCCGGATGAGCAAAAAGCGCAATTAGTGGCAAATATTGCGCTGGGCCGTTTGGGCGATCCAAAAGATATCGCTGACGCGGTGGGCTTTTTGGCTTCAGATAAGGCCGGTTACATTACTGGCAACACCATTCATGTGAACGGTGGCATGTTTATGAATTAATCGGCTGACAAGCGGCAAAGCCGCATGTTGACTGGATTAGTCTGATTTTTTTGCTTTGATTTGCTTGTACATTTTGTACAATTTGTACAAGAAAACCCTAAAACCTGTTTGCAACGCCGTTTTTTTGGTAGAATGCGAACGTTTTTTTCGAACATTAAGCTAATAAAGGCTTGGGAATATACATCCATGGAAAACCTAGAACAACGCGTGAAGAAGATCGTTGCTGAGCAACTCGGCGTGCCAGAAACTGACGTTAAGATTGATTCATCATTCGTAAACGACCTCGGCGCCGACTCACTCGACACCGTTGAACTCGTTATGGCACTTGAAGAAGAATTCGAGTGCGAAATCCCTGACGAAGATGCAGAAAAGATCACTACAGTTCAGCAAGCTGTTGACTATGTGTCAGCTCACCTGAGCAAGTAATTCAGTACGTCCCGACCTCCGTTGCGGCACGCTTGTGTCGTCGCGGGGGTTTTTTCATATTTAGCCCGATGAAAGAATAGGATGCGCTCGCCTTTGCTGAGCGAACTTAATTTCATCGGTGCCGCCGGGAATGCCCGGTATTTATATTTGATACGGCTGGGAATACCCAGCTGCTTATTATATACGGCCGGGTGTGCCCGGCCTTCAGCGGAGTTACCCCGTGTCTAAACGCAGAGTAGTTGTCACCGGCTTGGGCCAAGTTTCCCCAGTTGGCAATGATGTTGCCACTGGCTGGGCCAACCTGCTAGCTGGTCAATCCGGCATTGATTTAATCACTCGCTTTGACCCGAGTGATATGGGTTGCCATGTTGCAGGTCAAGTGAAAGATTTCGACGTTTCACAATACGTGAACCCAAAAGACGCACGCCGTATGGATGACTTCATCCATTACGGCATTGCTGCGGCGATGCAAGCAATTAGCGATGCAGGTTTGGATGAGATTACTGATCTCGATAAAACCCGCGTTGGCGTGAATATCGGTTCGGGTATTGGTGGTTTGCAATTGATTGAGCAAACCAATGCAGCCTACATCGAAGGCGGTACGCGCAAAATCGGCCCGTTCTTTATTCCTGGCTCATTGATCAATATGATCGCTGGTCACGTATCCATTATGAAAGGCTATCAAGGCCCAAGTTATGGCATCGTTTCGGCGTGTACCACGGGTGCGCACAGCATTGGTGATGCTGCGCGGATTATCCAATATGGCGATGCCGATGTGATGATTGCTGGCGGTGCTGAAGGCACGATTTGCAAAATGGCAATCGGTGGCTTTGGCGCGATGAAAGCCTTGTCGACGCGTAACGACGATCCAAAAACAGCTTCACGTCCGTGGGATAAAGGCCGTGATGGTTTCGTGATGGGCGAAGGCGCGGGTGTTTTGGTGCTCGAAGAGTACGAACACGCTAAAAAACGCGGCGCAACGATTTACGCTGAACTTGCTGGCTTCGGCATGAGTTCCGACGCACATCACATCACTGCGCCAAGCGCCGAAGGCCCAGCGCGTGGCGTAGCGAACGCACTGCGTGATGCTGGCGTCAATCCAGATCAAGTGCAATACGTGAACGCACACGGTACTTCAACGCCATTGGGTGATGCGAACGAAACCAATGCATTGAAAATTGCCTTTGGCGATCACGCTAAGAAATTAGTCGTTAACTCAACGAAATCAATGACCGGCCATTTGTTGGGCGGCGCGGGGGGTGTTGAAGCGATTTACTCGATCTTGGCGCTGCACAATCAAGTGTCGCCACCGACAATTAACTTGCACGAGCAAGATTTTGAGTCAGGCTGCGATCTAGATTATTGCGCCAATACTGCGCGTGATATGAAGATCGATGTTGCGATCTCCAATTCATTCGGCTTTGGCGGCACCAACGGTACGCTGGTGTTTAAGAAAGTCTAAGTTGAGTAGCTCAATTGAGAAAGCCACCTTCGGGTGGCTTTTTTGTAGGTATTGCTTTCAGTGTGATGATTTGTAATATCTAGGGTTGTATACCATAAGGGTTCTGCTAGCTGTTGTAGCTTTGGGTATTTGCAGAATCAACTGGCTGCAAATTGAAGCACTGCTGATATGATTTGTTGAGGGGCTGAGTTCTGCCATAAACGGACGCTTTTTCTACTGCTGTGGAGTTTCGTGCAATAGTCCTTGCTTGTTTGATATTGCAGAAATGCTCAGTGTTTACAATTTCAAAGGGCCTGAAATGTCGACTTTTCAATTTTACAAAAGAACAATCGAGTCACAGAGTGAGATTCGAAATTTATGCGTTGAAGAAGAAGATGATTTTCTTACGCGTAGAGAGAAGTTGCTGGCTCAGGGTTTTGAAGTGGTTGGCTGGCTGATTTATGCCCCGAACGAAGAAGTAGCAATTGCTCGTTTTAATGATGAAATGAAAAATCCACTAACAGAAAGCATTATTACCCCTGGTCACGATTTTACCGATTACATTTACAAAAAATTGAAATCGATAGGCGGCAAGAAGAAATTGTAATTAGCCTACTTTGGGTCGAAAGCCGCAATTCGCCTTGACCCATTTCATCTCGTACGAAAATCACTGCGCTGATTTCAACTCGCTCATCATGAGTTTTGTTAAATCAAACCCCTGAGCTACGGCGCTGGTTTTGGCTGCGGCTAGATCGTTTGGCGCCATGGTTTCGCTGCGCGATAAAATCCATAAATATTTGCGGTTTGGGTTGCCGACGACGGCCCAGCGGTATTCAGGGTCGAGGCCAATAATCCAATAGTCGGCGCGGAAGGGCCAAAAAAAGCTGACTTTGAGTTGGGCATTGCCCGTGTTTTCTACGACGCTGGCACTGCCTTCGGCTTGATCAAATTCACCCTCTTTGGTGCGACAACGGTTAATGACTTTGATTTTGCCATTGTCCATTTTGCTGTAATTGGCGGTGATATCACCCACGCATTGATTTTGGAAATACATGGGGAAGCGCGCAATTTCATGCCAAGTGCCGACATAGCGCGCTAAATCAACTTGAGGTACGGATTGCACTGGTGGCAGGTCTGCTGCCATCAATGATTGGCTGGCGAGCAGGGCGGTGATGAAAAGTCGTTTCATTAGCGGTCTTCTCTACTGTGAGTTGGCAGCGCTCTTGCTACAATAGCGCCTATGCCTGAATTTAACTATTTTACTGCCGATTTGCCCCAAGCGCCGGATTTACTCGCGCTGGCGGCTCAAGCTCCTGAGCAATTTCCTGCGCTGTTGCAGTCGTCGCAAACGCAAGGCTGGGATATTTTATTTGCCTTGCCGACAGAGACTCGCCTGTATGCGGCGGGCGATGGCGCACGATTGGTGCGGGATTTAGCGGAGCTAGCAACCCACGCCGAATCAGCGCCGGGCGATAATAATCTGCCCTTTTATGGAGGCTGGATATTCTATGCGGGGTATGAGCTGCTAGAGATTTTTGAACCTAGTGTTCAGGCTCGTACAATGGGGGAGTATATCGACTTTCCTTTGGGCGCTTTAGTCCGTTGCCCTGCTGCTATTTTATTTGAGCGTGAAACACAAACTACAACCTTGTTGGCTGAAACCGCAGATCAGCTCGCCCAGTTACAAGCCTTGCTGACCAACACGCCCGCATGGCAAGCGCAGCCTTTGCAAGTTGCGCGGATTTCCGAAGATGAGCCGCAGCAATTTCTCGACGGTGTCGCGCGCGCCAAGCAGTACATCGTCGACGGCGATGTATTTCAAGTGAATTTATCGCGTGGCTGGGATGTATCGCTTGCGCAAGGCACTGCGACCGATGTGTATGCCGCGCTACGCATTGCCAATCCCGCGCCGTTCTCGGCCTATTTGGACTTGGGCGCGGCGGGGCAAATAGTGAGTTCTTCGCCCGAGCGCTTGGTGCAAGTCAAAGACGGTGTCGTGCAAACACGCCCGATTGCAGGGACTTTTGCGCGTTCACTCGATCCGATTGAGGATGAAAAGCTCAAACAACGCTTGCTCGATACGCCCAAAGAGCGGGCCGAGCACATTATGCTGGTCGATTTAGAGCGCAATGACTTGGGGCGAATTGCCGTGCCTGGAACCGTGAAAGTCGACGAACTCATGGCGGTGGCAACGTATTCCTTTGTCCATCATATCGAATCGAATATTCGCGCCGTCCTGCGCGACGGTTTGAATACGGCCGATGTATTGCGGGCGTTATTTCCGGGCGGCACGATTACCGGCTGCCCTAAAGTGCGTTGCATGCAGATCATCCGCGAGCTCGAAGACCGCCCGCGGCTGGCCTACACCGGCAGCTTGGGCTACATCAATCGAGACGGTAGTATGGATAGCAATATTTTAATTCGGACTTTTGTGCAGCGTGGCGACCAGTTGTATTTCCGTGCTGGCGCTGGTGTCGTGGCTGATTCAGATGCTGAACGCGAATTGCAAGAAACGCGGCATAAAGCGCGTGGGCTGTTGCGAGCCTTGGGAGTGCAGGGCTAATGCGCTTAGTGAATGGGGCTTCGAGCGACAGTTTGAATTTAAGTGACCGCGCAATTCAATTTGGCGATGGCGTTTTTCGGACGATGAAAGTGACAGCGGGTCAGATTGAATTTTGGTCGCAACATTATGCCAAACTCGCCAGTGATTGCGCGCGCTTGGGGATTGTCGCGCCGAGCGAGGCGATCTTGTTGGCAGAGATTGCCCAACTGGCACCTGTTGATCACAGTATTAAAATCATCGTTACGCGTGGTGAATCGGCGCGCGGCTATATGATGCCTGCCGATATCGTGCCCAATCGCATCGTTCAGCGCGCCGCTTTGCCACTCTATGCATCCAATTTATATACCGAAGGGGCGGTGCTGCGAGTTTGTGAAACCCAAGCTAGTTGGCAGCCCGCGCTGGCTGGAGTGAAACATCTCAATCGACTCGAAAACGTGTTGGCACGGCGCGAGTGGTCGGATCCTGCCATTTTTGATGGTTTAATGCTCGATCGAGATGGCTTCGTCATTGAAGGGGTGATGAGTAATGTCTTTGCTCTTATCAATGGCGTTTGGTCTACACCCAAATTAGACTGCTCGGGTGTAGCTGGGGTATATCGCGATATGCTATTAAATATGAATGCTTGTGATGATATACATGCGATTGAATGTGATTTGAAATTGGTTGATCTTTTTGCCGCCGATGCGATCTTTGTTTGTAATAGCTTGGCGGGATGTGTACCGGTTAGAGCCATTGAGCAGCACCGTTTTCCTTTAAAACCGAGATTGATCAATCAACTGCAGCAAGCATTGAGGCAAGTGAGATGAAGTTTAATTTATTAATGGTCTGCATGCTCTTAGCCGGAGTGGTGCAAGCGCAAGAGTATTACCAAGGTAGCCCTGAAAAATTAGCCGCGCTAGAAGCGCAGCGCTGCGCCAAAATCAGTAAAGAGCAACGTTTGATCCAGCGCCGTTTAACGGGTAATAACCAGCCTTACGATATTAGAAAAATGCAGGATAAACTGAAAATTTTGCAGGCCGATTATACAAAATACTGCGCACCAAAACCGTCCCCTCAGTAGACTATTGTCCTTGATTTTTCTGCAATAAAGCCCCCGTTTTAGCAAAATCAGTCTATAGATGAAGGGTGATACTGCGGTACTGGAGAGAAATCATGGATGCTGGATTAGCAAATCGACTCGTTGAACTATTAGGCGAAAAGAATACCCCTAAATTACTGATTCTCAATTATCCACGGATTGCTGAACGAATTGCGCAAATGTGGGGTCGGGAAACCTTAGTCGCGTTTTTAAACGATTTGCTGTTTGATAGTCGTGGCGATCGAGCAGGGTTTCCTCCGGATGTTGCCCACGAGCTTTTTATTGTTCAGCGTGAACACGATAATGCGATGGGCATCGGCAGTGAGGCGGCTATTTGGGGTTATGAGGAAGCAGTGCGCACAGCTGCAATTCATCTCAGTGAATTTGATTTTCCCACTTTTTTAGAGGCTGCCAAGCAGGGTAGGATTGAGGTTTTGCAGGAGCAATTGCAAGGCGGCGTTCATATTGATGAGCCAGATGCGGATGGTTTAACTGCGCTATGGTGGGCGGTCTATTATGGGCATTTCACGGCAGCAGAGCTATTGCTGCAAAATGGTGCGCGCGCGAGTACTTCCGATCATCAGGGCCGGCAAATCGTGCATTTGTTTGCAGCGGGTGATCATTGCAATGGCCTGAATTTATTGTTGCGCTTTGGGGTTCGTTTGAATGTGGTAGATCATTCTGGTTTCACGCCGCTGATGGCTGCGGCAGCTAAGGGGCGCATCAGCGCTGCCGCCTTGCTGCTCGAAAATGGCTTGGAAGTCACTGCGCAAGATAATTCCGGTAAAACAGCATTGCACTATGCAGCCAAAGAGGGGCATCGACGCATGGTTGAATTGTTACTTAGTCATGGTGCTGATGCACATTTTCAGGATCATCATGGCCAATCCGCTTATGAGGTCGCGATGCTCCATCCTGATTCGGGCAAGCTAAAGCTTTTATTTGATTTGTGATGAATATGAGGTTGCTTGGCTGTTGTTACAGCCAATGAGTCATTGCAGAAAATAGTGCTTTAGGCTGCCGTCATAGGATTTTGATATACCTACAATTGATGCATAAAATGCACAATATCCGCCGTACTTCTCGTTTTTTTCTGTTCAATTTCGATTAATTCATTCCGTTCTAACCCTCGCAAAATAAGGGCTTGCTGATGCAAGTCCTTGTTTGCCAAAGATTTAGTTTGTTGTTTTGCCAAAAATTAGGCACAATGCGCCATCTTTGTAAGGAACAGGATCGGCATGAAGAAATTCTTGATTGCGCTCTCGGCGTGCGTACTTTTGGGCTGTGGCGACTATTCGTCGCAAGCACAACGTGTATTACCATGGGCGGAGTCCAAAGAATTAACCGTGCTGGTGCAAAACGGCCCAACGACATTGTATGTCGATGCAGAAGGGCGTTATGCAGGTCTTGAATACGACCTTGTCACCCGATTTGCTGAACTGAATGATCTAAAAGTTCGCTTCATTATGGTGGGCACTTATGCTGAGGTTGTGCAGCGTCTCAAGCAAAATGAAGCGCATTTGGCTGTAGGCGTGCATCGCGGCGTGGATGGTGAAGGTTTGCTGTTTGGCCCCGCTTATCAAAATGTGACGCCGGTTTTGGTCTATGCCGCAGCGCGTAGTGAAGCGGATGTCCTTAGAGAGATTCAGCAAGGCCACGCGCCATTAAGTACTTTGCCGCAATACCTCGATTCGCTCAGTCAACAAAAAGCCAAGTACCCTAGCTTGCAAATCAATGCGGTCGAACACGCTGATAATGAAGACCTCATTGAGCAAGTCTCAACCGGTAAATTGGCCTACGCTGTTGTTGATTCTCATGCGGCCGATGTCGCGCAAAATTATTATCCGAATGTTGCCATTTCAAAGTCATTTGCCGATAACACCCAGCAATTGTCTTGGGCGGTACGTGATGAAGACCCACAATTGCGCACGATGGCTTCAGCTTATTTCCGCCAGGTGATGGCGGAGGGATCGCTCAGCCGTTTGCAAGATCGTTACTATGGGCACGTCAATCGCGTTGATACTTTGGATGCCCTCACTTATCTTGGCCGGATCAAATCTACGCTACCCAAATTCAGAGCGACCTTTTTACAAGCCGAAGCCGAAACAGGCATCGATTGGCGTCTGCTTGCTGCGTTGGCCTATCAAGAGTCGCATTGGGATAACGAATCGATTTCGCCCACCGGTGTGCGCGGCATTATGATGCTGACCAACGATACGGCGTCTTTGCTCGGTGTTGACCGCTTAAACCCGCGAGAAAGCATCCTAGGTGGTGCGCGTTATGTGCAAATGATGCGCAAAGGGATTCCAGAAACGGTGCCAGAGCCTGATCGTACCTGGCAGGCGCTGGCTGCCTACAATATCGGCCTAGGTCACGTTGAAGACGCACGGACTTTGGCGCTGCGTTTAAATATCAATCCCGATAGTTGGACGGATTTAAAAGGTGTATTGCCGCTACTCAGAAAGCCTGAGCATTTTAGTACGCTTAAATATGGCTATGCGCGCGGTGGCGCTCCAGTGATTTATGTGGAAAGACTAAAATCCTATTACGATATTTTGGTACGCTTCGAACGACCGAGCAAAGTCACTTTGCCGGAGTTTTCCAACACCGTTGTCGTGCACAATCCGGGCAATCTAACCTTGGATATCAATAGCAAGCTCAATATCGAGAAGCCCAAGCGTTTGGCGTCTTTATGATTTGATGGGTATTTGCTTCTAGTTATTAATTGACAATGGCTAGCGTTAAATACCTAGCCTCATTGTTTTTGCTTCAATTGTGATCCACAGCGCGGCTGCGCATTTCTAGTACAATAGCGGTTTTGCTATTCGCCGGATTTGTCGCTATGACCGTACGCACCCGTTTTGCCCCTTCCCCGACTGGTTTACTTCATATTGGTGGTGTTCGCACTGCGCTGTTTTCTTGGGCTTATGCCAAAAAGCACGGCGGTCAATTTGTACTACGGATTGAAGACACGGACTTAGAGCGTTCCACGCCTGAATCGGTCGCGGCGATTATGGATGGCATGCACTGGGTTGATCTTGGTTACGACGAAGGTCCGTTCTACCAAATGCAGCGCATGGATCGTTATAAAGTCGTGATTCAGCAATTGCTCGATAGCGGCCACGCTTACTATTGCTATTGCAGCAAAGAAGAGCTCGAAGCGCAGCGTGCTGCGGCCGAAGCCAAAGGCGAAAAACCACGTTACGATCGTACTTGGCGACCAGAAGCAGGCAAGACCTTGCCTGCGATCCCTAGCGACATCAAACCCGTGGTGCGTTTTAAAACGCCAATCGGCGGCTCGGTAGTATGGGAAGACCAAGTCAAAGGCCGCATCGAGATTGGTCATGCCGAATTGGATGATTTGATCATCGCGCGTCCTGATGGCACGCCAACATACAACTTCTGCGTGGTGGTGGATGACGCGGATATGAAAATCAGCCACGTGATTCGCGGCGATGACCATGTGAACAACACGCCGCGCCAGATCGTGATTTACGAAGCGATGGGCGCGCCGGTGCCGGTGTTTGCTCACCTGCCAATGATCAATAACGATCAAGGCGTGAAACTGTCAAAACGCCGCGATGCGGTATCGGTGGTTGATTACGACACCCAAGGTTTCCTACCCGAAGCATTGCTCAATTACTTGGCGCGTTTGGGTTGGGGTCACGGCGACGATGAGATCTTCTCTCTCGAGCAATTCGTTGAATGGTTTGATCTGAAAGACGTCAGCGGCAGCCCAAGCCGGATGGATCGCGATAAACTTCTGTGGACTAACGCGCAATACATCAAGGCTGCTGAGCCAGCCAAACTCGCAGCGCGCGTGGCCGGTTTCTTAGCCGACAAGGGCGTTAAAACTGAGGGTGGCCCTGCACTCGCTGATGTGTGTGTCTTGCTCAAAGATCGTTGCCAAACCCTCGTTGAAATGGCCGATCAAGCTGAATACTTCTATCAAGCGTTAACGCCAAGCCAAGAAATCGCCGATAAGCATTTGCAACCCGAAGACGAAGAACGTTTGAAGTTGTTTGCCGAAGCCGCCGCTGCGCTTGAAACTTGGGACGCAGCTAGCTTGGGCGCATTGATTAAAGAGTTCGTAAAACAGCAAGGCGTGAAAATGCCACAAGTCGGCATGCCAATTCGCGCTAAAGTCTGCGGCATTACCAATACACCATCGGTGGATGCGGTGTTGGCGTTGATTGGTCGGGAAGAAGTATTGCGCCGTCTGCGATAAACGGCTGCGAAGCCCGTATGCTGCGTTAAAAATAGCTCAAAATCCTCATTTACTATTCGTAAACTCCGGTTTTTCGCCATTTTTTGCTTTGCCTACAGGCTTCTCGCTCGTTTCTTTTGCTGCATAAGATGAATCACGTCGTGATATAGAAGGCCAAGCAAAACTTGGCCTTTTTTGCATTTGAGTGAGGATTTTAATATGTCCGCCATTATTGAATTTAAAACCGCCCGACTGATTGCTCGCCAATGGCGCGATGAGGATTTACTATCCTTTGCGCAACTTAATGCCGATCCACAGGTGATGCAGTATTTCCCAAGCTGTTTAAGTCGCGCCGAAAGCGATGCGGCCGCTGCGCGGATGCGTGGCTTAATTGCGGAGCAGGGCTGGGGATTCTGGGCGATTGAGGAGCAAGCCTCACAGCGTTTTATTGGCTTGGTTGGTTTGAATATCCCGTCACCTGAATTACCATTTTCGCCATGTACTGAAATCGGTTGGCGCTTGGCATCTGAATTTTGGGGTAAAGGCTATGCAATTGAAGCGGCGCAGGGCGCATTGCGCTATGGGTTTACGCAGCTTAACTTGGCCGAAATTGTGTCGTTTACCAGTATTCATAATCAGCCCTCGCAAGCGGTAATGCGTCGCTTGGGGATGCTGCAGTCTGACAACTTCGAGCATCCTAAAGTGCCTGTTGGGCATACATTACATGAACATTGCCTGTTTCGGCTCACTCACGCCCGCTGGGCTGCACTGGAAGCAAACACCACGTCTTAAGTCTGGTAAATTAAGGCTGGCGGTGGGCTAGCTAAATCGATGATGACCCTGTTTCAAGGATAAGTTACGCAATGAACTCGAGTTTTTCTGAATCTTTACAGCAGCAGCTTGGCCAACTGGTGATGGTTGGTTTTGATGGCTTTGTGCCGAATGCGCAAATTGAAGGATTAATCCGCGAACAGCGCATCGGTGGCGTGATTTTATTTCGCCGGAATATTGAGTCGCCCGCACAAGTGGCTGCGTTGTGCCGACGTTTACAAGCCATCAATGCAGAGGTGTCTAACATTCCACTTTTGATCGCAATTGATCAGGAAGGTGGCATGGTGATGCGGATTGAAGAGGGCGTCACACCACTGCCATCGGCGATGGCCTACGCCAAGGGCGGTACGGTCGCAGAGTGCGAAGCGCTGCATCGGATTGGTGCGGCAGAATTGCGGCAGATGGGGATTAATGTTAATTTCGCCCCTAGCCTTGATATCAACAATAACCCGAACAATCCGGTGATCGGCGTGCGTGCTTTTGGTGAGGATGTCGCGACGGTCACGAATTATGGCTTAGCCGCCATTCGTGGGATTCAGGCGGCTGGTATTGCTGCCACCGCCAAGCATTTTCCCGGTCATGGTGATACGGCGACGGATTCGCATTATGGCCTGCCCGTGGTCGCACACGCGGCAGAGCGACTTCATGCGGTTGAATTGGCGCCGTTTAAAGCGGCAATTGCAGCTGGTGTTGATGCAATCATGACCGCCCATGTGGTGTTTCCAGCATATGAGTCCGACCCGAATACACCGGCGACCTTGTCCCGCGGCGTGCTCACTGGTTTATTGCGCGAAGAAATGGGTTTTAGTGGCGTTGTGTTCACCGATTGCTTGGAAATGGCCGCGATTGCCGCTGGCGTTGGCACGGTGGCTGGCGCGCTGCAATCATTTGCTGCGGGTGCTGATATCGTCTTGGTATCGCATACCTATGAGCGGCAGCGTGATACGGTGCTGGCCTTGCAGGCGAAATTGGCGAGTGGCGAACTCTCTGCGGTGCGGCTTGAGCAATCTCTGGCACGGATTGCGCGCTTAAAACAAGCGTTAGCCACCTGCGATTGGGCTGCGCCGTTTGAGTCGCAGCAATTGCAAACGCCGGAAGCGTTGGCTTTAGCGGCACAGGTGCAGTCCACTGCTTTGCAAGTGAGCGATCCCTTTCAAGCCTTGGACTTAAGTTTGCCGACTTTATTGATGACCGTTGAAGTGCAAAATCGAACGGAAATTGATGAAGTCGCGCTCGGTAAAAGCAGCGCCGCACGCGGCACTTTACTGCCTTTATTAGCGGCGGCGGGCGTTCAAGTTAACGAATTGATTGTGTCACCGTCGCCGACGGAGGCTGAGATTGCTGCGCTGGTGCTGGCGGCTGCTTCGTATTCGCAGGTGATTGTGCAAAGTTATAACGCGTGTCTTTCGCGCGGGCAACAGGCCTTAATCGCTCAATTGCCCGCTGAATATTTGTGGTTGGTGGCTGGGCGCTTGCCCTACGATGTCAATTTGGCACCATTGGCTAAGGGTCGATTAGCTGCATTTAGCAATCGCCCAGCAGCATTGCAATCGGTAGTGGAAAAACTAACTCGCTAATGGTCTTGCTGTGATGGAAGTATATAAAGCCCAGTTGATGACTGGGCTTTATATTTATTATTGTAGGTATGCTGCTTGAGTCCTTTTTTATCAATGACTTTAATTAAATACCCTAGTTACTTTTCTGGATCAGAAATAGGCAGTGCTTCGGGTTTGTGGATTGCATAGCCTTGCGCGTAATCGACGCCGAGACTGCACAGTATTTCTTTCTGAATGTCGTTTTCGACAAACTCCGCAATAGTGCACAATTTGAGCGCTTTGGCCATTTGGATGATGGCGGTCACGAGAGCGACATCTGACTCATTCCGTTCTAAATTGCGAATCATGCTGCCGTCGATCTTGAGGTAGTCGACATCTAAATCTTTTAAGTAGCTAAACGACGAAAAACCACTGCCAAAATCATCCAAAGCAAAGCGGCAACCTAATGCTTTGAGCGTACTAATAAATAATTTGGCCGAGTCCATATCGGTCATTGCGGCCGTTTCGGTGATTTCAAAGCAGACGTGAGTTGAGGGTAAATGGCTGGCTTTCACCCACTCAACGAGGCTTTGCAAAAAAGCATGATCGGCCAAGGATGGCCCTGACCGATTAATCGCATACAGCATATTCGCGGGCAATTGCTGTTTCAATATCGATTGTGCTACCCAGCGATCAATCCGGTTAATCAAATGAAAGCGCTCTGCTGCGGGTAAGAAAAATCCCGGCGGCACGATTTTTCCTTCTTCATCAATGCCACGAATGAGGATCTCAGCATGACCTGTGGGCGCACTGGGGTTTTGTAGGTTTTCCATTTTTTGATAAAACAGCACAAAACGATCTTGCTGCAGCATTTGCGGTATTTTGGCAGCCCAATTCATATTGGATTGCAGTTCCTCATGCTGATTGTCAACATCGTTGGAGTGGGCGATCTGCCCTGTGCCGCGTTCTTTGGCGATATAGCAAGCGGTATCGGCTCGTGCAACGAGGTCTTTGTAATGGGTTTTTTCATCCCAAATGCAGATGCCAATCGAGCCATTGAGCGAAAAAATGCGGCCTTGTGAGCTAAATGGATGATTTTGGATCAAGGTGAGAAGTTATTGCCCTTCTTCGTGGGCTAATTCGAGATTCATATCGGGCAGGAAAATACCAAATTCATCGCCGCCAAGACGAGAGATCAATGCATTATCAGGTAATGCATTGCTAAATCGATGGCTGAGTATCGTTAATAATTCATCACCAACGCCGTGTCCGCACAAATCATTGACCAATTTGAATTGATCTAAATCGAGATAAAGTAGTGCTCCATTGGTGGTTGCTAGCGCTTTGATTCCTTTCTCAAAACCTCTACGATTTAACAGGCCGGTGAGCGGGTCATGTGAATCGCCCCGAGTTTTCTAGACACTGCCGAGCCTTTCGAAATACTGCTTTTCATACTCTACTGGTGATAGCCCATTATTGAAACTATGGCGGCGCTTGGGGTTGTAAAACATCTCGATATAATTGAACACATCTCGACGTGCCTCCTCTCGATTACGGTAGGTTTGTCGTTTGATTCGTTCCCGCTTCAATAGCTGGAAGAAACTTTCCGCGACCGCATTGTCATGGCAATTGCCACGCCGACTCATGCTCGGTTTTAAATTATGCACACGCAGTAGATCCTGCCAATCATAACTACTGAATTGGCTGCCTTGGTCCGAATGCACTAAGACCTCTTGCTTGGGCTGACGTCGCCAAACCGCCATTAATAAAGCTTTAATCGCCAACTCACGGTCCATCCGCGCGCCCATCGACCAACCAACAACCTGTCTTGAGAACAAATCCAATACTGCGGCCAAATAAAGCCAACCTTCGTGTGTGCGAATATAGGTAATGTCAGTCACCCAAACCTGATTAGGTGTATCGACATTGAATTGCCGAGCCAAATGGTTTGGTGCCGTTACGGTGGGCTTGCCACCATAAAAACCACGTCGACGACGATAGCCTGTTTGTGAACGAAGGCCAGCTAAGCGCATTAAGCGCGCGACGCGATGCTTGCCACATTGTTCGCCCATATCACGCAAGTCATCATTAATCTTGCGATAACCATAGACGCCGCCGCTTTCTTGCCACGCTTCAGTGATGATGCCAGTCAAGCGCTGGTCATCAATCGTGCGCAATGATTGTGGTCGTTGCAGCCAAGCGTAGTAGCCGCTGGGATGGACTTGCATCATCTGGCAGAGCCGTCGAACTGGATGTAGTGCTTGATGGTCACGAATGAAGGCGTACCTTACCCGGATAGCTTGGCAAAGTACGCGGCGGCCTTTTTTAGGATGTCACGCTCTTCAGTTACTCGACGTAGTTCAGCTTTTAGTTGCCGAATTTCATCCTGCTGAGTAGTTGTTTGCGGTTGTTCTGGTAAAGGCGTGGCGTAGCGCTTAATCCAGCTGTAGATGCTATGCCCTGAAACCCCCAGTCGCTCAGCGACTTCTGCGACAGGATAGTTGCGTTCTGTCACTTGCTTGACGGCTTCGATTTTGAACTCTTCGGTGTAGCGATTAGATTTGCTCATAAGACCTCCTAATTACCTCATTTTGAGGCTCTTTAGGTGTCTAGGAAACCCGGGGCGATTCAATGATCGGAGCGATATTCTAATTCCTTGCTGATATTGAAACTGTAGCGAGTAATGAAATAGACCAAGATCCCACAGATCGATAAGGTCAACAAGATTGAAATTGTAAGCTGCCATAAACGAGAAATACGCAGCACATCAATTTGTTGGATGAGCGCCAGTTCGCGTTGTTCGGTGAGCTGCGCCAATTGCTCCATGGACTCGTCGAGTTGATAAATAAAATGCTTATACAGCGCAAGCTGCTCGTTGGCTTCAATAGGAGATTGAATATTTTTTTGCTGAAGAATCAACTGAACCTGTTCAAAGCTATATTTGTAATTCATTAAGACGCGTTGGCTGGTTTGGATGATGGTTTGGTCTTGCGCTGGTAATAGGGGTTCTAATTTTTTTAGTCGATTAAATGCCCGATTGAACGTTTGATGCCAAAGTCCGGTATTTTGGATTCTGTGTTGAGGATCATTAATCTCTAAAAAATAGTCTTTTTCAAAACGACGTAATTGACCAATGTCGATGCGCAGATTGCGAACGGTATTGTTCGCATTGTCGGTTTGAATAATTTGCGAGCCCATTTCTTGGTAGGTTTTATTGATGCTAAAACCCATCACAAGTCCAATGAGTAAAATCACCAGCATTAGAAATGCGAATCCTAAACCGACTCGCAGTGCGAGTTTGGCGGCAGCAAAATGACTCATCATATTTCTCTATCGCGAAATCAACATTCAGTATAGACAATGAATACTTGAATCAGTTGAGTCAATTTATGGGGATAAACGCTGAGCCATAAAAAACGCCACATAGATACCTATGTGGCGTATGTGTTTCTAGTTGTTTTTAGATAACTATTTCAGAGCAATACCCCAGTTAGCATCAACACACTTAGTGTATTGACCATCAATCAAAGCATTGTATGGGGTTTGGTAGCTAACCAATTGGCACTTGTTATCACCACCGACTTTCCAGTCTTTTTCCCAGTAGATATTAAATGCGGCAGATGAACCACCATCGAAGCGACCCATGCCTGAGCATTTCATTGACTCTTTGCTGATGTCCCAACCTAGATCACGAGCAAATTCGGTGTAGTAGTTGATCCGATTTTGCGCTGCTGGTTTAGTCGGTGTGTCTTGGCACTCGGCATTGATAATTTGAATCGAAGTTGGGAAGTCATTGCCCAATTGACGAGATTTATCAAATTCGTTTGGCACCCAAGTTCCGTCAATCACATGCAACATTGATGGTTTTGGTGGTTGTGGGTACACGAAGAAGAACACCGCTGAGGCCAAGTTCAACCAGCTTTCTGCTACACGATCCGGATCTTTCAACAAGACAGATTGGTCGCCATCAAACATCGCTTGGCTGAATGGGCCGTAATTGTAGTTGTACGACAATTGCTTAGCACCACGACCGAAGTATTTCAGGTAGCCGCCTTTTGCATCGGTACCGCAAGTCCAAACTTTATTAAATACTGGATCAGCGCACTCACCGTTATAACCGCAATTGGTGCCTGAGTCGGTACAACCCATTTCACGTACGTGTACCAAAGCTTGCAGCCATTCTGGATTACCGTATTGCTCTACGCTATGACCACCGGTTTCTTGCGCAAAGTGAGCGAACGAAGCGGCCAATGAACGGCGGCAGATTTCGTCGGCATTGCGACCATCGGTGTAGTCACCGCAGAAAGCAGGGAATTTTGCAGAAGCTTGCAAGAAGCGGGTGTAAGTGTAGCTTGGGTGTGCTTTCGAGAAGTAGTAATCCCACTTCGCTTTCGGCATGATGCCTTCGATTCGTTTCACATTGCTTGGGTTGCTCATCAAGCCGGGTGCTACTGCTTCAACGACTGAGTTTGGCAAGGTGCGAACCGATGCTTTTACTTTGCGGAAAATATCGCTATTGGTCAGCGTTGCTGCATAAGCTTCTGCTTCCGCTTTGCTTGGTATGCCACCTGTTGAGCCGCCACCACCAGGTGCTGTTGTTGGTAAACCGGATGCATCGCATGCGCCAGATGCATTCCAAACACCGTCTTTACCTGGCTCTGCGCCGGCATTGGCCCACCATTTTGCGGTGTAGCTGGTATTGTTGTAGCTTACAACTGCGCCGCCAGCATAAGAAGAACCTGCATTCCAGGCCGCAGCACATTTAGCTAGGCCTGAACCTGAACCTGGCGTTGCTGTTGGGGTTGGAGCGACAGTTGGTGCAGCTGTTGGTGCTGTAGTTGGTGCTGTAGTTGGTGCTGTAGTTGGTGCTGTAGTTGGTGCTGTAGTTGGTGCAATTGTTGGTGCAATTGTTGGTTTTGCTGTTGGCGCAACGGTAGGCGCTACAGTTGGTTTAGCAGTCGGTGCTACTGTTGGAGCGATCGTAGGTGCAACTGTCGGTACTGCCGTTGGTTTCACAGTCGGTACTGGCGTGGCTGCGCCACCTGAAGAGACTAATTGCCATGCACCCCATTGGCTAGCGCCTGGGGCTTCGCCAGTCGTCCACCATTTGGCTTTATAGGTTTGGCCTTGGTGTGTGACGGTTGCGTCTTTTAGGTAGACTGCTTTTGCATCCCAATCGGCAGCCCATACACTCGCACTTAAAAATAAGGCGGTAATGAGCGCTGAAATTTTCGCCGTTTTGTTCATTTGTCTCACTCCTCGCTGGTCTGTACGCTTTCCACTTTGCCGTGGGTCAGACCTTTGTTGTTCGGAAATCCATCAGTACTGCACTAACTTATTTTCGCAATGGCTTGTTGAGGTGAAGCCAACTGGTATTTAAGTAGCCTTACGGATGTTACCTGCTGTAGTGGCTGAGTCAATCACTACATAATATTTTCAAGCTACCGTTCGTCTGACTTAGTTTGCTTGTAATAATAAGGAATAAAATGCTGACGACATGCTGTTTTTTACCCCTGTTTATGTGACTTTTCTACGGGAAACTACCGGGTTATTTTTGAATGAGTCGTTTATAATGCGCACTTTACTGCGCGCTCTTAAAACACGTGGCGCAGTGGCTTTGAAACAAGGAAGAGTTGTGCTGCGAAAAATCGTTGTCTTGATTGGTTCTATGTTGTTGGCTGGAGTGGCCTTAGCCGAAGATGCACCTCTAC
Organism: Deefgea tanakiae; assembly: GCF_019665765.1. Lineage (GTDB taxonomy): Bacteria > Pseudomonadota > Gammaproteobacteria > Burkholderiales > Chitinibacteraceae > Deefgea > Deefgea tanakiae. Next base: position 222,552 of record NZ_CP081150.1, read on the forward strand.
CATTTGATGACCCTGCTGCTGCACCGCCAATTGTGCGCAAGACCAATCCAGCAAAGGCGGCAACTGCACCGATTGTAGCTAGTTCGAAAGTGAAAACGACATCGAAGAAGGCGTATACCAGCAACCGTAAAGCCAGTAAGGGCAAATCCTACGCCAAACAATCGAAAGCCGTGGTGAGCTCCAAAAAGTCAGCCAAGTCATCGACCAAGTCGACTTCAGCCAAGAAAAAATCAACGCCGAAAAAAACCAAGTCAACGAAAAAGACTCGCTGATTCACTCATTTGAATAGGCAGGTTAGCCACCCTTGCATAGGGTGGCTTTTTTATATCGCTTAAACTTGTGTCGAACTCAGTAGTAAATCCAGCATCGGATGATTGATTTTTTTCGGGGCATACAGTGCGTAGTAATTGGCATACAAGCCTGCTAGATGACCCAGTGATCTCAGTTCACTACTGGGTATTGGGTTGCCGGCAATCATGGGTGATGGATATAGACCAATACCCGCAATAGCGAATGCTTTCATTAAAGCGCTGTCCGCAAATTCACCCACAATGTCAGGCACGATATTTTGATCAGAAAACCATAGGTCTAATTGAATCCGCAGGGCGGTATTGCGCGTTGGTAACAGCATGGGCGCACCATGCAGGCTAGCGGGGAAATCTGGGGCGTATTGTGCTGTTTGCGCTGCGTTGCCTAAGATCATCACGGGGCATTCCACTAGCGCTTGGCTTGCCAAACGCAGGTGCGCGCCGTGCGCGGCGGGGCGGTCAGCCAAAACCACGTCTAGTTGGTGTAATGCTAGCTTTGCCATCAGCTCGTCGGGCGAACCCTCAATACACATTAAGCGAGTTTGCGGACTATGTGTGCTGGCTAATAATTGTTGGGCGACGATTTTTGGCAGCGCATCAGCCACACCCACATTAAAGCGCTGTCTTGGCGTTGCATCGCTGGCGAGGATTTGTTGCATCTGTTCGCCCAGCATAAAAATCTGATCGGCAAACGGCAAAATCGAACGCCCCGCATCGGTGAGTTCAAGTTGGCGACCGACTTGCTTAAACAAGGCTTTGCCTGTTTGTTCTTCTAATTTTGCTAATTGGCTGCTGATGGTTTGCGGCGTCATTTCTAATTTGCGCGCCGCTGCGCTGATGCTGCCTTCTTGGGTCACCACCCAGAAATAATATAAGTGTCGATAGTTGAGGGTCGCGTCGTTCATATTGGCTGTCAAAAAAAGCTGATGATGCATCAATGTAAGCCTGATGTTTGAATCTGTAAAGCGTCTCTATACTTGCAAGTCTAAGTAATCGATTGCTGTAACGAGACGATGAGGACAACAGAAAATGAATGCGTTTAACGACATTGCGGCCATCGCCGGAATTGGTGCGCTATGTGTTTTTTATTATTTTGTCGTTTATAACCCGTGGCTGCAAAAATATTGGCAGCAGTCGATGACCAAGGTTGAGTATCTACAATGGCATGCTGATTGCGTTGTTGGCGACAAAATTTCTTGTTTTCAGTGCGGTTCGACCGAGCAAATGGATTTAGGTTTGGCGCGTCCGACGGATTTTCGGCGGCGGATTGTCTGCGCGCGCTGCAAAACTGTACTCTGGCGCGAGTCGATTTAGTTCCCCAGAAAGGGCTGTAAATACTGCCAAAATCTATCGAGAAAAGTTGAAGGTGTTTCAGTCATACTCTGATTTCATTCTGCGCAGAATTACGTTAACTTGAAATCTCACTGGGCGTGATACACCAAGCCCTCTGTGATGTTTGCTTTATTTTCCCTTTGCTGGAGATTGACAATGCGACCACTCATTTTGACTCATAAACTCGCCATCGATTCGTCTATGCACAGTTACATCTTGCATCGCTTGCGTCTGGCACTTGACCGCACCCTCAGCAAAATTGGCGCGATTACCGTGCGCCTTAGCGATGACAATGGACCGAAAGGCGGCGCTGATAAATCGGTTCAAGTGAAGCTGGTCGTGCCAGGGCATGATTCGGTCATCATTAATGAGCGCGGCTCTGATTTACGTTCCGCCGTAGATCGAGCGATTCATCGCGCTGCGCAAACCATTCAACGAGTGAATGCAAAACGTCAAAAAGTAGTCCGTAAAGTGGCTAGCCGAAAAGTCATCGCCAATGAAATGGTGATGGCAGCCGAAGAGCAAGCGCCGCAAGCGGCCTAAGTGATCCTGTTAAGTTCGCTCGTTTGGCGTGTCAAACGAGCGACTCAAGTTGCACTAATTGAATTGAAACTGAAGAGTAAAATTTTATGAGTATGATCATCTTATCTGTCGCAGCTATCATTTCACTGTACGCTTTAAGTCGTCTTGCTAAGAAAGATGCGGCAAAAAAGGAACTCGTCCCGATACGGGTGAGTCAAAGGGAAAATCAACGTAGGAGGTAATTGTGAAAAGAATGATTTTATTGTTCGCGACTAACATCGCGATCATGGTAGTACTCGGTATTTTTGTTAGCGTTTTTGGCCTAAATCGTTTCATTACCGCGAATGGCCTGAATTTGCCGATGCTGCTGATGTTTGCTGCGGTATTGGGTTTTGGTGGCGCATTTATCTCACTCGCGATTTCAAAATGGATGGCGAAGATCAGCACCGGTGCGCAAGTGATTGCTCAGCCGCGCAATGAAGATGAACGCTGGTTGTTTGATACCGTTGCAAAGCTGGCGCAACGCGCTCAGATTGCAATGCCAGAAGTTGCCATTTACGAAGGTGAGCCCAACGCGTTTGCCACAGGACCGAGTAAAAATAACTCACTGGTGGCTGTGTCGACTGGCTTGTTGTACAGCATGACGCACCGCGAAATCGAAGCGGTATTGGCACACGAAGTCGCCCACATCAAAAATGGCGATATGGTGACGATGACGCTGATTCAAGGTGTGGTGAATACCTTTGTGTTTTTCCTTGCCCGCGTCGTAGGTTATTTGGTCGATTCATTCTTGCGCCGCAATGATGAGGAATCATCAGGCCCAGGGATTGGCTATATGGTAACGGTTATCGTCTGTGACATCGTGTTTGGTATCTTGGCGAGCGTCATCGTGATGTACTTTTCGCGCCAACGTGAGTTCCGCGCAGATGCGGGTGCCGCGCAATTGATGGGTGAAACCGCGCCGATGGTCGATGCACTACGCCGTTTGGGTGGCATGCAGCCTAATTCTTTACCAAGCAATATGGCTGCCGCAGGGATTTCAGCCAAAGAGGGCTGGTCCTCACTGTTTAGCTCGCATCCGGCGATGGCCGATCGAATTGCGGCATTGCAAGCAATGCGCTGATAGATATTGATGCGACACATCAAGCGATAAAATCAATTCCCTTAATCGCAATACGTAGCAAAAAAACCGCTGTCATATCGATGAGCGGTTTTTTTACGCCAAAGTCTACCGGCTAGTATTTTTGTTACTAAAAAGTATACCGTTCGGTAGGCTGAGTTACTAATTGGTAGATTTATTTTTTTATTAGTACTAATCTATGCAGGACAGCTCAAAAAGCCCACTGATAGCCGATTGATCTGGCATTTTTTACGCTTCATTTTGTGGTCAAAATCCTGGAGATTAAAATGAAAAAAATACATCAATGGCTAGGCATCATCGCTATCGCCAGTACACTCGTTGCCTGTGGCGGAAGTAGTGACTCAACTCCGCTACCAAAAGATCAAGCGCAAGTCCGCGTCATCCACGCCTCTGCTGATGCACCCAATGTCGATGTTTATGCCGGTGCAGCCAAAGTGCTGACCGATGTTCCCTACAAAGCCGCCAGCGGTCTTTTAACCGTTGATGCAGGCGACTTCCCCGTGAAAGTTACGCCAACCGGCAGTACAACAGGGGTCATTTCAGCGACGCTCAAATTAGCCAAAGACACCGTGACCACAGTGATTGCAGTGAATAACGTGGCGAAAATTGAACCCCTCGTGATTACTGAAAGCAAAATGGCTCCAGCCGATGGCAAAGGCCGTGTTCGTGTGGTTCATGCTGCACCAGCTGCGCCAGCAGTCGATGTCTATGTAACAGCACCCAATGCCGCAATCGCTTCTGCCACTCCGACACTGAGCAACGTGCCTTTCAAAGGCTTCTCTGATGGTCTTGAAGTTGCCGCAGGTGACTACCAAGTTCGAGTTACTGTTGCAGGTAGCAAAACCGTTGTATACGACTCAGGCAAATTGGCTGTACCAGCCGGTGCCGATTTGTTAGCAATGGCAATCCCACAAGTGAATGGCAGCTCGCCGATCAGCTTGTTACTGATCAGCCGTGCCGCAACGGGCAATGTGACTGAAGTGGCAGACTCTAATGCCAAACTGCGTGTAGTACATGCTTCACCAGACGCACCAGCGGTTGATGTATTAGCTAATGGCAGCGCATTACTGAGCAATGTACCTTTCTTTACTGCCTCAAACTACTTGACAGTGCCTGCGGCGAAATACACCACAGCCTTGCAAGTAAGCGGTACAACAACGATTGCGTTGACTAAAGACCTCACGCTAGACCGCGCAAAAAATTACACGGTATTTGCTGTGGGCTATGCTGCAAAAACGCCTGCATTGCAATACCTAGTCGGTATGGATGATGCTAGCTTGCCACCAGCAGGCCAATCTAAAGTTCGCGTAGTGCATGCTTCACCAGATGCACCAGCAGTGGATGTGTACGCCAATGACCAATTGGTGATGAGCAATGTCGCATTCCCAGCCATCGGCGATTACCTCAAAGTGCCAGCAGGACCATATGTATTCAAATTGCGTGCAGCAGGTGCAGCAGCGAGTTCAGCGCCAGCGTTCACTTCGCCTACCGTAACGACTGCCGACGGCAAGATCTATACCGTGGTGGCGCGTGGCGAATTCGCACAAGCCGGTACTAGCAATGCAACTGCGTTTACCTTGACTGTGTTAGCTGATAATTAATTCTTAACGCCATAATTAAAAACGCCACTCTTTTGAGTGGCGTTTTTTTTTGCTTAATCTAGATTAAGCCTCGATTTTTAAGACGTATGTTTAACTCTTTGGCCAAACGACTTTATCGTCAAGAAGATACAATTTGCATTCGCTATCTTTCGCTTTCTGCTTGCAGTAGTGAACTGCCACTTGCTGCGCATTTTTTGCATCGGGTTCACCCCAGGAAAATCCGCAGCTGCCGTTGTCAGCAATCGCTACAGCTCTTGGACTTGGCTTGTTGGTGACTACATCCGCATATAATTCTTTACACTTTGCTTTTGCATGAGTTGGAAATTTGTCTAATTCAGTCATCTCAGCATAACCAGATGCAACAACGGTTTTTGCTTCATATTTTGAACTCACCACGGCGGTTGGCATATTAAGTTCAGTCAGTTTCTTTTCCACCACGGGCCACCAAATAGTGTCAAAACCATCTTTGCTGCCGAACATGCCGTGTGCATCGTCGCGGTATTTCCCAAAGTTGATGAATTCAGCCGTCTGCTTGGTTTTATTATAGTTTGCCAGCATTTGTTGAGTAAGATCGAGCGGGAATAAGCTATCGTTTTCGCCGTAGAACCAAATTGAGGTCAGCTTGGCGTTTTCCCCCAGTTTTCCTGCTGTGTGCTTCAATGCGTTTTCCCATTCACAACCCTCTTGTTTAACGCCGCCAGCAAAATTAATCAGTAGTTTCACCCCGTGTGGCGGCTCGGCGGCCAAACCCAAGGTGCTAATACCACCAAAGGACTGACCTGACACAATGATTTGATTTGCGTTGATGTCAGCCCGTTGGCCTAGTACTTGGATTAGCGCTTTGATGTCTTCGGTTTGTTTCAAGGTGGATTCATATAATCGGCGACACCCGCCATCTAAATACATACTAGAACCGCCCGATTTACTAAAACCGCGTTGCATTGGCAGTGCAACGGCATAGCCGCGTTTTAAAAACTCACTCGCAATCAGCGGATAACGTGCACGGGGTTGGAACGATGGATTACCCAGCGTTTTGCCTTCGTTGATGACAATCAAAGGAAAAGGGCCGTCGCCATCGGGTTTGAAAAAAGTTGTTTCTAGGCTAATGTCACCGCCATAAAATGTTTTTCCAACTGGAATCATCAACACTTGTTCATTTAAATCAGCACGCAACGGCATGTCGTCGGCCGCCATTGCACTGAGTGAGAGCACCGCGGTGCTTAAAAACAGCTTGAGCTTGTTCATATGAAGTGCTTTGTAAAGTTATATTACGGACTAATAGTCTATCACCTTAAAAATAATGAAAGCAACTGTGGCTATCCTAGCTTGAATGACTGTCCATTATGCAATAGACATGGTCGTCGAGTGTGTCACTAGTAAAGGCATTGCTGCCCAGCGAGCTAAAGTTAGAGGCTTATGTATATGAGCCAAGCCTATAAATTAAATGGCCTAGCGGTGAATACATCGATATTAATTGCTGAGCCAGTTTTCGGATGCGGCGAAAGAGAGTTTAAGGTTTGCCCCATCCGCCCCCCACCCGTAGAATTGCGGGTAATTTATTATTTAACGCGGTGATTTGCAGATTTCTGCCAAATCATGGCGTTTGCTCGGAGCTGCCTGTGTCTTTATTACCCCTGTTGAATTCTCGTTTTGCCACGGCTTTGATCGCCGTTGGTGCGCCCAATGCCCAGCCGCTGGTGCAAGCGGCGAGCCGTCCTGAGTTTGGTGACTACCAAATGAATGGTGTGATGGGCGCAGCGAAAGCCTTAAAGCTGAACCCACGCGAATTGGCGCAACAGATTATCGATGCGGTGGATTTGGCTGGCATCGCCAGTGCGCTCGAAATCGCGGGTCCCGGCTTTATTAATATCAAACTCGATAACGCGTATTTAGCCGCTTACGTTGAGACTGCGCTGAAAGACGAACATCTTGGCGTTGAGCAAAGCCCCGCGCAGCACGTGATGGTTGAATATTCTTCGGTCAATTTGGCCAAAGAAATGCACGTCGGTCATTTGCGCTCGACGATTATTGGCGATGCTTTGGCGCGCGTGCAGGCTTTTGTTGGTATGAACGTCACTCGCCAAAATCACGTCGGTGACTGGGGTACGCAGTTCGGGATGCTTGTGGCGTTTTTGATCGAGCAGCAGCAAGAAGGCAATGCCGATATCGCCCTGAAAGATTTGGAAGGTTTTTATCGCCGCGCCAAAGCGCGTTTTGACGAAGACGAAACCTTTGCCAATACCGCGCGTGATTATGTAGTGAAACTACAAGGCGGCGATGCTGAGGTCAACGCGTTGTGGAAGCGTTTTGTTGAAGTATCACTGTCGCATTGCAACGCGGTTTACCAAAAATTGAACGTCTTGCTCAATGATGGCGACGTGCGCGGTGAGAGTTTTTATAACGCTGATTTGCCAATTATTGTTGATGAGTTGCGTCAGCAAGGTTTGCTGGTCGAGAGCGAAGGCGCGCAAGTGGTGTTTTTGGACGAATTCAAAAACAAAGACGGCGAGCCGCAAGCAAGCATTATTCAAAAGAAAGACGGCGGTTATTTGTATTCAACAACCGATTTGGGCGCGATCCGTTTCCGTGTGCGCGAGTTGAAAATTGATCGTTGCTTGTACGTCGTTGATGCACGCCAAGCGCTGCATTTCCAACAATTGTTCACGATTGCGAAAAAGGCCAAATTCGCACCAGAAAGCGTGTCCTTAGAACATATCGCGTTCGGCACGATGATGGGCGAAGACGGCAAGCCGTTTAAAACGCGTTCGGGCGATGTTGTGAAATTGGTCGACTTACTCGACGAAGCGCAAGAACGTGCGTTTGCCTTGGTTTCTGAGAAAAACCCAAGCTTGGACGAAACCACTCGCCGTGATATCGCCAATGCCGTTGGTATCGGTGCTTTGAAATACGCCGATTTGTCGAAAAGCCGCACCACGGATTACATCTTTAACTGGAACTCGATGCTCAGTTTTGAGGGCAATACCGCGCCGTATCTGCAATACGCCTACACCCGCGTGCAAAGTATTTTCCGCAAAGTGACAGACTACGATCAAAACGCAGCGATTGTGTTGACCGAGCCAGCCGAGCACGCCTTGGCGCTAGAATTGGCACGCTTTAGTGATGTCGTTCATACCGTTGCCAAAGACAGCCAACCGCATTTGTTGTGTGCATATCTATATAGTGTGGCGACGATGTTCTCGCGCTTTTACGAAAACTGCCCAGTGAATCAAGATGGCGTCACCAATGCGTCGCGTTTAAAAGTGTGTGATTTAACCGGCAAAGTGCTGGCCGCTGGCTTGAATCTGCTTGGGATTAAAGTTTTAGAAGCGATGTAATTTTTTGCGTTTGGGTATATGCCTGCAGTCATTATTAATCAATGACTATGGGCATATACATATTGAAGCCCATTGCGTAGCGAGCAAGAGAGAAAATTGATTCATGGCGATTAGTTCAAACGATCCGGCTGTTTTGGAGCGAACCACTGCGCTGAGCTATCGCAACGCAAATAGTGGTCCAGTTGTCTGTATTGTTGCCGCATCGGCTTTGTTTTATGTGTATCACGCCACCCAATCGATGAGTTTGCTGGGTCTATGGTGGGGCATCGCTTGTACTTTTTCCTTGTACGCCCTATGGGGAATACGGCGCTTTCAGACTCATCATGAGCAATATTCAATGGCCGGTTGGCGACACCAGCATGTTGTTGGCGTGACCATTAACAGCGTTATCTGGGCGGTCGGTGGCACGTATATGATGCTGGCTGGGTCGCCTGACCTGAAGGTATTTACGGCCTTGATTTTCACGGCACTCGCCGTTGGCTCTATGCCCGTTTTAGGCACCATTACGTCGGTGATGCGGACCTATTCCTTTGCGGTCAGTTTACCGATGATGTTGAATGGCCTATTCAATCATTCGCCGCTTGATTTAACGCTGGCGGGAATGGCGCTTTTCTTTTTCATAATCCAGTTAAAAAGCACTCAGATTTATCACGAGACGGTTGTAGAAAGTTTGGTGCTCGAATTAAACCAAACTCGCTTGGCCGAAGAATTAGCACAGGCGCGTAATGCTGCTGAGCAAGCGAATCGCGCCAAAAGTGAATTCATTGCCAATGTGAGCCATGAAATCCGCACGCCGATGAATGCCATTGTGGGGATGGCGCATTTGCTTGAGCAAACACCCTTATTGCCCAATCAGCAAGAAAGCGTCGAAGTGATTAGCCATTCCTCTGATCTACTGCTGGCGCTGGTCAATGATGTGCTGGATCTGTCGAAAATCGAAGCCGATTGTCTCGATATTGTCGCTAGCTCTTTTCATTTATTGGATTTGTTGCAGGAAATGCGGCAAATGTTTCGCGCAGCAGCGCAAAATAAAAGCATCGGCTTGGTGCTGAATTACCAAGGCGAGCAAGATCTCTATTTGCTAGGCGATGCGCTACGCTTGCGGCAAGTGTTGGTGAATTTACTAGGCAATGCGATTAAATTTACCCAGCAAGGTTATGTGCAGTTAGACGTGATTGCTCAATCGACGGGGTCGTCGTGTCAATTACAGATTGCGGTGCATGATACTGGGATTGGTATTTCCGCCGAGCGCCTACCGCATATTTTTGAAGCTTTTGTGCAGGCCGATAACTCTCTCACTCGCGCGTATGGGGGGACGGGTTTGGGCTTGACGATTGCGCGGCGTTTGGTGCGCAATATGGGGGGCGAGCTGACCGCAACGGCCAATGCGGAGGCTGGCTCGACGTTTCAGTTTGAATTATTGTGGCCACAGCTTGCTGCGCCCGTCGCAGTGACTGCAACGCCGATCAGAGTACCCGCGCCAAACCCACTGCGTATTTTGTTGGCCGAAGATAATCCATTCAATCAACTGGTTGCCAAACGATTGCTGGAAAGCCAAGGCCACACCGTGATTTGCGCTGATAATGGGCAGATCGCTTTGGAAATTATGGCCCAACAAACCGTTGATCTCGTGCTGATGGATATGCAAATGCCAGAAATGGATGGCTTAGAAGCCACGCGACGCATTCGTTCGATAGAGCAAAGCGCATCAGCGCGTACGCCGATTATCGCGCTAACGGCCAATGCTATGACCGAAGACCGGCAGCGTTGCGTGGATGCGGGTATGGATGATTTCCTCACTAAACCCATCCGCCCTGAATTACTTCAGAAAGCACTGCTGGAATGGGCTTGATGACGTAATCGGGTGAGCTTTTCTCGCTCGCATGCCATGGTTTAAAATTGTATTTCTGGTTATGTTCAGATTTGGTGTTGATATCGTTTCGCACTCGTCGAGTTGGGGTTTTAAAACCCCTCATATCAAACCGACGAAGTCGGTGCAGATATATGGGTCGCCTTCTTTTGCTTACTTTTCTTGGCGAAGCAAGAAAAGTAAGTCCCCATCGCGGGTTGCGATTGTAAAACACCGTGCCGCAGGCACTTAAAATCATCAACACCTAATCTGAACATTGCCGTATTTCTGTGGGTATATGACTGTAGCTATTGTTAAATAATTACTATGTTTGTATACCTATAGATATCGCGCCTATCTAGACATTGTGTTGATGTTGTACCAAACCCCAAGTGACGCTGCGTTCAGGTAAAATCAGCCAATCCAATCTATTTCAAATTGACACACCATGTGGAAACCCAATGCCACCGTTGCGGCGGTGATTGAGCGCGATGGCCGTTTTTTAATGGTCGAAGAGCGTATTAACGGCGAGCTCAAACTCAATCAACCTGCTGGGCATGTTGAATTTGGTGAGTCGATTGTCGCTGCTTGCGCGCGCGAAACTCGTGAAGAAACAGCTTATCACTTTACGCCAACCGCGTTTCAAGGCCTGTATCAATGGACGGTGCCGGGAACGGATTTAACGTATTTGCGCTTTGCCTTTACTGGCGAGCTGGGTGAGCATGATGAATCGCTGGTGCTGGGCTTGGCGGATGAAGGCATCGAGGCTGCAGTGTGGTTGACGCGCGATGAGCTGGTTGCGCGGGCGGAACAGCATCGCAGCCCGCTGATTTTGGCGTGTGTGGATGATTATTTGGCGGGTAAATCTTATCCGCTGGCGATTTTACAGATGTTCGATGAAGTTCAAAAGTTCGATGGATTAGTGAAATGAGCAAAATTGTAATTGGATTGTCGGGGGGCGTAGATTCCTCAGTCGCCGCGCATTTACTCAAAGCGGCGGGGCATGAAGTGCACGGCGTGTTTATGCAAAACTGGGAAGACGACAATAGCGACGAATATTGCTCGATCAAAGAAGACAGCATGGACGCGATTGCGGTCGCCGACTTGCTGGAGATCGACATCGAGCTGGTCAATTTTGCGACCGAATACAAAGACCGCGTGTTCGCGCATTTCCTTGCTGAATACTCGGCTGGCCGCACGCCGAATCCCGATATTTTGTGTAATAGCGAAATCAAATTTAAATCGTTTTTGGAGTTTGCGATTAAGCTCGGCGGCGCGAAATTGGCGACTGGCCATTACGCGAAAACACGCTTGCGTGCCGACGGGCGCACCGAAATGCTGCGCGCAGCCGATCAAAGCAAAGATCAAACGTATTTCCTTTATCGCTTAAGCCAAGAACAAATATCCCACGCGGTGTTCCCGCTGGGTGATTTGCAAAAAACAGAAGTGCGCGTGATTGCCGAGCAAATTAATTTGCCGAATGCGAAGAAAAAAGATTCCACTGGCATTTGCTTTATCGGCGAGCGTCCATTTCGCGAATTTTTGAATCGTTATTTGCCGAAAACGCCGGGCAAAATGGTCACGCCGGAAGGCAAAGTGATGGGCGAGCACCAAGGCCTGATGTACCACACGCTCGGCCAACGCGGCGGCCTTGGCATTGGCGGCACCAAAGGCAATACCGAGCCATGGTTTGTTGCGGGCAAGAATCTGGAAACCAATGAGCTGCTGGTAGTGCAAGGCCACGATCATCCGTTGCTACTGAATAACACGATGATCGCGCAAGATTGCTCATGGATTTTGGGCGAAACGCCAGCGGAAGGGCGCTACACCGCCAAAACGCGTTACCGCCAGCAAGACGCTGCATGTACGCTGAGCTATGTCGACGGCGGCGTGAAGCTGGTGTTCGATGAACCACAATGGGCGATGACACCGGGACAATCGATGGTGTTGTATAAAGATGAGGTTTGCTTGGGTGGCGGGATTATTCAGTGAGATCAGAGTTTCTGAATAAGCGAGACTTGAAAAATAATGCTTAGTACAAAAGCTATGCACATTTTTCGGCGTTGGTTTATACGTAAATCTAATTGGGTTTACCGCCTAGCCTTAATTCCGACTGCCCCAAGTGTTGTGGCATTTGTTCATTTGGTGACGCCCAGCGTATTTAGTGGAACAGACAATATTTCAGGTATGGATCCAATGACTAGGCTGATTATGTGTGTATTCTTAGGTGTTGGGGCTGGCCTGATCTATGCACTATATATTCATCTGTTTTCATTAATTGCGAACCTGCTAGATCATTTTCGACCGCTTGGTGGGTTGGACTAAACGAAGTGCAGCCCAACGTGTACCTTGAATGTAGGGCTTCGCAAGCTCAGCACCAACCTACAAAAATGCTTGCTTTGGTGTGCGTTTATCTTCGAATGAAAAAGCCACTCAATAGAGTGGCTTTTTCATGTGTATTGTAATAGAGCCCTTATGCATAAATGACTAGAGTTAAATACCCTTACTGCATCGTTTCCATCTTCGGGCTGCGGCCCATCAGGTCGGTGATGATTTCGCTGACCGGAACGTTTTCAAACAGTACTTGGCAAACGGCGCGGCTGATTGGCATTTCTATATTCAGCGCGGCGGCTTGGCTCACTACTTCACGTGCAGTCGGTACGCCTTCGGCGACGTGGCCGAGGTTTTTTAAGACTTCGTCCAGATTTAAACCTTGCGCGAGCAAGAGTCCAACACGGCGGTTACGCGATAAATCGCCGGTTGCAGTCAGCATCAAATCGCCAATCCCCGCCAAGCCCATCATCGTTTCGGCTTTACCGCCGAGCGCAGTCGAGAAGCGCGCCATTTCAGCGAGACCACGCGTGAGTAGTGCGGCGCGGGCATTCAGGCCAAGGTTCAACCCATCAGCCACGCCAGCGGCAATCGCCATGACGTTTTTCACCGCCGCGCCGATTTCAACGCCAATCAAATCGTCGCTGGCATAGAGGCGCAACACGCTCGTATTTAAATCGTGTACCACTTGCTGGGCAAAATCAGCGTCGCTGGAGGCAATCGTAACCGCCGCAGGTAGGCCTTTGGCGACTTCTTGCGCAAAACTTGGGCCAGATAACATGCCGCGTGGGATTGCATCGTCCATTTCTTCTTGCGCGACTTGGTGCGGCAATTTCATCGTTCCGGCTTCAAGGCCTTTACACGCCCAAAGTACGGGCGCAGTGCTACCGAGTTCGCGCAACGCTTTCAGTGTGCTGCGCAATCCTGCCATCGGCGTCACAATCAAAATCAATCCAGCATCGGCGATGGCGTCGGCAAGTGAGGCGGTGACGGTGAGATTGCTCGGGAAGGGAGCATTAGCGAGGTAGCGCTCATTGCTGCCAGTGGCTTGCATCTGGGCAACTTGTTCGGCTTCACGTGACCAAAGGCTGACAGTTTGACGATCAGCAAAACGAATGGCGAGCGCGGTTCCCCATGCGCCAGCACCTAAAACGGCGAGTTTCAATGTGTGTTCCTCGTGAGGTTTTTGCGAAGTAGCGAGCGCAATTAAGCGCCCCAAACGTCTTCGATACGAATGTAGCCACTTTGGCCATCGCGATGTTTGACTTTGATCCAGCCCGTGTTGCTGGCATCGAGGCGTTCCAGCAGCACATTACGTTCTACTTTAAACAATGTAGGGGCATTACTATCGGCCGATTGGCGTACATCGCTAAGGCGATTGACTTGCACAAAGCGGCGAGTGCTGACATCCGACTTTTTAATCCAGCTCAGTGTACCGTCGCGGTCACGAACGCGAACCCAGTCACCTTGTTCGCTCATCACTTCGAACGGAATATTAGCGCTCAGAATAAAGCGTTTAGCCGATGTGTCGGCAGGAGTATCGTAAAATATGACGCCGTGACGTGCTGTGGAGCGATATTCAACCGCCTGAGCGCCACTTGCCAATGCGGCAAGTAGGCTCATGGCAATCACTCGTTGACTCGGCGCCAAAAGCGCCTGCCAATTAATGAGTGGTTTGTGCATTCGCGGCTTGTTCAGCAGCTTGCTGACGTTGTTGCATATAGATGCCTTCGAAATTGATAGGCTGCAACAGGAGAGGTGGGAAGCCAGCACGGGTCGTCAAATCAGAAACGGCTTCACGCAAGTATGGGAACAAGATGCTAGGGCAACCGATGCCAAGCAATGGATCCATTTCAGATTCAGGAACGTTTTCGATTTGGAATAAACCAGCTTGAGTTACTTCAACCAAGAAGATGGTTTTGTCTTCTGTTTTTGCAGTGGCAGTCACAGTCAGGCTGGCTTCAAAGAAGCCATTGTCAAAACCGCGAGCTTGGTTGCGGAATTGAATATTGAATTCTGGCTGCTCTTGTTCCATAAATGCATTCGGTGCACTTGGTGACTCAAGAGAAATATCAGTTACGTACAATTTTTGTACGGCAAATACTGGCTGTTGTGATTCTTCTGCTGCAACTGCTTGGTTTTCTTCACTCATGATCCATCCCTTAATTGATGCGGTTGTTATATAAAAAGAACTCTAAATAGGTTCGGCTGAAATCATCGCATAGTTTCCTGCTTTGATGCCACCGACTGTGTACTATTTGTTAAGTAGTGGATCAAGTTTACCGGCACGATCGAGTGCAGCTAAATCATCAAAACCACCTACATGAAAATCATCAATATAGATTTGCGGTACGGTGCGTTGCCCACGAGAGGCCATCACTTCGCGTTGGCTAGGGTCGAGGTCGACACGAATCTTTTCTAAATCAGTAACACCTTTATGCTGTAACAAGCGCTCAGCCCGATCGCAATAAGGGCAATAGCCAGTGCTATACATTACTACTTTGGCCATATAAGACTCCAGAGGCACGCGGCCCATATAGTTGATTGTTTGAAACAACATAGGGGCGAAACAAGGGGAATCAAGAGTTGCTGTACAGAGATTGCGGGATATATAGATATATATAATGCGATTTGGTTGCCATTTTGAGCTTGGACTGTCTGGTTTTGGCTTCTGTTTTCATTTTTTGATAAGAATCTCTCATCTATAAACCCAAAAGACGCGCAAGCGCCTTTTGGGTTTTGTAGTTTTGCTTCAGTTTTGTGTGAAGTTGGTTTCTATGTAAATCAACAACTTATCGCCTTCTGTCCATTTTCTTTGTCGGTAGGTGTTGACGTGTCTGCGGGGCGTGGGTATAGTTCGGCCTCTCTGCTGCTGACACAGCAAACGAAACAAGCGGTTCTAAAGCAAGTTTCGGTGTCTAAGCCACTGATCTTTAACAAAATACAGCCGATGAGTGTGAGTGCTTGATTTGCAAGTCAAACAAGTGCTTGCATTCACAAATGAGAAATAACTCGATGTTTACATCGAGGCGCTTTAAGTTTTGAGCGCAAGCCAAGTAGTACAAAATTAGCACAGAGATTAAACGAAAGAGTTTGATCCTGGCTCAGATTGAACGCTGGCGGCATGCTTTACACATGCAAGTCGAACGGTAACAGGGTGCTTGCACCGCTGACGAGTGGCGAACGGGTGAGTAATACATCGGAATGTACCCAGTAATGGGGGATAACGCTTCGAAAGGAGTGCTAATACCGCATACGCCCTGAGGGGGAAAGTGGGGGACCGCAAGGCCTCACGTTATTGGAGCAGCCGATGGCTGATTAGCTAGTTGGTAGGGTAAAGGCCTACCAAGGCAACGATCAGTAGCGGGTCTTAGAGGACGATCCGCCACACTGGAACTGAGACACGGTCCAGACTCCTACGGGAGGCAGCAGTGGGGAATCTTGGACAATGGGCGAAAGCCTGATCCAGCAATGCCGCGTGCGTGAAGAAGGCCTTCGGGTTGTAAAGCGCTTTTGTCGGGGAGGAAATCCTAGTGGCTAATAACTACTGGGGATGACAGTACCCGAAGAATAAGGACCGGCTAACTACGTGCCAGCAGCCGCGGTAATACGTAGGGTCCAAGCGTTAATCGGAATTACTGGGCGTAAAGCGTCCGCAGGTGGCTTGATAAGATAGACGTGAAATCCCTGGGCTCAACCTAGGAATTGCGTTTATGACTGTCTCGCTAGAGTATGGGAGAGGGGGGTGGAATTCCACGTGTAGCAGTGAAATGCGTAGAGATGTGGAGGAACACCGATGGCGAAGGCAACCCCCTGGCCTAATACTGACACTCATGGACGAAAGCGTGGGGAGCAAACAGGATTAGATACCCTGGTAGTCCACGCCCTAAACGATGTCTACTAGTTGTTGGGCTTTTCGGAGCTTAGTAACGCAGCTAACGCGTGAAGTAGACCGCCTGGGGAGTACGGTCGCAAGACTAAAACTCAAAGGAATTGACGGGGGCCCGCACAAGCGGTGGATGATGTGGATTAATTCGATGCAACGCGAAAAACCTTACCTGGTCTTGACATGTACGGAATCCTTTAGAGATAGAGGAGTGCCTTCGGGAACCGTAACACAGGTGCTGCATGGCTGTCGTCAGCTCGTGTCGTGAGATGTTGGGTTAAGTCCCGCAACGAGCGCAACCCTTGCCATTAGTTGCTAACATTTAGTTGAGCACTTTAATGGGACTGCCGGTGACAAACCGGAGGAAGGTGGGGATGACGTCAAGTCCTCATGGCCCTTATGACCAGGGCTTCACACGTCATACAATGGTCGGTACAGAGGGTCGCTAACCCGCGAGGGGGTGCCAATCTCACAAAACCGATCGTAGTCCGGATTGCACTCTGCAACTCGAGTGCATGAAGTCGGAATCGCTAGTAATCGCGGATCAGCATGTCGCGGTGAATACGTTCCCGGGCCTTGTACACACCGCCCGTCACACCATGGGAGTGGGTTTCACCAGAAGTAGGTAGGCTAACCGCAAGGAGGCCGCTTACCACGGTGGGATTCATGACTGGGGTGAAGTCGTAACAAGGTAGCCGTAGGGGAACCTGCGGCTGGATCACCTCCTTTCAAGAGAAAGACGAACAAATTAAGTACTCACACTCATCGGCTGTAGATTTGAAGAATGTCGGATTGATTGAGATGAATAATCTGAATTGAGATGACAACGATATGGGTCAGTAGCTCAGTTGGTTAGAGCACCGTGTTGATAACGCGGGGGTCATAGGTTCGATTCCTATCTGACCCACCACCTTAGTTGGGGGCTTAGCTCATCTGGTAGAGCACCTGCTTTGCAAGCAGGGGGTGAACGGTTCGAGTCCGTTAGCCTCCACCATTAGTTTGGTCTGGAACTACCTAGTAGAAAATAGAATTCTATGGATTGCACGATGTATTGTGCAGTGTATTTTATTCTGGTTTCTAAAATTAGAATGATTCACGAAAGTGAATTGAAATATCGATCTTTAACAAAATAGAAGAAGTAATTAATTCCAATAAACATTGTTGTGGAATTAGATTTAGAGATTACTGCTTGCAGTGATGGATAAATTTGATTTCAAAGTAAATATATTGGGTTGATTGTATCTGTTCAGTTGAATTGGTCTCATGCCAGTTTGATTGAACCGCAAGTGAAATGAGAACTCACTTGCAAGTCGCAAATACGATTTCAGTAACTTGAAATACGTTTACGTGTTTGAGGTTATAGGATCAAGCGAATAAGTGCATCTGGTGGATGCCTTGGCGATGATAGGCGACGAAGGACGTGATAGCCTGCGATAAGCGTGGGGGAGCTGGCAAAGTGCTTTGATCCCACGATTTCCGAATGGGGAAACCCGGCCCTTTTGGGTCACTCTAGACTGAATACATAGGTCTAGTAGAGCGAACCCGGTGAACTGAAACATCTAAGTAACCGGAGGAAAAGAAATCAACCGAGATTCCCAAAGTAGTGGCGAGCGAAATGGGAAGAGCCTGTACGTGATAGCAGTAGACTTAATAGAATGGAATGGAAAGTCCAACCATAGTGGGTGATAGTCCCGTATATGAAAAGTCAATTGTGGTACTAAGCGTACGAGAAGTAGGGCGGGACACGAGAAATCCTGTTTGAAGATGGGGGGACCATCCTCCAAGGCTAAATACTCATCATCGACCGATAGTGAACCAGTACCGTGAGGGAAAGGCGAAAAGAACCCCGGGAGGGGAGTGAAATAGAACCTGAAACCGGATGCATACAAACAGTGGGAGCCCTTGAAAAATGGGGTGACTGCGTACCTTTTGTATAATGGGTCAGCGACTTACGTTCAGTAGCAAGCTTAACCGAATAGGGGAGGCGTAGGGAAACCGAGTCCGAATAGGGCGCATAGTTGCTGGGCGTAGACCCGAAACCAAGTGATCTATCCATGGCCAGGATGAAGGTGCGGTAACACGCACTGGAGGTCCGAACCCACTAACGTTGCAAAGTTAGGGGATGAGCTGTGGATAGGGGTGAAAGGCTAAACAAACTTGGAAATAGCTGGTTCTCCTCGAAAACTATTTAGGTAGTGCCTCATGTATCACTGACGGGGGTAAAGCACTGTTATGGCTAGGGGGTCATCGCGACTTACCAAACCATGGCAAACTCTGAATACCGTCAAGTGCGAGCATGGGAGACAGACCTGGGGTGCTAACGTCCTGGGTCAAGAGGGAAACAACCCAGACCGCCGTCTAAGGTCCCAAATGATCAATTAAGTGGAAAACGAGGTGGGAAGGCACAGACAGCCAGGATGTTGGCTTAGAAGCAGCCATCATTTAAAGAAAGCGTAATAGCTCACTGGTCGAGTCGTCCTGCGCGGAAGATGTAACGGGGCTCAAATTGATAACCGAAGACGCGGATATGACCATTTATGGCATATGGTAGAGGAGCGTTCTGTAAGCCTGTGAAGGTGTCTTGAGAAGGATGCTGGAGGTATCAGAAGTGCGAATGCTGACATGAGTAGCGATAAAGGGAGTGAAAAGCTCCCTCACCGAAAACCCAAGGTTTCCTGCGCAACGTTCATCGGCGCAGGGTGAGTCGGCCCCTAAGGCGAGGCAGAAATGCGTAGTCGATGGGAAACAGGTTAATATTCCTGTACTTGATATAAGTGCGATGTGGGGACGGAGAAGGTTAGGTTAGCCAACTGTTGGAATAGTTGGTTTAAGTGTGTAGGCGGATCCCTTAGGCAAATCCGGGGGGTCTTAACGCTGAGGCATGATGACGATTCACTTAGGTGATGAAGTAACTGATACCCTGCTTCCAAGAAAAGCCACTAAGCTTCAGCTTATATTGAACCGTACCGCAAACCGACACAGGTGGGTAGGAAGAGTATTCTAAGGTGCTTGAGAGAACTCGGGAGAAGGAACTCGGCAAATTAACACCGTAACTTCGGGAGAAGGTGTGCCTTATAGGTGAAGAACCTTGCGTTTGGAGCTATATAAGGCCGCAGAGAAATGGGGGCTGCGACTGTTTATCAAAAACACAGCACTCTGCCAACACGAAAGTGGATGTATAGGGTGTGACGCCTGCCCGGTGCTGGAAGATTAAATGATGGGGTGCAAGCTCTTGATTGAAGTCCCAGTAAACGGCGGCCGTAACTATAACGGTCCTAAGGTAGCGAAATTCCTTGTCGGGTAAGTTCCGACCCGCACGAATGGCGTAACGATGGCCCTACTGTCTCCTCCCGAGACTCAGCGAAGTTGAAGTGTTTGTGAAGATGCAATCTCCCCGCTGCTAGACGGAAAGACCCCGTGAACCTTTACTGTAGCTTTGCATTGGACTTTGAAGTGGTTTGTGTAGGATAGGTGGGAGGCTTTGAAGCTGAGACGCTAGTTTCAGTGGAGCCGTCCTTGAAATACCACCCTGACCCCTTTGAGGTTCTAACCTTGGTCCGTTATCCGGATCGGGGACCGTGCATGGTAGGCAGTTTGACTGGGGCGGTCTCCTCCCAAATTGTAACGGAGGAGCTCGAAGGTCGCCTAGGTACGGTCGGACATCGTACTGATAGTGTAATGGCAAAAGGCGGCTTAACTGCGAGACCGACAAGTCGAGCAGGTGCGAAAGCAGGACATAGTGATCCGGTGGTTCTGTATGGAAGGGCCATCGCTCAACGGATAAAAGGTACTCCGGGGATAACAGGCTGATTCCGCCCAAGAGTTCACATCGACGGCGGAGTTTGGCACCTCGATGTCGGCTCATCACATCCTGGGGCTGTAGCCGGTCCCAAGGGTATGGCTGTTCGCCATTTAAAGTGGTACGTGAGCTGGGTTCAAAACGTCGTGAGACAGTTTGGTCCCTATCTGCAGTGGGCGTTGGAAATTTGAGGGGGGCTGCTCCTAGTACGAGAGGACCGGAGTGGACTGACCTCTGGTGTACCGGTTGTCACGCCAGTGGCATTGCCGGGTAGCTAAGTCGGGAAGAGATAAGCGCTGAAAGCATCTAAGCGCGAAACTTGCCTCAAGATGAGATTTCCCTAGGGTTTTAAATCCTCTAAAGAGTCGTTCGAGACCAGGACGTTGATAGGTTGGGTGTGGAAGCGCAGTAATGCGTTAAGCTAACCAATACTAATTGCTCGTGAGGCTTGATCCTATAACCTGAGACGCGTAATGCGACGAAGATATAGTCAACCCAAAGAAAGTAGAGTGTACGTAAGTGCATGATACGAAAGATAAATACTGAGACAGTGTGGTTGGAAAGTGTAGTATAATTACTTCTTCTATTGATTTGTGAGTTAGCGCTGTAGGCGTGTTACTAGAAATAGTGCAGCTGAATGCGATAATTCAAAGTGTGGTGAGAAAACTCACCGCACCAGACAGTTTAATGTCTGGCGACCATAGCGAGGTGGTCCCACTCCTTCCCATCCCGAACAGGACAGTGAAACACCTCAGCGCCGATGATAGTGCGGATTGCCCGTGTGAAAGTAGGTCATTGCCAGACTTCCCTAAAGAAGAGCCCGATTCGAAAGAGTCGGGCTTTTTGCTGTGTGCTGGAAATGAGGTATGTAGTGGCACACTGAATTTGGCCACCTGATTAGAGGTGTTATGCTCCAACTCGTAAGCAATTAGGAGAGGTAGCCTGAGTTGGGTGGACACGCCTGTTTGGTAAAATCGAGCCAACAGGAGGCCGTAATGAGTAAAAAAGAAATCAACGTTACACACCCGAATTTAGAAGTGAAGCGCTCAAGCTCGTCAGCGAACAAGGCATGTCCGTGGCGCAGGCTGCTCAGCGGCTCAATATGTCCGTCGGCACTTTAGCTTCATGGAATACACAAGCACGTAAAGCGCATCTGGCTCAGCCGCCTGAATCGCTCAACGTCACCGAGCTCACCGCTGAATTAAAGCAACTGCGCAAAGAATTGGCAGAGACCAAAATGGAGCGTGATATTTTAAAAAAGGCCACGGTGAGTTCAACCGGTCATTGCAACGCGTGAGCCAATTTCTCAGCGGCCGAAATATATCCTAAAACCTTTCTCGGGCGTTGATTCAGTTTTTGCGCAACCTTGTCTAGGTATTGCTGTGAGTACCCAGATAAATCAGTGCCTTTGGGAAAGTACTGACGTAACAACCGATTGGTATTCTCATTACTTCCGCGCTGCCATGGGCTTTGTGGATCGCAGAAGTAAACCGCCATCTCTGTCGAGGCATGAAATGATTCATGGTCAGCTAGCTCACCACCACGATCCCAGGTGAGCGTTTTACGCAGTGTCTTCGGTAAAGCTAAAACCTGACGGGTCAGTGCGGACACGACACTTTTCGTATCCTTCCCATCGATTTGAATCAGCATTGTAAACCTAGAATGTCGTTCGACTAACGTCGCAATATGAGAGTTCTTAGATCCTGAAATTAAATCGCCTTCCCAGTGCCCAGCAACAAGTCTAGTTTCTACTTCAGCAGGCCGATCTTTAATCGACACAAGACGAGTAATGCTGGTCCTAGAGGACTCCTCGGATGAGGCATATTTTGAGCGCCTCATGACCCTACGAGATCGGAGGTGTTTGATTAATTCCTTTTTCAGCACAGCTCTTGCTTGGATGTACAAGCTACGATAGATCGTTTCATGCGATATTTGCAGATCTGTGTTTTGAGGGTACTGACGTTTAAGCCAACCCGCAATTTGCTGAGGTGCCCAGTCCAACTGTAATTTCTCGGCGACAATGCTTTGTAATGTTGAATTAGTAGCAAGTCGGCATTGTTTGGGACGAGTGGCAAAATCCCACGCTCGTTGATCGGCAATATTGGCCCCTCGCGCCCACCATTACGATTAACCTCGCGACTCACTGTAGATACCGCACGCTGAATGTACTCAGCAATGCACCTGAATGACTGCCCAGCAGAAATTCCACGAGATCCTCCCGCTCTGACAAAGTAAGAGCAAGCTGAATCGCACCGAGTTTCGCGGAGGCTGTTTGGTTTGAGTCAGACCAACACGGCCTGCTCGCTTTGATTACGATAATAGTTTGCCTCTGCTTCCGCGGGTGGAATGTGGCCAATCGACCCAAGCAAACGATGGTGATTGAACCACGAAACCCATTCCAATGTCGCTAGCTCCACAGATTCTAGACTTTTCCAAGGTCCCAAACGGTGAATCACTTCTGTTTTGTAGAGTCCGTTAATCGTCTCCGCTAATGCATTGTCGTAACTATCGCCAGTTGTACCCACTGATGGCTCGATGCCAGCTTCAGTCAATCGTTCGGTGTAGCGAATCGAAACATATTGCGAACCTCGGTCGCTGTGATGAATCAACGCCTCACGCTCTGGCTGTCGCGCCCAAAGGGCTTGCTCCAACGCATCCAGCACAAACTCGGTTTGCATGTTGCGGCTCACTCGCCAGCCCACGATATAACGAGCAAAAACATCGATCACAAAAGCTACATAGACAAAGCCTTGCCAAGTCGACACGTAGGTAAAATCCGACACCCAGAGTTGATTCGGTCGTTCGGCTACGAATTGACGATTTACATGATCGCGGGGGCAAGCAACGGCAGGATCGGGACGTGTCGTTCGCACCGCTTTGCCACGCGATACGCCGCGTAAACCGAGGCTTCGCATCAAGCGTTCAACGGTACAGCGCGCCACAGTATGTCCATCTCGCTTGAGCTGCCGCCATACTTTTACCGCACCGTACACCTGATGATTCAATTGCCAGACACGCTCAATTTCACCGCTCAGTTGCTCATCACGAATGGTACGCTGACAACGCAAAGCTGGATTGCGCAGCCGAGCGGCGTAACGTCGATAGGCTGACGGGGCGACCTGTAATAGCTTGCAGATCGGCTCGACCCCGTGCTGCTCACGGTGGGTATCGATGAATCCTCTTACGATTTCAAGCGGCGGTCGAGCTCCGCCTGTGCGAAATACGCGCTGGCCAGTCGCAGAATTTCGTTGGCTTTTTTAAGTTCGCGCACTTCGCGTTCTAGCGCTTTAATGCGTTCGTTCTCTGCTGAATTTTTGTTGGCTTGAACGGTATCGCCACCTTGCCGACAGCACCATGTGCGCAGCGTTTCTGGCGTGCAGCCTATTTTGCTGGCAATTGAAACGAGGGTTGCCCATTCAGATGGATATTCGGCAAGGTGCTCAATGACCATGCGAACAGCCCGTTCGCGGACTTCGGGGGAAAAGTGAGTTGATTTCTTCATAGCGCCATTCTCTCAAGAATTGGAGCCGCCGCGAAACCCGGTGCGATTCACTTAAACACCTAATTCTTCAACCCAATTTAGAGCTTGCACATGTGAACGGTTTAGCATGTCTGGTGTTATTTGTAATTGCTCACATAAGCGAGGAACTTCAGACATCTCTGGGTCTTCACAAGCCTCAGCAAGCTCTAAGAATGGACCATAGATACCGCTATGCTCCATTAAAGCATCGCTGACGGATTCAGGTAGAATTAAGGTCTCTAAGATTTTATCCATAGGCATATCAAGGAGTACATCGAGCAAAGAGAACATGCCGACAATAAACAAATTATCTTTGTCTTGACCGTCGAGTAAATGACCACCTAGCAATTCAACAAGCCGACCACGCGTAACAGCTGTTTTTAGAAGTGCGGGTGGACTTCCTGTTTCGGCACCGGCAGTTACAAGCAATAGTGTCAACCAGCGATATAGCTTTTGATAGCCCAGTATAGTCACGGCATGTCTAAATGACTGGATTTCACAAGATAAACCAAAACCAGCGGAGTTGATGTAGCGTAATAATTTAAAAGAGAGTGCTACGTCTCGTTTGAGTGCATTTTCAATGTCGCGGATTTCTGCATTATTTCGAAGCATATTGAGTAGCTGCAATATGTTTGCATACCCTGGGTTGATTACTTTGGCTGATAGTGTTTCTGGGTGCGCAAAATAGTAACCTTGGAAACAATCCATCCCAATATCTAGGCACTGTTTGAATTCATCTTTTGTTTCAACTTTCTCTGCAACTTGAAGAATTGGGTGACGACGTAGCTCTTTTGATAGAGCAGGTACCTGAGCCATTCCTAACTGTTGAATGTCTAATTTAATATAATTAGCAAACTCAATCATTGGCGCTGTTTGTGGCGTTAAAATAAAATCATCAAGAGCGATTCCAAAACCTTGAGACCTTAAATCTTTTAGTCGATTTAATAACTCTGCACTAGGTTGCGTAGATTCAACAATTTCTAATACAACTCGCTGCGGCTGTAATAACTCTAGAAAATTACTTTCTAGCATTGATTCTGCAACATTAATGAATGCTAACTTGCTTCCGACAAGCCAGTCTGTACCCATATTAGAAATCGTGTTTACAAGGACATTTGTACCTGCTTGCATATCACTTGAGAACTCAGCAGATACAGATTCTTTATTGAGACGAAATAAGAGTTCGTATCCAATAATCTGTTGTTGCCGATTTAAAATAGGCTGGCGTCCAATAAAAGCATGCTCTTGCGTCATATATGGCTAACCGGCGTATACGCCGTGCTCCTAGTAAGTTTATTCGTTATTTGTAAATATATAACTAATTAAGTAAATTGCTCTATGAATCGAGATGTTTTGATAGCAGCAGAATCTGCTGTATCTGACGCGAGTAGGTCTTCCATATCTAGCACTAAAACAATAGAACCATCTCCAGATAAAGTAGCGCCAGCAACACCTTTAGGTCGAATGTTCTGTAGTGGCTTAATGACAACATCATCTCTACCAATAAAGCTATCCACGGCTAAAATAAAAGAGTGTTCAGCAGACTGCATTAAAACACCAAACTGCGGAAGCTGAACTTCATTCCAGCCAATCAGGTGAGCTAAAGAGCGAACTGATAAGATCTCGTCACGTACTACAATAGTTGCACGACCAGAGACTTCTTGTACTTGTTCTTGTCGGATTGTAATAATCTCTCGAACCATTGCAAGTGGGACTGCAAATGGTTGATCGCAGACTTTAACAACGAGTACAGGCAATATGGCAAGGGTTAGTGGAAGTGAAATCGTGAAGCGAGAGCCTTCGGCAACTGTCGATTGAATGTCAACGCGGCCATTTAGTTTTTGGATATTTGTTTTTACAACATCCATTCCGACACCGCGACCTGATACGCTTGAAATCTGATCTTTAGTCGAAAAGCCAGGTAGGAAAATTAATTGCAAGCTTTGTTTGTCATCTAGGCTATTTGCCGTTTCAATATCAATCAGGCCTTTTTCGATGGCTTTGCGTCGAATTACATCAGGACGCATACCGCGGCCATCGTCAATAATCTCAATCCGAATATGGTCTCCAACTTGAGTCGCGGTTAGTTCGACTACTGCTTTCGCAGGCTTGCCACTTGCAATTCGTTCTTCAGTCGTTTCAACACCATGGTCTACTGCGTTGCGCACCAAATGGACTAAAGGATCATTTAAATCCTCAAGCATCGTTTTATCTAGCTCTGTTTCTTCACCAGAAATGACTAGTTCCACATCCTTGCCCATTTGACGGGCTAAATCACGTGCTAAACGAGGATATTTTTGGAACAAGCGACCAATTGGTTGCATCCGTGTTTTCATCACCGCATTTTGCAAGTCGCCAACCAGTAGGTCTAGCTGCCCGATTGCTTCATCAAGCGCTTTTAGCGTTACTCCATCCATCTTGCCGGACATAATGTCCGCACGTAGGGTGGTAAGACGGTTTTTTGTTAACCCAATTTCACCTGATAAGTTTAAAACTTGGTCTAGTCGTACAGTGTCAATACGAATTGTTGTTTCTTGGGTTGCGAGCTGTTGAGTATTTGCTTGAGCTCGCACATTACTTGTTGCCGCAGGCGCGGGTTTTAGGCTTTGCATAGGCTCTAAGAATGGGCTCGCTGTTATTGGTTCTTCCACTTGTTCTGGTTGAGCGTCTTCAATTACCTTTGATTCAGACTGAATTAACGTTTGAACAGGAGCAGGCGTGGTCTCACCTAATAGGGCGTTGTATAAATTCGGCCAATCGGGCTCTGTTTTGGTTGAGGTTGACAGTGATTCGACAGCAGACATAACAGGGAGGGCATTTGGAGTACCAACCGATACTGTAGGAGAGTCTGCTTTTCTCCCCTCCAATACATCATCTAGTGCTTTCAAAAGTGCAGGATCGGCAGGTGCAGGCTGCCTGCCTTGTGACATTTCACCAAACATTTCGCGAACCACACCGGTAGCAGCAAGTATTTCATCCATGATTTCAGGATCTAGAGTGAGTTCGGCATTACGGAGTTTATCAAACAGATTTTCTGTTCTGTGGCATAAGCTAACCATAGAGTCGACATTTAGAAAACCAGCGCCACCTTTGATGGTGTGAAATCCACGAAAGATGTCATTCAAAAGCGCCTTGTCGTCTGGTCGTTTTTCTAGCTCAACAAGTTTATTGTCAACCTCAGATAAGAGCTCTGAGGATTCTGTCAAGAAGTCCTGCAGTAGGTCTTCCATTCCGCCGAAAACACTCATGGTGTACCCCTTGTGTGCAGAAAGATCTCAGAATCCGAGGCTTTCTAGCAAGTCATCAACTTGCTCTTGGTTAGTAACAATATCTGTACGCCCTTCCACGCTGACTACTGGCCCATTAAGTAGGCTGGCATCATCGGTTTTAGTTGGTCCTTGTGGATTAAACATCAGCAGGAAGTCAAGCAAATGGCTTTCCATGTCTTTTGCCATACTGAGAACCCGCTTAATAACTTGCCCTGTCAGATCTTGGAAGTCTTGGGCCATCATAATTTCCAGCATTTGACTGCTAACTTGTTCTGATTGTTGAGCTGTAGTTGATAAATGAGTTCGCGTACGCTCTACTAAATTTTTGAATTCATCAATACTAAGCTCGTGCTTGTAGAATTGATCCCACTGTGCTGAAAGGCGTTTTGAGCTTTCAGTGATATTGTCTTGCAGGGGCTTTGCTACATCGAGTGCATTTAATGTCCGCTCAGCTGCTTGCTCGGTCATCGTTGCAACATAAGATAATCGATCTCTGGCATCTGGAATTGAAGCCGCAGCAGATTCCAGCGATTTATCCAAACCTAGTTCGCGTAGCGTGTCATGTAGTTTTCTTGTGATTTGCCCAATATGTGAAAACATTGATTTAGCTGGTTCATCCATCGCCACTGAATGCTCGGATGTAGATTTCAACTCAGATTCTGTTGTGCTTACATCACTAGAATTTGACTGAACTATGCTATCAAACAGTGCTTCAAGATCGGGTGAGTCCCCGTTATTTAATGCATTATCGCTCACAGTGCCTCCTGCTTTCGTGTGTTATGGTGCTGAAAATTATTTCGCCATATTTGCAAAAATTTTCTTCAGCTTTTCATCTAGTGTGGCAGCAGTAAAGGGTTTGACCACATAACCGCTTGCCCCTGCTGTGGCGGCTTCAATGATATTTTCTTTTTTTGCTTCTGCGGTAACCATCAAAACAGGTAAATGCTTTAGTTGAGCATCTGCACGAATTGCCCTAAGCAATTCAATTCCTGTCATATTTGGCATATTCCAATCTGTAACCACGAATTCAAACTGGCCATTTTTTAACTTATGAAGCGCAACTTGCCCATCTTCGGCTTCATCCACATTGGTGAATCCGAGCTCCTTTAGAAGATTCCGGACGATGCGACGCATAGTGGAAAAGTCATCCACCACGAGAAAACGCATGTTCTGATCTGCCATAACTTAACTCCAGTAGCGCTATCACTATTGATAAACGCGCAAAATAAATGTGCAACAAATAAACGAAGAGTTGAACTAGCTTTGGCTGCTCAACATCGGGGAAAGCGTGTCAGCTAAAATCAGGGCATCAAATTTTGCAACATAAGCATCTACGCCTACACTGGCACCCATTGCTCGATTTGCATTTGATGACAATGATGAGTGCATGACCACTGGAATACCTTTAAAACGATGGTCGGACTTAATGTGCTTTGTAAGAACATATCCATCCATTTCTGGCATTTCAGCATCTACTAATATTAATTTTAATTTGTCTCGCAAACTTTCGCCATCGTGAACAGCCCGATTTGCTAAATTTTGCAATTTATCCCAAGCTTCCTTGCCGTTGTTCGCTTGATGATATTTGATACCGATTTTATCCAGAACACTGATGATTTCTTTTCGTGCAACCATAGAGTCATCAACGAAGAACATGAACGTTTCAGGATGAATTGTCGTTGGTGGTAGGTCTGGAATAATTGGTTCACCAATCACGGTAGCTAAAATTTGCTCAACATCCAGAATGGATACTAGCTTGCCATCAGGTAATTCGGTAATGGCAGTAATAAGAGCTTGGTTACCTGCAAGCATAGTTTCTGGAGCACGGACTTTGTCCCAATCCACACGAATAATACGATCGACGTCGTGCACTAGAAACGCTTGAGTGTGCTTAGAGAATTCAGTAACAATCATTGTGCTCGTTGCATCACTTGCCGGCTCCTCATTAGTTGCAATAAACCGGGCAAGTGAAATGACCGGGATGATATTGCCACGTAAAGAAAGAACGCCTTCTACACCATGAGGCATGTTTGGTGTTTTAGTGATTTTTGGCGTTTGAGAGACTTCGCGAACTTTAAACACATTGATACCAAAAATTTCGCGAGTTCCTAGTGAGAAAAGTAGGATTTCCATCTTGTTGGAGCCCGCAAGTTTAGTGCGCGCATCTACGGTATCTAGTAAGTTTGCTTGTGGTGGCTTGCTCATGGGTTACCTCGTCTTTGTGCTTTTGGCGCTTTGGTCTATTCGCGACGCAAAAAATTCATGATGCTTTCTGAAAGTTTATGTGGCTCAAATTTCGCTACATACCCATCTACACCGACGGATTGGCCGAGTTTTTGGTTAGATAGCCCAGATAGCGACGAATGCATTAGCACTGGAATCCCAACAAAGCGTGGATCACTTTTGATCTGTTTTGTGAGCATATAGCCATCCATCTCAGGCATTTCTACATCAGTTAAAACTAGGTGAACAAGATCTTTGACCATTTTGCCTTGTACTTCTGCAGACTTAGCTAGTTTTAACAGTTCATCCCATGCTCTTTTGCCATTGATCGCATGCATGTGGTGAACGTTCATTGCATCAAGGGTTTGTTCAATTTGACTTCGTGCTACTAAAGAGTCATCGGCAAAAAATACTGTTTTGTGGCTGATACTTGCGTCACTGATGACTGCAGCAGTATCGATGGTATTGCTCTTTTGAGTTGTTTCCGCAAGCACTTTTTCGACATCGAGCATCATTACTAATTTGCCACTATCAAGTTCGGTTACCGCGGTGACTAAGCCGCCCATTTGCATAGTCAGCATATCTGGGGGGACCCGCATCACAGACCAGTCAAGGCGCAAAATAGTATCTACTGCTTCAACTAGAAAGCCTTGAGTATGGCCGTTGTATTCTGAAACAACCATAATTTCAGGTTTACTGTCTGTGATAATACCAGCGTATTTTGCTAGGTCGATGACAGGGACCAAAACACCACGTAAGCTGACCATACCTTCAACAGAAGAAGGCATATCGGGCGCTTGCGTGATTTCAGGGGTTCGCATTACTTCACGAACTTTGAATACATTAATTCCGAACGTTTCTCTTCGGCCCGATCTTTGGTCTAGGCCTAAAGTGAAGAGTAAAATCTCAAGTTTGTTGGTCCCTGCCAATTTGGTACGGGCGTCAATATTTTTTAGAAGGTCTGACACGACTCTACTCCAAGCGGCTAAGGGTGAATTGAATAATGCATTATCGGCCTAGGATTACAAATATACAGCGGTTAAACAATATTTTTTGCAAAGTGGCTGTTTTTAAAGGGTTGCTGTCGATGGGTAAGTTGTATGTTTAGTCCATCGTTGTTAAATCTTTATAATCCATATTCGTAAATGCAACAAGGATAGTTATCTATGAATTCACAAGATGATTTGATTGACCCGCGAAATTTAGAGGAAGCATTTGCTTTATTCACTGCAGCCTCGGAGCAGTTGTCCTTAGCTTACGCTGACTTGCAAGGGCAGGTGACTACCTTAACTGAGCAGCTAGAAGTAGCAAATGGCAAATTATTAAGTGAGTTTAAAGAGAAGTCTGCATTGTCGAGGCGTTTGCGGCTTTTGTTAGATCGCTTGCCTGCAGGTGTACTTGAATTAGATTCAACTGGCCGTGTCTTGGCTCAAAATTTGGCTGCAAAACAGATACTGCGTTGTGAGGGTGATGTGGTATGGCCGCAGATTGTCAAAGAGCAAATGCAGTTGACTTCTGAACCAGGTGTTTCAGAGTATCGGTTTGGGGATCAGAGTTCATATCTTTTGTTTGAAGAAGTCGATGTGCCAGAAGAGCATGTGCGTTTAGTTTTGCTTCATGATGTTACTGCGGCACACGAGATGCGAGGGGCATTAGCTCGACATGAGCGGCTAGCTGCGATGGGTGAGATGGCTGCTGGGCTTGCTCACCAGTTGAGAACCCCGCTTGCGACGGCCCTTTTGTATAACGGACACTTGAGTCGACAGATTTTATCTGAACACGATCGCATTCGATTTGCGCAAAAATCACTTGATCGTTTGCGTCACCTAGAAACTTTGATTCAAAATATGTTGAGATTTGTGCGTGGGCAACAGCAGTTGACAGATGTTTTAGATATTCGCTTTGTGATTCAAGATGCGGTGCAGCACGTTTTGCCACAGTTTGAGTCAAAAGGTGTAAGTTTGGCGGTGAAAGAGACGTTGGATCCTTTGTGGGTAAAAGTCAATGCAAGGGAGCTTTCTGGATGTTTGGCAAATATTTTTGAAAATGCACTCTATGCATCAAGTTCTGGTCAGTCAGTTTTTTGTGAGGTAGTCGTTACTGCCGATGTGCTTGTGTTAGAAGTTCGAGATAAGGGCTGTGGTATGTCTGATGAGGTTAGGAATCGTCTATTTGAGCCTTTTTTTACCACTCGCAAGGACGGTACCGGTTTAGGGTTGGCGATTGTACGAAACTTAGTTACATCGTATGGTGGTGATATAAGTGTTGAATCTAGGC
The DNA here is from genome assembly GCF_019665765.1 of Deefgea tanakiae. GTDB lineage: Bacteria > Pseudomonadota > Gammaproteobacteria > Burkholderiales > Chitinibacteraceae > Deefgea > Deefgea tanakiae. Next base: position 253,945 of record NZ_CP081150.1, read on the forward strand.
TTGATTTTGGGAGTTCTTTTAAGATTTGCTTGCCACTAGCGATAGCGGCAACTAAGGTGTGAATGGAGTCGTTTTATTTGCTGATTCTGTGAGTTGAATAGTGAGTACTAGAGCGATATCTAAAATATTTACTACAAGTTAATAGGGTTAAATCGTATGACACCTACCGTGCAGATTGAGGGTAATGTTGGTCGTGTAATTTTGTCGGGGCAGTTCGACTTTAGTGCGCATCGAGAGTTTCGGCAGGTGTGCGAGACCTTGATTGCAAATCCTGAGATCAAAGAGGTATTGGTCGATTTTCAAAACGTGAACTATCTAGATAGCTCTGCGCTTGGGATGTTATTGCTCTTGAAGGAAAAGATTTCAGCAGCGAGTAAAAATTTAGCACTTGTGAATTGCCGAGATACAGTCAAACAAGTATTAGAAATTGCATGCTTTGGCAAGATTTTCACAATTAGGTAATGTGAGATGAAAATCTTGGTGGTCGACGATACAGAGGCCATATTGCTACTGATCTCGCGCTTCGTTGAGGCATTGGGTCATTGTGCAGTATTGGCTCGAAATGGACTTGAGGCCGTAGAGCAGTGTCGTCTTGAACAACCAGATTTGGTGCTTATGGATGTGATGATGCCTGTCATGTCCGGCCCTGAAGCTGCAATTTTGATTAAAGAAGAGTCCGGTGAGCGATGGGTGCCGATTGTCTTCGTAACTGGAATTGGTGAAGAAAATGCCTTGGCCGATGCCATAGAGCGTGGTGCTGATGACTACATCAATAAGCCTGTCAATTTCCGGGTGCTTGAAGCAAAACTAAAGGCATTTGGTAGGACTTTAGAGCTTAACCGAAAAGTTCGAGAGCAGTCAGAGCGACTTGCTGACTACTACGAGAATGCGGAAGAAGAAAAGCGTGTTGTACGTCATTTGATGGAGCAACTCGTAAACTCTGAGCGCTTATCTGATCCGCAACTACAGTATTTGTTGTCCCCTGCTGAAAGTCTTTCTGGCGACTTAATCGCTTCTGCACGAACTCCAGGTCGAGCGCTTCACGTTATGCTTGCTGATGGCATCGGTCATGGCTTAACCGCGGCCCTGAATGTACTTCCCCTGACACAACCGTTTTATAGCATGACCGAAAAAGGGTATGCGATTGCCGATATCTTGCTGGAGATGAACGATAAAGTTCGTCAAGTGCTTCCAGTGGGGCGGTTTGTCTGCGTAACCTTAATTTCAATCGATGAGGCAACAGGTTGCATTGAGGTTTGGAATGGTGGAATGCCAACGGTATTTTTATTAAATGAGCTTGGCGACGTTATTTCCGAATGCCGTTCAAAGAACTTACCGCTAGGTATTGTGCCGTCGCATTCAATGGATTTTTCGCCGGAACGTTTTTATTCGAATGGCGCAGGCTTTGTTGTTGCATATTCGGATGGCTTGGTAGAGGCAAGAAATGTCCAAGGTGAAGAGTTTGGTGTTGAACGGTTGCTAAATTTATTGAAAAAGCCTAGCGATAACAAGCCCATTGAGTTTTTTCAGGATGAATTTGCTTCCTTTTTGAAGCAGGAGAAGCATCACGACGATGTCTCTTTGGTGCTGGCGACATTTGGCTGTATTGCTCAGCGTGAGCATCGTGTTGCGAATGTGCTGTCTTCGGATTTGAGTCAATCATTTACGGCTGATTTTGCAGCTAGGAATGAGAATAGTTGGCGCTATAATCTGGTGCTCACGGCGTCAGAGCTAAAATATCTCAATACGATTCCGTTTATGATGACCTTTGTTAAGGAAATCAAATCACTGGCTGGCTCGCAATCTGATGTGTTTTTGATTTTGACGGAGCTGTTTTTGAATGCCGTTGATCATGGCCTTTTGGGTATGGATTCAAAGATTAAACAAGATCCCGATGGTATGGAATACTATTTGACCGAACGAATGCATCGCCTATTGGCTTTGCAAGAGGGGCATATTGAGATTGACTTAATGGGGGTCGTATTGCGGGGGCAGGAGGTTCTGCGTATTCGCGTAAAAGATAGTGGGCCAGGGTTTAATTGGTCGGAAACATATGGTGATGCAGAGCATGTTAAACCCGTGTATTCATTTGGCCGTGGAATCTCTTTAGTTAAGGCGTTGGCTTTGCGAGTTAATTATATTGGAATTGGTAATGAGGTTGAAGTTTATTACGCACCTCAGAGTAATTCATAACTCTAATCATTGATCTTCTTGTTTTAAGTGCCGCTCTAATTAACGTTAAGCGGCATTTTTACTTTTTGGCTGCTTCATTTCGATCAGTTTTTAATTCGCATGGATGGGGTGGTACCGAGTGCACTCTATAAATTATCCATTCATTAATCATGCCTTGTTGGGTATGTGTGTACTGTTTATATTTTATGCTGCTTAAATAGATATACCCTTGTTTTTTTCTTAATGAAGCGCATTTTTGTATTGCTCTAGAATCAGCCTATTTCTATTTTGTCGGCTTTAGCTGTACTTTTTTGCGGTTCGCGTAATCTTTTGCTGCGCGGATCGTAAACTTGTCTATAGTAAATGAAGTTTCAATTGTACGAACTGCAGATTATTAATGCATATAACGATTGTTTCTGCATTTTCGTTTCAGTAGTCCAGTATCAATTAAAAATCACTGCGCAGTAAGTTTCGGTAAATTGATTATGTATTAAGGGGGGCAGTATGGCTAAAAAAGTACTTACGGTGGATGACTCAACCTCAATTCGACAAATGGTCGCATTTACGCTTAAAAGCGCTGGTTATGAGGTGGTTGAAGCTGCAGATGGCAATGCGGGCGTGACTCAAGCAAAAAATCAGCAAGTGGATTTAATTCTGACCGATCAAAATATGCCAGGTATGGATGGCTTGACGCTGATTCGCACTGTTCGTGCATTACCTCAATATGCCAGCACTCCAATCCTTATGCTGACCACCGAGTCGAGCGATACGATGAAGCAACAAGGTCGTGCGGTGGGGGCGACGGGATGGTTGGTTAAACCGTTTGATCCGCAAAAATTGCTTGAAGTCGTCCGTAAAGTCATTGGTTAGATCACCCGCAGTAAGGAGTTGGCTATGACAATTGATATGAGCCAGTTTATTGCTGTGTTCTTTGATGAAGCAGCAGAGCATTTGGCAAGTCTTGAGGCCTTGTTGCTTAAATTGAATGTCGCAAATCCAGACGCTGAAGAACTCAACGCCATTTTTCGTGCCGCGCATTCGATTAAGGGCGGTGCGGCAACATTTGGGTTTAGTGATTTAACCGAAGTAACACATATTCTTGAAAATCTACTCGATCGAATTCGCAAGCATGAAACTGTATTGCGTCCAGAGATGGTAGATGTGTTCTTGCGAACGGGTGATGTACTCCAAGACATGTTGGCAGCTCATCGCGGTCAAGGCGATGCGGACGCGGAAGCCATCGTGCAAGTCACCCGAGAATTAGCCCAATTTTCAAATGAAGATAATCCAGCATCTTCTAATGAACGCATTTCAATTGAAATTGCGGCTGGCGATGAATTTGATATGGCCGCCCTGCTGCGTGAGTTAACCAGTCATGGTGAAATTATCGACTATGAGCACGGCGACAATGCACGACCATGGCGATTTCGCATCGACTCCACTCAAATGAGTGCCAGCATTCTTGATTCAATATCGTTTTTAATCAACCCAGAGCGAATTTCTATCTCTGAGGGTGAGGAGTCAGATGCTGGCTATGGTTTATTTACGCCAGCGGAAAAATCGGAATCCACGTCTGCTGATGAAGCCTATGGTTTCTTTGAGCAAATCACTAAGCCTGAAGAAACCACGAATGATGGCTATGGTTTTTTTGAGCCACTCCCTGTCAAAAAAGATGCGCTGGTGGAGGGGGAGGGATTTGGTTTCTTTGTGCCTGCTGAGTCATTGCCGATTCGAGAGACGGTCGTACCACAGGCTGAGGTGGCCGTTACATTAGTCTCTGAATTAAATCGACGCAGTGGTGATCGAGTCGCTGCTGATAGAGCCCCTGCTGGCGATAAGAGTGATACCTCAATTCGGGTTAGCGTAGAAAAAGTTGATCAGCTACTCAACTTAGTGGGCGAGCTCGTCATTACGCAGTCGATGCTGGCGCAAAACGCGCTGCAGCTTGACCCCGTTTTGCATGAAAAACTACTTTCAGGAGTGGCGCAACTGGAACGCAACACCCGCGAGTTACAAGAGTCAGTCATGTCAATTCGGATGATGCCGATCTCTTTTGTGTTTAATCGTTATCCTCGCCTAGTTCGCGACTTGGCGGGCAAACTCAATAAGCAAGTTGAACTGCGCATGATTGGTGAAAACACAGAGTTGGATAAGGGCTTTATCGAAAAGCTATCCGATCCAATGACGCATTTGGTTCGCAATAGCCTCGATCATGGGCTTGAAACCCCCGAGGTTCGCCTAGCGAAAGGCAAACCAGCCCAAGGGAATCTCACGCTCAAAGCCTTTCATCAAGGCGGCAATATTGTCATTGAGGTGAGTGATGATGGCGCTGGTCTTAATCGTGAACGAATATTAGCCAAAGCCAAAGAGCGGGGCTTTAATGTTAGTGATTCAATGCCCGATTCCGAAGTGTGGATGCTAATTTTTGAGGCTGGATTCTCGACCGCGGCCGAAGTGACGGATGTTTCTGGGCGTGGGGTAGGGATGGATGTGGTGCGCAAAAATATCCAATCTATGGGCGGACGCGTAGAAATTCAATCTATGGCGGGAGTTGGTTCAACGATCAGTGTTCGCTTGCCGCTGACTTTAGCCATTTTGGATGGTATGTCGATTGCGGCATCCGATGAGCTTTATATTATTCCACTCACATTTATTATTGAATCGCTGCAGCCGCGTGTGATTGATATTAAAGGCATGGCTGGGCGTGGCAATGTCATTAATGTACGTGGAGAATATTTGCCATTAATTGCACTGTATGAAATTTTTAACTTGCCATCAAAAGTCAACTCATTTGAAGAAGGGATTGCCATTATTTTGGAAGCAGAAGGGCAGAAGATCGCTTTGTTTGTCGATAATTTATTGGGCCAGCATCAAGTCGTTGTTAAAAATCTTGAAACCAATTATCGCCGAGTTCCAGGCGTAGCAGGTGCGACCATTATGGGTGATGGCCATGTTGCATTTATTCTCGATGTTGCGGCTTTAGTGCAAATGGCGCAGCAAATTTCTCCCCCGAATTTAATACCTGTTGCTGCATAAGGAGGAAATATCATGGATGCTTTAATGAAAGATGATGATGCCAATCGTGAATTGCTGGTTTTTGCATTGGGAAAAGAAGAATACGGCATTGATATTCTTAAAGTACAAGAGATTCGTGGTTATGATGCCGTAACTGGCATTGCGAATGCACCAAATTTTATTAAGGGCGTTATTAATCTGCGTGGCAATATTGTGCCGATTGTTGATTTGCGAATTAAGTTCAGTTTGGGGAATGTTGTTTACGATCAATTTACTGTTGTAATTATTATTAATGTTTCTCAGCGCACTATGGGAATAGTAGTAGATGGGGTGTCGGATGTGATGACTTTAGCCACGGATCAACTCCGCGCTGCTCCTGAATTCGGATCTGCGCTCGATACAGCTTATATTTTAGGATTGGGTACGGTTGAAGATCGAATGATTATTTTAGTGGATATCGAAAAACTAATGACCAGCGCCGATATGGCGTTAGTTGAAGCTGTTGCGGCTTAAAGGAGAATGACCCATGAATAATTTAACATTTAGTCGTCGTTTGTCATTCGGTATTGCAGCTATTGTCGCTATGCTGGTGATTTTAGCCGCGGTGGCTTATAGCGCCAGCAGTCGTACCAAAGCAGATATGGAGCACTTATCGGGTGAAACCTTACCGCTGGTTATTGATGGCCAACTACTGATTAACGAAGCCAATACCATCGCCCGTTCTTTACGTAATATGCAAATCATTGGCTTTGCTACTGCTGAAGATAAAAGCAAATCGGCAGAAGAATGGGAGCGTGTAATGGCTTCTAGATCAACAATTAAAGGAATTTTAGAAAAGATTGAAGCAACGGCTAAGCAAGCTAATGATGAGGCTGCATTAAAAGACCTAGCCGTAATTTCGGAAAAACGAGCCATTTTTGTTGGCGCACAAACAAAGTTTAAGGCGCTGTTTGATGCGGGCGATGTGGCTGGAGCGCGTTTATTTGTCATGGGCGAGTTGCGAGATAGCTTCAATACCTACCGAGATGAAATTCTGGCCTTGAATAAACTAGAGCAAGAACAGGCGATTTCTCGTGCAAAAACATTGGTTGAATCGTCACAAGGCACGCAGACCACCATTCTATTCGCGGCGGGCTTAGGTCTGTTATTGGCGGTGGTGATTGCAGTGTTGTTGCTGCGCCGTGTTCGTCAACAATTAGGTGGTGAGTTGGAAACTTTGCAGTCGGTGATTGAGCGGATGGCGGCGGGTGATTTGAGCCAAGATGTGCAATTAGCTGCTGGAGATAACGGTAGCATGTTGGCACAAGTGAATACCCTGCAACTCAAACTTCGTGCCAATGCCAAAACAGCATCAGAGAATGTTCGTATCAAAATCGCGTTGGATTCAGTTTCAACCAGCGTGATGATTGCCGATGCCGAACGGAATATTATTTACTGTAATCGGGCTGTGGATCGCTTGTTAGCGACGGCCGAAGCGGATATCCGTAAAGACCTACCGCAATTTAGCGCGCGCAATATCATTGGTGCCAATATCGATGGTTTCCACAAAAACCCAGCGCATCAACGCGGCATGCTTGATCGTCTTACGACAGAGCATCGCGCCAGTATTGTGGTTGGCGGGCGTACTTTTGCCTTGATTGTTAATCCGGTGATGAATGAAAAAAATGGCCGTGAAGGCTATGTGGTTGAATGGTTGGATCGCACCGAAGCATTGGCGGCTGAATTGCGCGAAAAACAACTCGCCGATGAAAACGCTCGTATTCTGGGTGCGCTGGAATCCACATCAACGAATGTGATGTTGGCCGATGAAAACCGCGTGATTGTGTATATGAATAAAGCCGTAACCAGTATGTTGTCTGGTGTTCAAAACGATTTGCGCAAAGTATTGCCGCATTTTGATGTGAGTAAATTGATTGGTACGAATATTGATGGCTTCCATAAAAATCCAAGTCATCAATCAAGTTTGCTGGCAAATTTAACTAGCGCATATCGCAGTCAAATTACGGTTGCTGGTAAGACTTTCCTATTGATCGCTAGCCCCGTATTTTCCAAGGAAGGGAAACGACTAGGCTCTGTGGTGGAGTGGGTTGATCGTACGCAAGAAGTTGCGGTTGAAGGTGAGGTCGGTAGTTTGGTCGATGCCGCAGTGAATGGCGACTTTACTAAGCGGGTCGATCCGACGGGTAAAGAAGGCTTTATGCTGAAGTTGGCCGAGGGCATGAATCAACTCGTGGCATCGAATGAAGCTGGTTTAAACGACGTTGCTCGAGTATTAGGTGCCTTGGCGCAAGGTGATTTAACGCAACAAATTACTGCTGATTATCGTGGTTTGCTGGGGCAACTGAAAGACGACTGCAACACCACAACGGCGCGTTTGGCTGAAATCGTCACCAATATTAAAGAGGCCGCGAGCACGATTAATGTCGCCTCGCAAGAAATCGCCGCGGGTAATAGCAATCTATCTAGCCGTACCGAGCAACAAGCGGCCAGCTTGGAAGAAACCGCCTCCAGCATGGAAGAACTCACCAGTACCGTGAAACAAAATGCCGAAAATGCGCGACAAGCGAATCAACTGGCCATCGGTGCATCCGATATCGCGGTGAAAGGTGGCGATGTCGTAGGGCAAGTGGTTTCGACGATGGCGGATATCAATGATTCGGCGAAGAAAATTGTCGATATTATTTCGGTGATTGACGGTATTGCTTTCCAAACCAATATTCTGGCATTGAATGCCGCAGTGGAGGCCGCGCGCGCTGGTGAACAAGGGCGTGGTTTTGCTGTGGTTGCTTCTGAGGTGCGTAATTTGGCGCAACGCTCAGCGGGTGCCGCCAAAGAGATTAAGACTTTGATTGGTGATTCAGTGCTTAAAGTCGAGGCCGGCTCGAAATTAGTCGATCAAGCCGGTAATACGATGCAGGATGTCGTCGGCGCAGTGCGACGCGTGACGGACATCATGAGTGAGATCTCTGCTGCATCCAGTGAGCAAAGCGCAGGGATTGAGCAAGTAAATCAAGCCATCACGACAATGGATGAAAATACCCAACAGAATGCGGCGTTGGTTGAAGAGGCCGCTGCCGCTGCGGAAAGTTTGGAAGATCAAGCCAACAACTTAACGCAAACTGTGGGCATCTTTAAATTGGTGGCTGGGCAGCAAGTGAGCCGTTCGGCGGTGGCGCGTGTCGCAGCTCCAAAGTTGGGCGCTTCGCGTCCACCGGCAAAGCAAGCACCTGCTGGGCGTTCAATTCCGAAGCTCGGTTCGGATGATGGTGATTGGGAGGAGTTTTAAGCCAGTCCCTGTGGTGCCTTGTTAAACCAAAGGGGCTGCAAGCCCCTTTTTTTGATATGTATGTCATTGTATGCATTAATTAATAACGGCTATGGCCGTATACCATGGGGTGCGTCATGGCTTCAAATCCAGTTGTGAGTAATGAACATGAATTTAGCTATGGTAGTGCGGATTTTAATAAGGTCGTGCAACTGATTTATCAGCGGGCAGGGATCCGCTTAAATGATAGCAAGCAGCAGATGGTCTACAGCCGATTGGCGCGACGTTTGCGGGCCTTAAGTATGAATTCCTTTGCCGAGTATTTGCGGCTATTAGAGCAAAATCCAAATTCAGAAGAATGGCAGCAGTTTACGAATGCGTTGACGACTAATCTCACCTCATTTTTTCGCGAAGCTTATCATTTTGACATGCTGGCCGCTCAAATGCAGGAGAGTAGTTCGCGGCCTTTCCGTGTCTGGTGTGCTGCGGCATCCACTGGCGAGGAACCTTATTCATTGGCGATGACCGCGATCGAAGCCTACCAAGTCGCCAAACCGAACGTAGAGATTATTGCTTCTGATTTAGATACCCAAGTTTTGGCAATCGGAGCCAAGGGTGTCTATGCCTTGGATAAGTTAGAAAAGTTGTCCTTAGAGCGAAAGCGAGGATTTTTTCTCAAAGGGAAGGATGCAAATGCCGGAAAAGTTCGCGCAAAAAAAGCATTGCGTGAGTTGTTACATTTTCAGCAGATTAATTTATTAGATGCAAAGTGGCCCTTAGATGGGCGTTTTGACGCGATTTTCTGCCGCAATGTGATGATTTATTTTGATCAGGCCACACAAAAAATCATTCTGCAAAAAATGGGGCGCCTACTCAAACCCGATGGCCATTTGTATGTGGGACATTCCGAAAACCTGCATTTTTTGTCTGAGTACTATACCTCTTGTGGTAAAACCACTTACCGCCTCACAGAACGTGCGATTCATGAGTGGGGAGGGCGATAATGTCGGTCAAAGACTATGAAGAGGTGCTTGCCCCAACGCTGTATTTTGATCGAAATTTCGACACTGAGGCGGCTAAAATACTACCAGGGGAGTATTACGTTACAGGTCGAGACATGCTGTTGGTGACTGTACTGGGTTCGTGTGTCGCCGCATGCATTCGTGATCCAGTATCCGGTATTGGCGGCATGAATCATTTTATGCTGCCCGAGTCGACAGAGGATATGGCAACAGTGAACGGTTTGTCGACGCGTTATGGCACTTACGCCATGGAGGTATTAATAAATCAATTGTTGAAACAAGGCGCAAAAAAAACACGTTTAGAAGCCAAAGTCTTTGGCGGAGGTAATGTTTTGCGCGGATTTACTGTTTCTAATGTAGGCTTACAAAATGCCGAATTTGTAAAAAGCTTCTTGTCCTTGGAGCGCATCCCGATTGTTGCGCAAGATTTGCTCGATATTTATCCACGTAAAGTGTACTTTTTCCCGCAAACAGGACGGGTTTTAATTCGAAAATTGAAGGCAGTGCATAACAATACGATTGTTGAACGAGAAAAGAGCTACGGTGCTCGTTTAACGCATATGAAAGACGGTGGCGATGTGGAGTTGTTTTCATAATTTGACTGCCGAGGAGTTTCAATCGTGCCAAAAATTAGAGTGATTGTCGTTGATGATTCCGCTTTGATGCGGAGTTTATTAAAAGAAGTTATTGATACTGCGCCAGACATGGAGTGTATTGCAGCCGCGCCGGATCCGATTATTGCGCGGGAAATGATTCGAGAGCTCAATCCAGACGTGATTACGCTGGATGTTGAAATGCCCAAAATGGATGGCTTGGATTTCTTGTCGCGTTTAATGCGCTTAAAGCCGACGCCCGTCTTAATGATTTCATCGCTTACAGAGCATGGTTCAGAAGTTGCTTTACGTGCTTTAGAGTTGGGGGCGGTCGACATTATTCCAAAGCCTAAGCTCGATATTGCGCAAGGTATTCAGAATTATGCGGATGAGATACGAGAAAAAATTCGTATGGCCTCTAAGGCAAAGGTGCGAGCTTTGGCTAAAGAGCATGTCGCTTCACCGAGTCATTCTGCTGATGCGGTGTTGCCAAAATCGGTTCGCCCGCTCATGAAGTCAGAAAAATTAATTATTGTCGGTGCATCGACTGGTGGCACAGAAGCGTTAAAAGAATTTTTATTGCCAATGCCCCCGGATGCGCCAGCAATTTTAATCGCACAGCATATGCCGGAAATGTTTACTAAGTCGTTTGCCAATCGTTTGGATTCTTTGTGTCGAATTACGGTTAAAGAAGCAGAGCATGGTGAGCGCGTTCTGCCTGGGCACGCTTATATTGCTCCAGGGCACTCACATCTGGTGCTGGGTGTATCTGGGGCAAATTATGTTTGCCAATTGTCTCAAGCGCCACCTGTTAATCGTCATCGACCATCAGTGGATGTGCTATTTCGTTCGGCCGCGAATGTGGCTGGGCGAAATGCGGTAGGGGTTATTCTGACCGGCATGGGCAAAGATGGTGCAGCGGGCATGTTGGAAATGAGGCAGGCTGGTGCTTATAATTTTGCGCAAGATGAAGCAAGCTGCGTGGTGTTTGGTATGCCGAAAGAAGCAATTGCGCAAGGTGGGGCTAATGAAGTGGTTCCCCTGAAAGATATGACGCAAAAAGTATTGGCTTGGTTGGCCGCCAATGGTGGCCGAGCATTGAGGATTTAAAGGAATACATGGCTTTACCTGTTTTAATTGTTGAAGATGATGATGCTCTGCGCGAAGCCCTCGTGGATACGCTTGAATTGGGTGGCTATCAAGTGATTGCTGCAGAAGATGGATCTGAAGCTTTGTTGTTATTGGAAACGCATCGCGTGGGTATGGTGATATCTGACGTGCAAATGCAGCCGATGGATGGCAATACACTCTTGTATGAGATTAAGCAGCACTATCCATGGCTCCCCGTGATGTTGATGACAGCTTATGGCGTGATCGATAAAGCGGTTTCCGCACTGCATGCAGGTGCATGCCATTACTTGCCTAAGCCTTTTGAACCCGATTTATTGCTAACGCAGGTTGAGAAGTACGTTCTTCCCGATTTGGGCTTGGACGAAGTACTGGCAGAAGCTCCGATCATGAAGCAGTTGATGGATATTGCTCGCCGTGCCGCGATGGCTGATGCATCCATCATGCTCACTGGTGAGTCGGGTGTCGGTAAAGAAGTTATGGCGCGCTACATTCATCGCCATAGTCCACGCGCTAGCAAGCCTTTTGTCGCGATTAATTGCGCAGCCATTCCCGAGCAACTGCTTGAGTCAACCTTGTTTGGTCATGAGAAAGGCTCATTTACTGGCGCAGCAACGCAGCATGTCGGTAAGTTTGAACAGGCGCAGGGTGGCACTTTGTTGCTGGATGAAGTGACTGAAATGCCTTTGCCCTTGCAAGCTAAACTGTTGCGTGTATTACAAGAACGAGAATTAGAGCGGGTCGGGGGAGTGAAGCCCATCGCTTTAAATATTCGTGTGCTGGCAACGAGCAATCGAGATTTGGCGATCGAGGTGAAAGAAGGCCGATTCCGTGAAGATTTGTTTTATCGCTTGAATGTATTTCCACTCAGAATCCCCGCGCTGCGAGAACGGCAAGAAGATATTTTGCCTTTGGCACGATCTATGCTTTCTCGTTATTCAGTAGCATACCAACGGCGCTTACCCGTGTTCTCTCATGAAGCGGAGCAAGCACTGAAGCATTATGAATGGTTCGGCAATATCCGTGAGCTAGACAATGTGATTCAGCGTGCATTGATCTTGGCGCCAGGGGATGAAATTGCCGCTGAGCATTTGTATTTGCCTGTCGTGTCGGCAAATATTGCCGCCGATATGGCGCTGGATGATGCAGCAGAAACGAAGCCTGTTACTGCCAACATCAAAGACATGGAAAAAAACATGATCTTAGATGCGCTGAAGTCGACGAATGGGGTTCGGAAGGCTGCGGCGGAGAAATTGGGTATGAGTGAGCGAACTTTGCGCTATAAACTAGCTCAATATCGTGAACAAGACGGTAATTTAACAATTTGATGCCACATGGTGCAGGATTTGCTTGCCGCCGCCGCCATGCACCCCTACAATTTTGCCAAGAAGGATAGGTAGTTATGAGCGTGCAAGGAATTGATCAGGTTCTCGGCGAATTAAGGTCGATGTCTGCGCTGGCCTCAGGCCAGTCAGTCAATAATCCGGCAGCAGTGTCGGGCGGCCCTGATTTTGCAGAGTTACTTAAACAATCCATCGATCAAGTGAACCAAGTTTCGCAAGACGCACAAGCCAAACAAGTGGCTTTTCAGTCTGGTGATCCTGAGGCTAATTTACAAGATGTGATGGTTTCATTGCAAAAAGCCAGTTTGAGTTTTCAAACTATGGTTCAAGTGCGCAATAAGCTTGTTACTGCCTATCAAGAAGTTATGAGTATGCAGGTATAAACCTGAGACCTTGAAAATCGGTAAGGTATGGCAGAAGCGGGCGTCGCGACAGATAACACCATAGTTAGAGCAGGAAATATCGGTGGGCTGCGTGAGCGCTTCAACGAGATGCCTGCTGCCCGAAAAATGATCGCGATGGTGATGGTGGCGGTGATTATCGCAGCCGTGGTTGGATCATTACTGTGGTCACGTGAACCGGCTTATCGAATTTTATTTTCCAATTTGCCAGATAAAGACGGCGGCGCCGTTGTACAGTCTTTAGAGCAACTCAAAATCCCGTACAAACTTGATGCGGGCACCATTTCAGTTCCTGCCGATAAAATTTATGATATCCGTTTGAAGTTGGCCGCTCAAGGCCTGCCAAAAGCCGCTAATACTGGCTTTGAGTTGATTGATAATCAAAAGTTTGGTGTTTCTCAATTTGCTGAGCAAGTTAATTATCAGCGCGCTGTTGAAGGTGAATTGGTGCGCTCGATTGAGAGTATCTCTTCAGTAGAAAAAGCCCGTGTTCATTTAGCAACGCCAAAGCAAACGGTTTTTTTGCGTGATCAGCAGAAACCATCGGCATCGATTGTTTTGACTTTACATCCAGGGCGTACGCTCGATGGTGGTCAAATCGCCGGCATTATTCATTTGGTTTCATCGAGTATTCCAGGCTTGCCTGTTAGCAACGTAACCGTTGTTGATCAAGATGGTAATTTACTTTCTCGCTCAGCGGATTTAATGAATAAAGGTACGTTAGATCAGCGGCAATTACAGTATGTCAATCTGGTTGAGCGTGGCTTTGTTGAGCGCCTAGAAACTATTTTGGCACCGATTGTCGGTAAAGGGAATGTTCGCGCCGAAGTGACGGCACAAATTGATTTTTCTGAAGTTGAGCAGACGTCGGAAACCTTCAAACCCAATTCTCCTCCCAACGCAGCGGCAATTCGTAGCCAGCAGTCTTTAGAGCAAAGTGGCCGCTCCTCAGAGGATGCTGCAATGGGGGTGCCGGGGGCGTTGTCGAATCAGCCGCCGGGTGCTGCGACAGCGCCGATTACTGCGCCTGTTGCATCAGCAGCAAGTGGCGTTGTCGCTACAGCAGCGACCAACTTACGCAAAGAAGGCACAACTAACTTCGAGGTCGATAAAACCATTCAGCATGTTCGCCAATCAGTGGGTAATGTAAAGCGTCTATCCGCAGCGGTGGTATTGAACTACAAGGCAGGCAAAGATAAAGATGGCAAATTATCCTATGTTCCGTTTACGCCCGCTGAAATGACGCAAATTAACAATTTGGTTCGTGAAGCTATTGGCTTTAACAAAGAGCGTGGTGATTCGGTCAATGTGGTGAATGCGGCTTTTGCCGAATCGATGCCATTGGAAGAAAAACCATTGCAAGATCGCGCGCTCAGCTATGTGCAAAGCAATGGCCCCGATGTGCTGAAAGCGTTTGTGATTCTGGTTGCGGTATTCTATTTACTCTTCTTTATCGTACGTCCGTTGATGAAAGATATTACGCGCTCACGTGAAGACGCGCGTACCATGGAGCTTGATTTGGGAGAGATGCCAGTGGGTGACCATTTCTCTGCCGATTCTGGGTCCAAGTCAGAAAGCGAAGAAGACCAGCAGAAAATGTCTGCTTTTGCTGACTTGTTACAGCAAGCCAAAGAGTTGGCGAAAAATGACCCTCGGATGGTGGCAACGATTCTGCGCGAGTGGATGGCCAATGCCTCTGATGACAAAGCCGATCCAAATAAAATATCCTGAGCGAGGTCCGTATGGCTGCCAGTTTGAATGAAGAAGGCGTCAATCGCGGGGCTTTGCTTTTGATGTCCTTGGGCGAAGATTGCGCCGTCGAAGTCTTTAAGTTTTTGGGGCCGAAAGAGGTGCAAAAACTGGGCTTTGCGATGGCCAATATGAATGCGGTGAAGCGCGAGGATATGGATAAGGTGTTGGGCGATTTTATTGCCTCCACGCAAAACCGCGCTAATTTGGGTGCTGCCGACGAATACATTCGATCCGTTCTGACTAAGGCGCTGGGTACTGATAAAGCGGCTAACTTGCTCGATCGTATCTTGCAAGGCAATGACAATAATGGCATTGAGTCGCTCAAATGGATGGACTCGATTGCCGTGGCCGAATTGATTAAAAATGAACACCCGCAGATTATTGCGACGATCATGGTGCATTTAGAGCCAGATCAATCGTCTGAAATTATGGGGCATTTTGTAGAGCGACTTCGCAACGATGTGCTGCTACGGATTGCCACGTTAGAAGGCGTGCAGCCTGCCGCATTGAAAGAGCTGAACGATGTGTTGACTCAGCTTTTGTCTGGCTCCGATAAGCTTAAGAAAAGCGCGATGGGTGGCGTGCAAATGGCTGCCGATATGCTCAACTTTATGGGTAGTGCCGTTGAGACGTCTGCTGTCGCTAATATCCGCGAGTACGATCCTGAGTTGGCACAAAAAATTCAAGATAAGATGTTTACCTTTGATAATATTTTGGATATTGACGATCGCGGCATCCAGTTATTGATGCGTGAAATTCAGTCTGACTCTTTGATTATTGCCTTGAAAGGCACGAGCCAAGCCCTGCGTGAAAAAATCTTCAAAAATATGTCGCAGCGGGCAGCAGAAATGCTGCGCGAAGACTTGGAAGCTAAAGGTCCAGTTAAATTGTCTGAAGTTGAAGGCGAACAAAAAGAAATTCTCAAAATCGTACGTCGTCTGGCCGATGAAGGACAAATTGTTCTTGGTGGTGGCGGTGGCGAGGGTCTAGTTGATTAAGGAATATCATGTCTGGATCCCATCGTCGCGTGATTCCGCGCGAAGAGCTATCTGCATTTCAGCGCTGGCAATTTAATTCACTATTGGATACTCCCGCCGCAGTTGCGGAAGCTGTCATTCCTCCTTCTAACATTGAGGCAAGTGACGCTGGTGCTGAAGCACCAGTTTCCCAACCCGAAGCAAATTTTGTTGCTGAGGATGAGCAGGTCGCGGCAGAGGCTTTGCCGCCTGAGCCAGCGATGAACTATCCTACCGCCGAAGAAATTGAAGCCATTCAGCAGCAAGCCCATGATGAAGGTTTTCAAGCGGGTTTGGAGGCGGGGCGTTTGGCGGCGGAAGCTGAGGTTTTGCAATTGCAACGTCTGATTGCCAGCGTGACCGACAATTTACAAGCGGCAGAAACTCAATTGGCCGAATCCGTATTGGATTTGGGCTTGCTGGTGGCGCGGCAGATGATTTGTGATGAACTGCAAAGCCAGCCTCGCCAATTGCTAGCCCCCATTCGTGATGCTTTGGCCGTGATGCCTACGCCGACCAATCCATCTCGTTTGTATCTATCGCCTGAAGACTTAGATTTGCTGCAATCTGCCTTGCAGATGGAGTTGCCCGATGATGTGTGGCGTATTTTGCCAGATGCGAATATGGCCAGTGGGAGTTGCAAAATCGAAACACCAGCGACGCAATTGAGCTATACCTTGGCGTCTCGCTGGGAAAATATTCTGAAGGTATTGAAACGTAGCCATCATCCTGATTTGGCTTGGGGTAAATACCCTGATGTTGCCACAATGGAGGCGCATTCAACTGTCGCAGCAGAAGTTGATTTGCCTTCTGTGATGAGTACGCCATCTGCAGCAGAAAATGACGCAGCCGATTAATCTCATTCAATCGTATTTAAAAGACTGTGGTTTGGCCGTCAACGCGGTGCGGCCTTGGCTTCCGCGTGGGCGCTTAACACGCGTCTCCGGCATGGTGCTCGAAGCGGTTGGCTTACGCTTACCGATTGGCGCTTCGTGCAATGTGATGACGCCGAGCGGTCATCCTGTCGAAGCCGTCGTCGTTGGCTTTCAAGAGGCAAGGCTGTTTTTGATGCCGATTGCTGAAGTCTACGGCGTTGAGCCCGGTGCTGCCGTCGTGCCGCATGAAGATTTTTCTGCATGGGAGCCTGTATACGGTCAACCCCGTGCAGAGCAGCGGCGAATGGAAGATCATGGCCGGCAAGTTCCGGTGGGTTGGGGATTGCTCAATCGTATTTTGGATGGCCTTGGTCGTCCGCTTGATGGTAAAGGCCCACTTGATTTTGACGGCTATCAGCCTTTATTTGCCCGCCCCTATAATCCGATGGATCGAGAGCCCGTGAAGCACGTCATGGATGTGGGCGTGCGCGCGATTAATTCCATGCTCACGGTGGGGCGTGGTCAGCGCTTGGGTTTATTTGCTGGCTCGGGCGTGGGTAAATCGGTGTTGCTGGGCATGATGGCGCGCTACACCAAAGCCGATGTGGTCGTGGTCGGTTTGATTGGCGAGCGGGGCCGGGAGGTGAAAGACTTTATCGAGAATATTCTCGGTGACGAAGGCCGCGCCCGCAGTGTCGTCGTCGCTGCCCCTGCCGATACGCCGCCCTTGCTACGACTTTACGGCGCAGCCTATGCGACCAGTATTGCCGAATATTTCCGCGATCAAGGGCAAAATGTACTGCTGATTATGGATTCGTTGACGCGCTATGCAATGGCGCAGCGTGAAATCGCGTTGGCGATTGGCGAGCCACCGGCAACCAAAGGTTATCCACCCTCGGTGTTTGCCCGTTTACCACAACTGGTTGAGCGTGCTGGCAATGGTCGTGAAGGTGGCGGCTCGATTACCGCGTTTTATACGGTGCTCTCGGAAGGCGACGATCAGCAAGATCCAATTGCCGATAATGCTCGGGCGATTTTAGATGGTCACTTTGTGCTGTCGCGTCAATTAGCTGAGTCGGGGCACTATCCCGCGATTGATATTGAAGCATCAATTTCGCGCGTCATGCACGACATTATTAGCCCGCAAGAATTTGATCTGGTTCGTAAATTCAAATACCTCTATGCCCGTTATCAGCGTAGCCGAGATTTAATTAGCGTTGGTGCGTATGTGCCGGGCTCGGATCCCGTCCTTGATGAAGCGATTCGTCGCCACCCCGGCTTTGAAGCTTTTTTACAGCAAGCCATTCACGAGCAAGAAAGCTACGAGGGCGCTAGAATGAAGCTCGCCCAATTGTTCGGGATGTAAGGGGTGTAATTCTCGTGGCCAAGTTTCGCTTTGCGTTTTTACTACAGCTTTCGGTTGATCGGCGCGAAGATGCTTCACGCTTGATGCAAGCTGCACAAGCAGCATGGTTGTTGGCGCGCAGCAAATTAGAGCAGGTGGACGGTTTTCGTAACGAATACCGTGCGCGGCTGGCCAATAGCGCACAAACCGGCATGTCGATTGGCCAATGGCGTGATTTTCAGCTCTTTTTAGCCAAGCTCGATGGTGCTGCGAACCAGCAAAATTTTGAAGTCGAGCGCTTAGCGCAGGAATATGAGCGTCGAAAAAATGAATGGCAAGAATGTGAAAAAAAGGTGAAAGCCTTTGAAGCGCTACGCGATCGGCATAATCAAGCTGAATTGCGTAAAGAAGGCCAAATGGAGCAGAAATTATCCGATGAGTTTAATAGCCGTCTTGGTCGACATTAAGGCTATTCAGATCACAAACAACAAAGCCCCAGTAATGGGGCTTTTTGCTGTGGTGTCCCCGACAGGAATCGAACCTGTATCTAGCGCTTAGGAGGCACTTGTACTATCCGTTGTACTACGAGGACACAACGGGCGAGATTGTACCGCATGGGCGCTGTGTCGAACAGCAAGGACGGTGCATTACTTGGTTTGATTCATAATCTTTGTTTAATACGTTGTAGTTTTGTAGCTTGCATCAGAATGACATTTGTCAACGTGATGGTAACTGAATTACTTTAGTCTTTACGCTATCGTCGAATGTGCCCTTCGCACCTTGCTCAGGAGAACTGTATGAATCGAAGTACAAAAATCGTCGCTACTTTAGGTCCTTCATCTAATGATGTTGCAACTTTAGAGCGATTGCTGCAAGCCGGTGTGAATATGGTGCGCTTGAATTTTTCACACGGCACCGCGCAAGACCATATTGATCGGGCCGCCTTGGTGCGCGAAATCGCCAAAAAAATGAATCGCCCGATTGCGATTATGGTGGATTTGCAAGGGCCAAAAATTCGTGTTGGTAAATTTGAAAAGAACAAAATTGAACTCAAAAATGGCGCGAAGTTTGTGCTTGATGCCGAATGCGCTCTAGGCAATCAAAATACCGTTGGTTTGGATTACAAAGAATTGCCGAATGATGTGGAATCAGGTGTGATTTTGCTGCTTGATGATGGCAAGGTGAAATTGCAGGTTGATCGCGTTGAAGGCGCTAAAGTATTCACTACCGTATTGGTGGGCGGTATTTTATCGAATAATAAAGGCATTAACCGTCAAGGCGGCGGCCTCACCGCGCCAGCGCTGACTGGCAAAGACATGGAAGACATCAAAGTCGCTGCTAAATTGCACGCCGATTATGTCGCCGTATCATTCCCAAAAAGCAGCGCCGACATGTATATGGCGCGCACCTTGCTCAAAGCGGCGGGTAGCAAAGCCTTGTTGATTGCGAAAATCGAACGCACTGAGGCGATTACCAATCTGGAAGACATCCTGACTGCCACCGATGGCATTATGGTAGCGCGGGGTGATTTGGCGGTGGAAGTGGGTGATGCCGCTGTGCCAGCGCTGCAAAAACGCATGATCAAAGCGGCGCGTCGCATGAATAAATTGACCATCACAGCAACGCAAATGATGGAGTCAATGATTTCTAGCCCCGTGCCAACAAGGGCCGAAGTGTCTGACGTTGCCAATGCTGTGCTTGATGGTACCGATGCGGTGATGCTGTCAGCCGAAACGGCATCAGGGCAATATCCGGTGGAAACCGTTGAGTCGATGGCGCGCGTCTGCGTGGAGGCCGAAAAATCACAGGACTACGCGGTATGCAATGCAGCGCTGCTCGATGGTGAATATACCCGTATCGATCAAACCATCTCGATGGCCGCGCTGTTTGCGTCGAATCATTTGAATGTCAAAGTGATTGCCGCGTTGACGCAATCGGGCTCATCAGCCTTGTGGATGTCGCGCGTGATTTCGGGCGTGCCAATTTATGCGCTGACGCCAGAAGCGGAAACGTATAACCGCCTTTCATTATTCCGAGATGTAGAGCCTGTGATGCTGTCGCACGATAATACCGATCGTGAATCACTCTTGGTTCGTGCTGAAGTTGAAATGCTCAAGCGCGGCATCGTGCGAGTTGGCGATATGATTGCGTTTACTTTTGGCGATGTGGTCGGTATGGGGGGCGGTACGAATTGCTTGAAAATTGTGAAAGCGGGCGAAACCAAGCCACGCTAATTGCAGCGATTGAATAGATGAAAAAACGGCCAGTCAATTGACTGGCCATTTTTATTTAGACGCTTTTACGCTTTTGCTAGGCGATGTTCAGCTTTGGTGTTGATGCTGTGCCACGCTCGTTGAGCTGAGGCTTAACTTCCCGTCTAAGCGCACCGAGTGAAGGAGAGAGACAAACTGGTTCATCGTTTGGCTCACGACAGATCGAGGACCGATGCGCGCCCGGGTCGCCTTCTTTTGCTTACTTTTCTTGGCGAAGCAAGAAAAGTGAGTTCTCGTCGCTGATTGCGACTGTAAAACAATGTGCACCCTAAGGGTGTGGGCTTTGCTAAGCAGCAAGCGGCTAAGCAACGCCACACCGCAGGCACTTAAAACCATCAATACGTAATTTGAAAATTTTTTTCTACTTGGTATTGCTTTCAGGCTTAATTCCAAGGCTACGCGCAAGGTAATACCCAGTATGACTGGCTGGATTTCTTGCAACGTCTTCTGGCGTGCCAGTCGCAATAATCTGACCACCACCTGCGCCGCCTTCTGGGCCCAAATCGATGATCCAATCTGCAGTTTTAATCACGTCTAAATTGTGCTCAATCACCACCACCGAATTGCCGTGACCTGCTAGGCGTTGCACGACGGTCAGCAGCAAGTCGATATCGTGGAAATGCAGACCAGTGGTTGGCTCGTCCAAGATATACAACGTGCGGCCGGTATCGCGTTTCGACAATTCCAGCGCTAATTTCACGCGCTGTGCTTCACCGCCGGATAGTGTGGTCGCGCTTTGACCAAGGCGGATATAGCCCAAACCAACGTCCATCAACGTTTGCAATTTGCGCGCCACAGTCGGTACGGCACTGAAAAATTCCAGCGCATTTTCAACCGTCATTTCCAGCACTTCGGTAATATTTTTGCCTTTGTAGAGCACTTCCAGTGTTTCGCGGTTGTAGCGTTTACTGTGGCACACATCGCAGGGCACATACACATCGGGCAAGAAATGCATTTCTACTTTCAATACGCCATCGCCCTGACAGGCTTCACAGCGGCCGCCTTTCACGTTGAACGAGAAACGCCCCGGCCCATAGCCGCGTTCACGCGCCATCGGTACGCCAGAAAACAGCTCACGAATCGGCGTAAAGAGACCCGTGTAGGTGGCGGGATTCGAGCGCGGCGTGCGGCCAATTGGCGATTGATCGACGTTGATGACTTTATCTAAATGCTGCAGTCCGCTGACTTCTTTGTACGGTGACGATTCAATCCCCGCGCCGTTGAGTTCTCTCGCCGCAATGGCGTAGAGCGTGTCGTTAATCAGCGTTGATTTGCCTGAGCCCGATACACCCGTAATGCAGACCATCATGCCGAGCGGCAAATCGAGCGTCACATCTTTCAAGTTATTGCCACTCGCGCCCTTGATTTGCAACCAGCGGTCTTCCGTTGGTACACGGCGCTGTTCGGGCATATGGATTTTGCGTTTGCCGGTCATAAATTGGCCGGTAATCGAGTTGGGGTTATTAAACACATCTTCGGGTAAACCGTAGGCAATCACTTCGCCGCCGTGAACGCCTGCGCCCGGGCCCATATCGATCAACCAGTCGGCTGCGCGCATCGCGTCTTCGTCGTGCTCGACGACAATCACCGTGTTGTCTAAATCGCGCAGATGAATCAGCGTGCCGATCAGACGGTCATTGTCGCGTTGGTGCAGACCAATCGAAGGCTCGTCCAGCACATACATGACGCCCGTCAGGCCAGAACCAATTTGGCTCGCCAAGCGAATCCGCTGCGCTTCGCCACCTGACAGCGTATCGGCGCTGCGCTCAAGGCAGAGATAATCGAGTCCAACATTGACCAAAAAGCCCAAACGCTCGCCGACTTCTTTGACGATTTTTTCAGCAATCTGCGCTTTGGCGCCTTCCAGTTTTAATTCTTTAAAAAACTGCAGTGTATCTCGCAAGGCCATTTTAGATATGGCGTGCAGATTGATACCCCCAACTTTTACGTGACGCGCTTCAAGGCGCAAACGCGCGCCTTCACAGCTAGGGCAAACTTGATTATTTTGATATTTGGCGAGTTCTTCGCGCACCGCCATCGAGTCGGTTTCTTTGTAGCGGCGCTCTAAATTCGGAATAATCCCTTCAAACGAATGCACGCGTTCTACTTTATGACCACGCTCGTTGGTGTACATAAAGGCGATCTCATCAAAGCCAGAGCCATACAAAATCGCGTTTTGCACTTCTTCTGTTAGCTCATTCCACGATGCATTAATATCAAAACCATAATGCTCGGCGATGCTCATCAGCATTTGGAAATAAAACTGATTGCGCTTATCCCATCCTTTGACTGCACCTGCCGCCAAGCTCAAATCGGGATGCGCCACGACGCGGCGTGGGTCAAAAAACGTGCGGTGACCGAGACCATCACAAGATGGGCAAGCACCCATCGGGTTATTAAACGAGAACAAACGCGGCTCGAGTTCGGGCAAGCTGTAGCTACACACTGGACAGGCAAATTTAGCCGAGAACCAATGTTCTTTACCGCTTTCCATTTCCACCGCTATCGCACGGCCTTCGGCGTGGCGCAGCGCGGTTTCAAAACTTTCTGCCAAGCGCTGCTGAATATCGGCGTGGACTTTCAGGCGGTCGATCACCACATCAATGGTGTGCTTTTTGTTTTTATCGAGTTTCGGTGTTTCATCGAGTTCAAACACCTCGCCGTCAATGCGAACACGGACAAAGCCTTGCGCGCGTAAATCATCGAGCAGATCAGCATTTTCGCCTTTTTTGCCCATAATCACCGGCGCTAAAATCATCAGCTTGGTGTCTTCGGGTAGTGCCAACACATGATCGACCATCTGGCTGACCGTTTGGCTCTCTAACGCTTGATTATGCTCAGGGCAAAACGGCGTGCCGACGCGAGCAAATAAGAGGCGAAGATAATCGTGAATTTCGGTGACGGTACCTACCGTCGAGCGTGGATTGTGGCTAGTGGCTTTTTGCTCGATGGAGATTGCTGGCGAGAGGCCTTCGATCAAATCCACATCGGGCTTTTCCATTAATTGCAAAAATTGCCGTGCGTAGGCCGATAGCGATTCAACGTAACGTCGTTGACCTTCGGCATACAAAGTATCAAACGCCAACGATGATTTACCCGAGCCAGATAGCCCAGTAATCACAATTAGTTTGCCGCGCGGCAAGTCTAAATTGACGTTTTTTAAATTATGCGTACGGGCTCCGCGGATGCGGATCATCGGGATATCGGTTTGTTCGGTCGCACGGTACATATTCGGTCTCATTAAAGCCGCACAGCCCTGATATTTCGGTTCTGAATCAAAGATGACGCGAAGGCGAGTCGCCGACAGTGCTGGAGCACGGCAAAACGATGCCGACAAAGTCAGGCTTGAATTCAGGATTGAAATTGTGGGCGCGCAAGGCAATCGAGTAATATACCCTAAACCCAACTTCTTGAGACTCCTCACTATGGAAACTTCACACTATCGCGAGCCAGCCTTGGCCTTAGCGGCTCAAGTTGGACTAAAAAATGTCACGGTGACAGGCGAGGTACCGAGCTTTTATGGGCATGTGGTCTTTATCTCCAGTGAGCAGGGCGAGTATGTGGTGAAGTTTTCGCGGCAAGCTGGTCGACTAGCGAGTGAAGTACAAGCATTAAATCGTTTGCGGCCGCATAGCGTATTGCCGATGCCTGAGATTCTGTTTCATGGCCTTGTTGCGAGTGAGCAGGGCGATTTGGATACTTTATTAATGCCACGTTTATCGGGCGTGCCAGCTTGGGAGTTGCCAGACCCACTGCCGAATCCGGCGCAAACGGCACAACAGATTGTTGAGCAGATGTTGGCATGGCATGCCGTGAGTGATGCGCGTGGTTTTGAACATGCCGATGGTTCGTTCACAAACGAGTTTTTACCTGCATTTGAATCTTGGGTGCGACCTTTGCATGAATTTATTAAATCGAGCAACTCACCTTTTTCACCGGAATTACGAGCTGCGTATGCCCAATTATGGGACGAACGCGAGCGATTTTTAGCGCCGATTTCTGGCCCATCATCACTCTGTCATGACGATCCACACGCGTGTAATTTCTTGTATGACGTGGATACCGGCTTCCCAACGTCTGCAATTGATCCGTGCGATGTCGCGTTTCGCCATCGTGAACAAGATATTTTCCATTTGGCCGATGCGTATCCGCAATGGCGCTTGCTGGAAACCTATATCGAGCAATGTCCACTCGCGGAAGGTTATGCGGCGCGGCGCTGGTTTTTTTCTTTGTGGGACGATGTGAAACACAGCGTCAATGTCGGCTGGTACGACGCGCCGTGGTTTGCCGCGAAGTTCACACGTTTAGCCGAAACGGATGCTAGTTTCGTTGAATTGGCTGCTGCAGCTAATCAAGCGCATCCAGCCAAGGCAGAAGCTTAAGTTACTGTGTGTTGGTATATGCTTGTGGCTATTATCCATCAAAGGCTGTAGGCATATACATTGCATATTGATTAGTCTCACCTCTACTTAGGCAAAGTCTTCGCGCTTGCGCCTAAAGCAAACACTGTTTTTCATGCCCTGAGCTGTTAAAATCGCCCATCTTTTTTGAATGTGCTTGCTGATGTCTGCCTCCGCCCAAATGTCTGCGCTTGAATTACGCTCCGCCACCAGCCTTGCTGGTTTGTATGCGCTGCGTATGTTGGGCATGTTCCTGATTCTGCCGGTATTTGCCGTGTATGCAGGGCACTTGCCTGGCGGGGATAATCACACGATGGTGGGTCTAGCCTTTGGTGCATACGGCCTCACGCAAGCCTTGCTGCAATTGCCGTTTGGTATGTGGTCGGATCGCGTTGGGCGTAAAAAAGTGATCTACATTGGGCTGGCTTTGTTTGTCATCGGTTCGCTGATGTGCGCAATGGCGGATCATATTGCGTGGCTGATTGTCGGCCGCGCGGTGCAGGGCGCTGGCGCGATTTCAGCGGCAGTGACGGCGCTACTGGCTGATTTGACGCGTGAAGAACATCGCACCAAGGCGATGGCGATGATTGGTGCCGCCATTGCATCAACGTTTGCAATTTCATTGGTCGCTGCGCCCAAATTAGCTGAATGGATTGGTTTGCCCGGCATCTTTTTGCTGACCGGTACGCTGGGCGTTTTTGCGCTGATTGGCGTGTGGAAGGTCATTCCTAATCCGACGATTTCACGTTTCCATTCAGATGCCGAAGCCAATACCAGCCGCTTGCCACAAGTATTGCAAGACCCGCAGTTATTGCGCCTCAATTACGGCGTATTTGCGCTGCACGCCGCGCAAATGGCGATGTTTACCGTGATGCCGCTGCTGCTGAACAAAATCGGCGGACTCGATGTGGCGCATCATTGGTGGGTGTATTTGCCTGTGGTGCTGCTTGGTTTTATCTTAATGGTGCCAGCGATTATTTATGGTGAGAAAAAACATCACCTGAAAGAAGTCTTTTTGTTTGCGATTGCACTAATGTTTATTGCGCAATTGGGCATGACTTTGTGGATGCCAAGCCTGACTTGGATTGTGGTGTGGCTGGGTGTCTATTTTATTGCGTTTAATATTCTTGAAGCTACTCAACCCTCGCTGATTTCGAAAATCGCCCCAACCGCCGCCAAAGGCACCGCGATGGGCGTTTACAACACCTGCCAAGCGGCGAGTATGTTTATCGGCTCGGCGCTGGCGGGCTATCTGTATCAACATTTTCAAAGCCCTGTGCCCGTGTTCGCATTATGTGCCGCGTTGATGGCGATATGGTTATTGGTTTCGTGGGGCATGCAGCCACCGCTGCCAGTAAAAACCAAAATGTTCCACATTGGTGAAGAATGGACAGGCGACGCAGTGCTGCTGTCTGCTAAACTAGGCGCTATTGAAGGTGTAAAAGAAGCGGTTGTTTTGCTCGACGAGCGTGTTGCCTTGCTTAAAGTACTGCAAGTCGGTTACGACGAAGCTGCAGTTGACCAATTGATCGCCGAAACCAATTGAGCATCTAGCTCGATAAAGTGACCCAGTGGTTTTACATAGACGCAGTCAGCAGCGTTGACGCTTTGAGATAGCGCTTTTGCACAGAAACTGACCCGCTAAAATATTTGAATTGAACGATTTGGAGTATATGTATGGCCTCATTGAATAAAGTATTGCTGATTGGCAACTTGGGTAAAGACCCAGAAACGCGCTTTATGCCGAATGGCAATGCCGTGTGTAATTTTTCAATTGCGACGACAGAGAGCTGGAAAGACAAGCAATCAGGTCAAAAACAAGAAAAAACCGAATGGCACAACATCAGCATGTACGGTCGTTTAGCTGAAATCGCCGGTCAATACCTGAAAAAAGGCAGCAGCGTGTACATCGAAGGTCGTTTGCAAACGCGCAAATGGCAAGATAAACAAACGGGTGCGGATCGCTACACCACTGAAATTATCGCTGACGAAATGAAAATGCTCGGTGGCCGTGGCGATGGCGGCGGTGGTGGAATGGGTGGTGGCTACAATCAACAAAGCGGTGGCGACGATTTCAACCAAGAATACAGCGCTCCAGCGCAACAAGCCCCACGCCAAGCGCCTGCCCAGTCAGCGCCACAACAAGCTGCAGCTAAACCAGCACGCAATTTTGACGATTTTGAGGACGACATTCCTTTCTAATGCGCAGGTTGAAATCCTGTCGACCTATTTTTGATACAGTAGTAATTAATAAGCCCATGATTTTATGGGCTTTTTAATGTTTGGAAGAAATGAGTCGCAAGCAGCGGGAATGCCCTTGCCCGTGGTAAAATTAATTAAATTAAATCAACTTTGAGCTAGAGGCAGGCAATGTCAGGCAATTCCTTGGGTTTATTATTTACAGTTACGTCGTTTGGCGAAAGCCATGGTGCAGGAATTGGTTGCATTGTTGATGGTTGTCCTCCGGGATTGGAAATTTCGGTTGAAGACATTCAATTGGAACTCGATCGCCGCAAACCGGGCACCAGCCGCCATGTTACTCAGCGCAAAGAGCCGGATTCGGTGGAGATTTTGTCGGGCATTTATGAAGGCAAAACGACGGGCACGCCGATTGCTTTGTTGATTCGCAATCAAGATCAGCGCAGTCAAGATTACGGCAAAATCGTTGAAACCTTCCGCCCAGGCCACGCCGATTACACTTACTGGCACAAATACGGCATTCGCGATCCACGCGGCGGTGGTCGCTCTTCGGCACGCGAAACGGCGGTACGTGTGGCGGCTGGTGCGATTGCGAAAAAATGGTTAAGCGAAAAATTCGGTATCGTCATTCGTGGCTATATGAGCAAGCTCGGTGAGATTGATATTCCATTCCAAAGCTGGGATCACGTATCTGAAAACGCATTTTTCGCGCCGAATTTAGAAATCGTGCCGCAACTCGAAGACTATATGGACGCGATTCGTAAAGAGCGTGATTCAGTTGGCGCGCAAATTTCAGTCGTGGCGGAAAACGTCCCGGTTGGTTGGGGCGAGCCGGTTTATGACCGTCTCGACGCTGAAATCGCTTACGCGATGATGAATATTAATGCGGTGAAAGGCGTTGAGATCGGCGCGGGATTTGCCAGCATCGCGCAACGCGGCTCTGTGCATTGCGATGAGCTGACGCCGAAAGGTTTTGCGACCAATCATGGTGGCGGTATTTTAGGGGGTATATCGACAGGGCAGGATATTACTGTGAACTTGGCGGTTAAACCTACCTCAAGTATCGCGCAAGAGCGCGCTTCGATTGATAAAGACGGTAATCCAGTGATGATGGCGACCACGGGTCGTCACGATCCGTGTGTTGGTATTCGTGCGACGCCGATTGCCGAAGCGATGTTGGCGCTGGTGCTGATCGATCACGCGCTGCGCCACCGTGCGCAATGCGGTGATGTGGTGGTCAATACGCCGCGTATTCCGGGCAAAATCGCCTAATGTCGCGCTTTGCTAGCTTGTTGTTTGTCGCCTTGCTGGCCGGTTGCGCTGCGCCGTCGTTTGTCGCGACGGTGTCGGTGCGGCATCAATTGCCTGCTACCGCGTTGAAAGCATCCGCGCCAGTGGCTTCTGGCTCGGCCGCTGCCGTGCAAGCTGCAATGGCCACACCAAAGGCGTTTGCGATTGAGCGCAATGCCTCACAAATGCAAAGTTTAGCTTATAAGCAGTTTGAGACTGACTTGGCGAGTCGCTTGGTGCAGCAGGGCTTGATTTGGCAAAAAGACATCAACAAAGCCGATTGGCTGGTTCGCCTTGATTACCAAGTGGATGACGGCAAAGAGAAATCGTACCAACAGCCGATTTGGGGTACGGTTGGTTATTCTGTGAGCTATCAACGCGTATTTACGAATGGTGGTAGCGTGATGTTTATCCCGCGCTATTACCCTGAAACGGGAATTGTGGGCTCGCAAACAGTGAGTGAAACAATTTTTACTCGCGAACTTTTTGTCGATATTTTAGATCGAAAAACTTTGGATAAAGGCGAGTTTGCCAAACTGTACGAAGGCCGCGCGCGCAACCGCAGTCACAGTGACGAGCTTGATTCGGCGGTGCCCTTGCTGATCCAGAGTTTATTTTTACCTTTTCCTGGTCCGTCTGGTGTGAGTCGCGAAGTGCGAATTCCTTTGACGACGCCTAAACCTTAAATTCGAGACGTCCTGTGACTCCTGATCAATATTGTGAAGACAAAGCCGCCAAAAGTGGTTCGAGCTTTTATTATAGTTTTCGCTTTCTAAGCCCAGAAAAACGCATCGCGATTACCGCCTTGTATGCGTTTTGCCGTGAAGTCGATGATGTGGTCGATGAAATTAGCGATGAAGGTGTGGCGCGCACAACGCTGGCATGGTGGCGCAATGAGGTCGATCAAATGTATGCGGGTAGCCCGCAGCATCCGGTGACGCAATCCTTGTTGCCAGCGGTGAAGTCTTATGATTTGCCGCGCGAATTGTTTTTAGAAATCATCGACGGCATGGAGATGGATCTGGATCAGGCGCGCTACAACACGTTTAAAGATTTGCATCTGTATTGCTACCGCGTTGCCAGCGTTGTGGGGCAATTGGCGGCGACGATTTTTGGCTATACCGACCGCAAAACACTGAAATACGCGCACGATTTGGGTATTGCATTTCAACTGACCAATATCATCCGTGATGTCGGTGAAGACGCCCGCCGTGGCCGAATTTATCTGCCTGTCGATGAATTGCAACGCTTTAACGTGCCTGCCGCGGATATTCAAAACTATCGCGAAACTGCCGAATTTAAAGCTTTGATGAATTTCCAAATTGACCGCGCCGAGCAGTATTACGATCAAGCGATGGCCTTGCTACCTGAGTGTGACAAAAAAAACCAACGCACGGGTTTGGTGATGGCAGCGATTTATCGCGCCACGCTGGCTGAAATTCGTTTAGATGGCGCACAGAAAGTGCTCAACCAACGCACCTCACTAACTCCAATTCGCAAGCTGTGGTTAGCGTGGAAAACGTGGTGGTTTGCTTGAGCGCATCCTTTAAAAGTGCTGCGCATCCCGTGATAACGGGTCGGGCGGTGCGCGGAATCCTCATGTACAACGTGTATATTCCGGTTCCTGTGCTCCGGCCTCGCCGTTCTGACGGGCGCTCGTTACTTTTTAAAAATACGCTCAGATTCCAGCTACCTAGGGTGGGATCATGAAAAGAGTCGCCATTATCGGTGGTGGTTATGCAGGCATGGCCGCAGGCGTTGAGTTGGCTGCGGCGGGTGTGTCGGTGACGGTGTTTGAAGCGGGCAAAGTGCTCGGTGGTCGTGCGCGGCGCGTTGATCGCGCTAATCGTGCCGTGATGAATGAGTCGCCGCTGGATAATGGTCAGCATCTGGTGATTGGCGCGTATTCCGAATTGCTGCGGCTGATGCAACGCTGTGGCGTTGATTTGGACCGTGCTTTTTTGCGCCAGCCTATGCGCCTGCAGGTTGAGCCCGATTTTTTGCTGGCTTGCCCAAAATTACCTGCGCCGCTGCATTTGGCTTTCGGTTTAATTCGCGCCAAAGGTTTATCGTGGTCTGAGCGCTGGGCGCTGATTCGTGCGATTGAAGTGAGTAAATGGCGGCGCTGGCGCTTAAAAAACGATTTGACTGTGGCGCAGTGGTTGGCGCAGCAACGGCAACCCGCGAGTTTGATTGCTAAGTTTTGGGCTCCGCTGACCTTGGCTGCACTGAATACGCCACTTGAGTTAGCTAGCGCACAGGTATTACTCAATGTATTGCGAGATAGTTTGGGTGGTAAACGCGCGGCTTCTGATTTGCTGATGCCGAAAGTGGATTTTAGTCAGTTGTTTCCTGAGCCAGCGACGAGCTTTATTCAGCGTAATGCTGGGTATGTGCAGCTAGGCATTCGTGCTAAATCTGTAGCTAGACATACCCATGGCTTTATGGTCGATGATGACGCGCAAGTCTTTGACGCAGTTATTTGCGCAACGCCGCCGCATCAAGCTGCTGGACTCATTGCAGGCTTAGATTCACCATTGAGTACGCAATTGGCGGCGTGGCAGTATCAGCCAATTGTCACTGTGTATTTGCAGTATGCGGCCGACGTTAAATTGTCGACGCCGATGCTAGGTTTGGCTGATGCTTATTCGCAGTGGGTGTTTGATCGCGGTGTGACGCATGGCCAACATGGGCTGATTGCCGTCGTGATTTCCGCACAAGGTGTGCACAGCGGTTTAAGTCACGATGAATTGGCCGAGGCGGTGCAAGCGGAATTGCATCAACGCTTGGGCTTTCCCGACTTGGTCTTGCGCCAGCAAGTCATCACTGAAAAGCGCGCGACCTTTGCTTGTACGCCTGATTTAGCTCGACCGAGTAATGCCACGGCACAAGCAGGATTATTTTTAGCGGGTGATTTCACGGCGGGATTAGCAGGGCATGGGCGAGGCGAGTATCCGGCAACGCTCGAAGGTGCCGTGCGTAGCGGTGTGAATGCCGCTCAGCTAACATTGAATTATTTGAAAACGCTGTCATAAGACAGAATAAAATTGCACAGCCTTTGTCGAATGGCGAGGATAGGAAAATAAAATGGCAGATTGGAAAACAGCAACACCAAGCGCAGAGGCATTCAAAGACCGTGTCATTCTCGTAACGGGTGCAGGGCAGGGCATTGGTGCGGCGGCAGCGCTGGAATTAGCTAAACTCGGTGCAACGGTGATTTTACTGGGTCGTAACGAGAAAAAACTCAGCCGCACTTATGATGCGATTGAAGCTGCAGGCGGCGCGCAACCCGCTGCCATTCCGATGGATTTGGCCAAAATGGGTGAGGCTGAACTTAATCAACTGGGTGTGCTGATTCAAAAAGAATTCGGCCGCTTGGATGGGATTTTGCATTGCGCGAATGGTTTTAATCATCTTTCGCCACTCTCAAACCAAAAGCTGGATGAATGGGTGGATATGTTCCGTGTGAACGTGGCCGCGCCATTTGCGATGACGCGCGCCTTATTCCCATTGCTGGAAAAATCGCCCGATGCCGCCGTGCTGGTGCTGGGCGAAACCCATGCGTTTGAACCGAATGCCTATTGGGGCGGATTTAGCGTGACCAAATCCGCGCAACAAAACTGGGTGGAAATTGCGGCGTCTGAGTGGGACAAAATGGCCAATGTGCGGATTAATTTATTGGTGCCCGGCCCAATTCAATCGCCATTCCGTTTGGCGACGCATCCTGCTGAATTGAAGGACAGCTTGCCAGTGACTGAAGCTATTTTGCCGGCCATCACCTATTGGTTGGGTAGCGCGAGCACCGGCCAAAGTGGGCAAACATTATTTTTTGCAAAAAATTAAAAAATTTGCAAAATAAGCTGAACTTTATGATTTAAACACCCTCATACATACTGTAAATGAGCAGCTTGTTCATTTAGCTGTGCTGCTAGTAGTAGCTCAGATGTGTATTGTGTTTTCATCTCTCCCTGTATTGATTGGCCCCGCTTCGTGCGGGGCTTTTTTTCGCAAAAATGCTGCGCATCCCGTGATCGCTAATCGGGTGTTGCTCAAAATCCTCATGTACACAGGTACATTCCGGTTTCTGCGCTACAGCCTCACAGCGCTGACGGGCGCTCGCTATTTTTGCATTTAAAAGAAGCTGCTCATCCCGTGATCGCTATCCGGGTGTTGCTCAAAATCCTCAGTACACAGGTACATTCCGGTTTCTGCGCTACAGCCTCACAGCGCTGACGGGCACTCGCTATTTTTGCATTTAAAGTATTTCTGAGTGAGCTCTGATATAGCCTCGTCGCCGATACGGTACAATCCTTCATCCGATGTATTGAGCTTTCCATGACACTTGAAGAAGTATTTGCCGATGACGGCCCGTTTGGCGATGCCTTTCCTGGCTATAAGTTACGCCAGCCACAGCTAGAAATGGCGCAGGCCGTTGAGCGCACAATTGAGTCTTGCGGGCAATTGATTGCCGAGGCGGGCACGGGTACGGGCAAAACCTTTGCGTATTTGGTGCCTGCACTACTGTCTGGCGGCAAAGTGATTGTGTCGACCGGAACAAAAACACTGCAAGATCAATTGTTTAATCGCGATGTGCCCAGCGTGCGTGATGTGCTCAAAGTGCCAGTAGTGATTGCGCTGCTCAAGGGGCGCTCCAATTACGTTTGCCATTATCATTTGGCGCGTGCCGAGCAAGAAGGGCGCTTTATGCGCCGCGAAGACATTGCCGACTTACAAAAAGTAAAACGCTACGCCAACACCACGAACTCGGGTGATAAAGCGGCCTGTCCCGGCGTGCCAGAAGACGCGCCGATTTGGGCGCATGTGACCAGCACCCGCGATAATTGCCTCGGCCAAGATTGCCCCAATCACAAAGAGTGCTTTGTTTTAAAAGCGCGCAAAGACGCACAAGAGGCCGATGTCGTCGTCGTCAACCATCATTTATTTTTTGCCGATGTGTGGCTCAAAGACGAAGGTGCTGGCGAATTGCTTCCAGCGTGTAATACGGTGATTTTCGACGAGGCGCATCAGTTGCCCGAAGTGGCCAGCCTGTTTTTTGGCGATACGCTCACTAGTGGCCAAGTTGTGGAGCTCGCGCGTGATGCACGTGCTGAGGCACTGGTCGTTGCCAAAGATTATGTTTTGCTGCCTAACGCGGCCGAAGCACTAGAAAAATCGGCGAAAGACTTGCGACTGGTGTTCAAAGAAACGCTGCGCTTGCCACAGCATGAATTGCTGGAAAAATATCCCGCTTTCTTTACTCAGCTCAACGTGATGACGGGCGATTTGCAGCATTTGGCTGAACTCCTAGCTAAACAAGCCGAACGCGGCGAGAGCTTAGAAAAATGCCATCAACGCGCTGCTGAAATGCTCGAATTACTCGAAAAATGGCAAAAATCCGATTCGGCCGAAACTGTACATTGGATCGATGTGACGCAGCACGGCTTTTTGCTGCACATTACGCCACTGAATATCGCTGATTTATTCCAAAAACAAGTCAATATGAATCCGCGCGCGTGGATTTTTGCGTCGGCTACGTTGGCGGTGAACAATCACTTTACGCATTTCCAGCATGAGCTGGGTTTGTGGAAAGCCGAAACCGCAACGTGGGACAGCCCTTTCGATTACAAGCAGCAGGCGGTGCTGTATGTTCCGCAGGGCATGCCACAACCTAATACGCCGGAATATACCCGTACTGTCGTTGAGAAAGCATGGCCTTTATTACAAACCACACAAGGCCATGCATTTCTATTGTTCACATCGCTACGCGCGATGCGTGAAGCGCATGAATTACTGCTCGAAAAGCTCAAAGAAGCAGGTCTGGAATGGCCAGTTTATCTGCAAGGCACTGGCTCGCGCACTGAATTACTCGATCAATTTCGCAAAGAGCCGAACGCGATTTTGGTTGCCAGCCAAACATTCTGGGAAGGCATCGACGTGCGTGGTGATCAATTGTCGCTCGTGGTGATCGACAAACTGCCGTTTTCGCCGCCCGATGATCCGGTTTTGTCGGCTCGGATGGAGCAAATCACCAAGGCGGGGCGCAGCCCGTTTATGGATTATCAATTGCCGAACGCGACGATTACGCTCAAACAAGGTGCGGGGCGCTTGATTCGTGATGAAACCGATATTGGTATTTTGATGATTGCCGATACACGTTTGGTCGATAAGCAATACGGCAAAATGATTTGGAAAAGCCTACCGCCGATGTTCCGTTCGCGCGAATTGGCGAATGTGCAAAAATTCTACGAAGTACAACGGCAAAAAGCGCGTGCAAACGATGGCGTTGCAGAGAGCGATGAGTAATGTAAATTTGGGTGATGTTCAGATTTTGTGTTGATAGTTTTGAGAGTCGTGGAATCGCTTTTGTCCCCTCTCCCTTGACGGGAGAGGGCTAGGGTGAGGGTGAAACCTTGAATTTATCGACACATCAAACGTTTCCACCCCCA
Organism: Deefgea tanakiae; assembly: GCF_019665765.1. GTDB lineage: Bacteria > Pseudomonadota > Gammaproteobacteria > Burkholderiales > Chitinibacteraceae > Deefgea > Deefgea tanakiae. The sequence goes on from NZ_CP081150.1 coordinate 288,480, forward strand.
TCCCAACCTTCCCCCGTCAAGGGGGAAGGGGTTATTTCAGCTTATTATCAATCATATCAACACCAAATTTGAACATCGTCTCAATCCAAGCGCGATGTGAATCAAGATTGACGAGGTAAAACGCAGTGGCCGTGACAGCAACGAAGAAAAAACCGACCCCAAAAAAAACACCGAATAAGTCCCCCTCTATCTGGGGGCGATTATTTGGCTTAGTGCTATTTGGCATATTAGCCGCCGCGATTGCGGGCGGTGCATGGTTTTATAGTTGGGCAGTGACCGAGCAGCCGAGCCCGCCATCGCATTCGGTGTTGATCGAGTCGGGTGGCGTTAATTCGGTGGCACAGCAATTGGTGCGACAGGGCGCCGTTGATTCCGTCCCTTTGTTTGTGTTGCTGGCGCGGATTTCGGGCAAAGATGCTGAGCTAAAAGCCGGGAGCTATTCGCTCAAGGTACCGATTTCACCATGGATGCTATTGAAAAAACTCGGCAAGGGCGAAGTTGATTTGCAGATGTTCAGCATTATTGAGGGCTGGAATTGGCGGCAATTACGCCAAGCGCTCAATACGCATCCCTACTTGAAGCACGATAGTGCAAATATGAGTGATGAAGAAATTCTCGCCGCTTTGGGAATCAGTGCTTTGTCGCCCGAAGGGTTGTTTTTTCCAGAGAGTTATCGCATCGACAAAGGTAGCTCTGACTTCAAACTATTGGCGCGCGCGCATCGTTTGATGCAAGAAAAACTCGACGACGCTTGGGCCAGTCGCAAGCCGGATTTGCCGCTGAAAACACCTTATGAAGCGCTGATTTTGGCGTCGATTGTCGAAAAAGAAACCGGCAAAGCGGCAGATCGGCCTGTTATCGCTGGGGTATTCACCAATCGACTGCGGCAAGGAATGCGCTTACAAACTGATCCCACTGTCATTTATGGCGTCGGTGAAGCCTTTAAAGGTGACATCACCAAAGCGCATTTGCGCACTGATACACCGTATAACACCTACACCCGCGCTGGTCTGCCGCCAACCCCGATTGCGATGGTCGGTGAGGCCGCTCTGACAGCCGCCACCCAACCTGCCGTGACCAAAGCGGTTTATTTTGTCGCCAAGGGCGATGGTAGCTCGGCTTTTTCAGAAACACTCGATCAGCATAATGCGGCGGTGCGGAAGTACTTACGGAATAACTAATTAGGACAAGCATGAAGCCGGAATTGAAAGGCCATTTAATGGTGCTGTTTTGTATTGTGGTGTGGGGAATTACCTTTGTCTCGACCAAGATTTTACTGGAGTGGCGCAGCCCCGTTGAAATCGCGCTTGATCGATTTGTTTTAGCTTATGGCCTCTTATTTTTATTGCACCCTGTGATCAAAAAACCGCAATGGCGCGAAGAAGTTTTTTTTTGCGGTTTAGGGCTGTTTGGCGTCACGCTATATTTCTTGACCGAAAATATCGCATTGCAATACACGCAAGCATCCAGCGTCGGCTTGCTTGTGTCGTCTGCGCCGCTACTCACGGCGTTTTTCGCGCATTTCACCACGCATGATGAAAAGCTCAGCCCGCGCTTGATCGTTGGTTCACTCGTTGCGCTGTTTGGCGTGGCCTTGGTGATGTTTAACGGCAGCGTGATTTTAAAACTCAACCCGCTTGGCGATATTTTGGCACTGTCGGCGGGGGCAGCATGGGCGGTGTATTGCTTATTGCTCAAGCGAGCAGGGCAGCGTTATGGCTATCTTTATCTTACTCGACAGGTGTTTTTCTACGGCATCGTGACGTTACTGCCTGCCGCGTGGTGGATGAATTATCGGTTTGATTTCGCGCTGTGGCTTGATCCGCTACAAGGCGGCAATATGCTGTTTTTGGGCGTGGTGGCTTCGGCACTGTGCTTTGTTGCGTGGAACAAGGCGCTGGGCATTATCGGCGCAGTAAAAGCGAGTAATTACATCTATTTGATTCCACTGATTACGATGCTGACCGCTGTCGCTGTGTTGGGCGAGCGCATTACCGTGGTCGGTGCCGCAGGTGCGGCGTTAATCCTGCTAGGGGTATATTACGCTGAGCATGGTATGAAAATGCCTACATCTAAATACATTAAGTAGGTATATATGAAGCTCATCGTGGTGACTGGTGCACAAAAAAGCGGTAAAAGTCGCTATGCCGAGCAGCGCGCCTTGGCGCTCTCAGATCGCCCAGCCTATTTGGCGACTTCACGCGTGTGGGATGAAGACTTTGCCGAACGCATCCGCCAGCATCAAGCACAGCGCGATTCTCGTTGGGTGAATCTAGAGCAGGAAACCGATCTCGCTGCGCATGGTTTTGCTGGTGACGTGATCGTGCTGGACTGTATTACGCTGTGGTTGACCAATCTCTTTACCGATTGTGAGTACGATAAAACGGCAACGCTGATTGAGGCCAAAATCCGCTGGGCAGATTTTGTTACCGTCACGCCGCAAACGGTGATTGCCGTTGGCAATGAAATCGGCTGGAGCCTCCACGCCGAAACGCAAATGGGCCGCCATTTTGTCGATCTACACGGCAGCTTTATGCAGTTCGCCGCCGCTCAGGCTGAGGAAGTTGTGCTGATGGTGGCTGGGTTGCCGATGAAGGTTAAATGAAGGGATTCAATTGATGCTGCTTTCTCAAATGCACGGCTGCGTCGTTATTTTATTTAGTCTTATTCTAAGTGTTGTTCAGGCTGGGGATTGGATTCAGACGATTAAAGCTGAGGCCAATGAAGTTGTTATAATTGAACGTCCTCCACCTGCAATATACCCCAGGGTGTCTCAAATTAAGGATGAGACTGGGCGTGTTCATGTTGTGCTATTGGTTGGGATTGATGGCTTAGTGATTAAGGCTCAACCAATTTCGAGTGGTGTTCCACGTCTTGAAAAGGCGTGTGCAGATAACGTGTCGAAGACGGTTTTTAGGCCGCTCAAGCGTGATGGTATTTTGTATCGATTTAAAGTGATTATTTCATGCAACTTTGTGCTAAAGCCAGATGAGTAAAGTGCATCTTCGGTAGAGTAAGATCAATAAGTAGGGTGCTATTTGTTTTTAGCACCCTATTTATTCACTACAGAATCTCTTTCAACGCACTCACCAGCGCCGCACACTCTGCATCCGTACCAATCGAAATCCGCAAGAATTGATCAATCCGTGGCAGTTTAAAATGGCGTACTAGAATCGCGCGTTCGCGCAGTGCATGTGCGAGCTGTGCCGCATCGCGCTGTGGATGACGTGCAAAAACGAAATTGGCATTTGATGGCAATACGTCAAAGCCCAATTGCTGCAATTGCAGAGTTAGGGTATCTCTGCTGGTGTTAATTGCAGAGCAGGTTTGATTGAAATACCCAGTGTCTTCCATGGCAGCTACAGCACCAGCCAGCGCAACGCGATCGAGCGGATAAGAATTAAAACTGTTTTTCACGCGTTCCAAGCCTGCAATTAAATCCACGTGGCCAACGGCAAAACCAACACGCATGCCTGCGAGTGAACGCGATTTAGACAGTGTTTGCACCACGAGCAAATTGTCGTAGCGCTTCACCAAGCTAATTGCGCTGCTGCCACCAAAGTCCACGTAGGCTTCATCCACAACAACAACCTGATTGGGATTTGCTTGCAGCAGTGCTTCAATGTGCGCCAGTGGCAGCAAAATCCCAGTTGGTGCGTTTGGATTTGGGAAAATAATCGCGCCACCGCCGGTGTAGTCGGCAGTGTTGATTTCAAACTCAGCCGTCAACGGCACGGTACGGTATTCAATACCGTACAAGCCACAATACACAGGATAAAAGCTGTAGCTGATATCGGGGAACAGCAGCGGGGCGTCGTGTTTGAGTAGCGCTTGAAAGGTATGCGCCAGCACTTCGTCCGAGCTATTGCCGACGAACACATTCGCACGCGTGATGCCGTCCGCGTGGTGAAACGCTGCCACGGCGTCTTTCAGTACGTCGCCATTCGGATCCGGATACAGTCGCAAATGATCATTCACCGCGGCTTGCATTGCGGCAATCGCTTTAGGTGATGGGCCATATGGATTTTCGTTGGTATTGAGTTTGATCAGATTGGTGATCTTCGGTTGCTCACCCGGCGTGTAGGGCGTGAGGGTGTGAACAACAGGGCTCCAGAATCGGCTCATGACATTGACTTTTGGCGTGGGCAAAAGCTGATTTTACCAAGAACACGCAAAATGGGTATGCCGCTTTTGCGGATGATTGAAATAAAAATCACGCGGCGCTGAACTTGCTGAATAATTGTGTAAAGTGGCATTCTGCATTTGGTTTCAGGCATGCTCTGGTATTTGTGCCGAGCCTTGGAAATGCTGTTTGTATATAATTAAATCATCTAAAAAAAATCAAAATGGTTATATGTGGTTTTGATATTGCATATCAACCGGGTCTTTTTGACGCAGACCTAAGTGATTAACTTGGCTAGGGAGCTTCGCAATGCCATACCCATTGATTGCAAAAATACGTGGATTACCAACTCCTGTCGCGGGACTCGCCTTGGGAATCGGTGGCTTGGGTATGTGCTTAGATGCCGTCTTTGCGGCACAGGGGCGTATTGAAACGGTAACCGCTACCATCGCTTTACTACTGCTGATTGCATTGTGCACACGCGTGGCCTTGCATCCTGATACGCTCAAAACGGATTTAAAGCATCCGGTGGTGGGGAGTGTGGCACCGACTTTTGCGATGGCGCTCATGGTGGTCAGTCATGGTATTTCGCAGTATTGGCCTGTGGTGGGAAGTGCTATTTGGCTGCTGGCGGTGCTGATTCATGTGTATTTCTTGGTGGCATTTATTCGCTATCGTCGCCGAGATTTTTCATTACATCATATGGTGCCGAGCTGGTTTGTGCCGCCCGTAGGGATTGCCGTTGCGGCTGTCGCGTGGTCTGGTGAAGTCGGCAGTTTGACCTATGTAGTCGCTTGGGCTTGCATGGCGTTTGCACTCGCATGTTATGCGGTGATGATGCCAATGATGTTTTATCGAATTATGTTTCGTGAATCGATTCCGGTTGGTGCGCAGCCAACGATTGCGATTTTGGCCGCGCCCGCGAGCTTGACCTTGGCAGCATATTTGAATGTAGCGGTTACGCCATATCCTTTATTGGTCATCATCATGTTGGGTTTGGCCATCACGATGACGTTGATTGTGTATGGTGCATTTATCCATTTGTTGCGACTACCATTTTCCCCCGGTTATGCCGCATTCACATTCCCGATGGCGATTGGTGCGACCGCCTTGTATAAAGTGGAGGCGATTTTTGTGCAATGGAAAGTTCCCGCTGAAATGATTCGGCAAATTGATATTTTGGGCCGCATTGAACTGGGTATTGCCACCGTGGTGATTAGCTATGTGGCGATTCGCTTTGTGATGTTTCTATTTGAGTCTCCACCAGCCAGCAATGCGCCACAATAAAATTACTAGGAATTGATGCAAGGTATGACCAAACAGATTGATCCGATGTTGCCGCTCCTGTTTCCTTTGTTGCAGGCATTCCCGACCGAAAACCGCAGTGTATTGCTGGCGGCAGGTACCGAGCATGATGCGGCTGCGGGGGAATTGCTGTGGGAAGAAGGACAAACGATTTCGGATATCTTGTTGATTTCATCAGGCGTGGTGGTCGCAACCTCGAATGCCCAAGTTGGGAATCGACCCTTTTTGTACGGGCATATGTCGGCCGGTTCGGTCGCCGGCTTGCATGCTTTGTTTACCAGCGATACCGCACAAGTGCAGCTGACGGTGCAGGCCGATGCGCATTATTTACGCTTGCCGCTTTCGGCATTCAGAGCGGCACTCATGGCTTATCCTGCCGCATGGGAGGCCGTGGCGCGTGAATTGGCGCAGGGCGTATTTCATTTGGTCAATACGATCAATTTACTCGCACAAAGTAATGGCTATCATCGCCTGCGTCGACTATTGATCCAACTGGATCGTCGCGCTCGCAACGAGCATCAGCAAAGTGGCTTAATGCTCAGTCAGCAAGAGGTCGCCGCCCGCATTGGCCTGTCACGTGAAATGGTGAATCGTATGCTGGCTCAGCTACGCAATGGCGGATACATCGAGCAAGATGAGCGCGGCATTTTCAAGATTTTACAAACTTTACCCCGCGAATTTTAAGCCCCGCAAGCCCCTGTGCGAAACCGCACATCTCATTCAAAGTTGCGTCCCCCTTCCTTAAGATGAACTCCATTGCCTGACGGCTCAGTTTTTTTGGGGTTCATCATGTCTCGTTTATTCCTTTTGTTTGCAGCAGCGATGATTGCCGCAGCTTCTTTTTCAAGCCACGCCAGTGTGCAAGATGCCTATCGCGACGGCATTCGCGAAGTGACTAAGGCCAAAATCGACGGCGCTCGCGAAGTGGCCGCCGAACGCCGTGAAGCCGCCCGTGATTTTTATGAAGCAGACAACGCATGGGAGCGCCGCCAAGCGATCCGTGAAGGCACTCGGGAAGTGCGCGCCGCCAAGCGCAAGGCCGAGCGAGAAGTGCGTAGTGAACGCCGAGAAGCTAAGCGCGAAATTCGCCGCGAAATTCGTAAAGATCGTTGGAAATAATTTTTAAATTCGGAGTGTTTACTATGAAATTGCTTCAAATCACTGCATTTATGATCGCTGCGCTCTTACTGATGGCCGCGCCGACTTGGGCTGATAGCCGCCAAGATGCGCATCGTATCGGCGCTTTTGCTGGCGCGATGAAATATTGTGTTGAAATCGATGATGGTCGGGAAGGTCGCTACAAAATGGCGCGTCTACGTGCCTTTAAAGAAGTTGACGATATGTCATCCAAACGCAAAGTCGACGCGATTATCGCCCGTGACATCGCCTATGATCGTGGTCGTTATCTAGGCCGCAAACTAGATCGTAACCACTGCCGACAATTGGTGAAAGCTTCTGAATGGCGTAGATTTTTTAATTAAATTGTAATGGCTCCTCTGTGAGCCATTTTTTAATCGTCAATGTATTTCATCTTGATTAAGCTTTTGAAATTAAATGGTCAGTATTTGTACTGACTTGAGTGTTGTTGTACATTGCCTTAAGCTATTTATCTCATTGGTTAAAAATAGAATCTATGCCTAATTTCTTAGACCAATTTGCTTTCGTTAAACTTAAATTAATTTTGCTAAAGCCTATTTTACTGGCTGTTTTGTGCTGGCTTGCGCCCTTTGCCCATGCCGGCGTTGAAGCCGATTTGAGCGGCCGCCGCATTGAGTCGGTGAGCGTTCGCTTTGATGGTGGTCAACAAGAAAACAGCACCTATCGCGATGCGGCATTAAAGGCTTTTGGTGTGCATCCAGGCAATCGATTTGATCCGGTACGCAGTGATTTGATGCTCAATCAAGTACGGCGTTTAAGCTTTGTGGGCGATGCTCGCTATGAGGTGCAAACCAGTGGCAACGGCAATTTGGAAGTGGTGTTGGATGTCACCTTGACCCAAGTGGCTAAACCACTCGTAGATAGCACGATGGGGCTGTTTGCAACCGGTGACTGGCAAGATTTCCCCACGCTGTATGCGGATGATCGTTCGGTGCTGCAAGCCAAGCTTTTGAATAAATCGATGGTGTTTTCTAATACCAATGCTTTTTTCGGGCGACCGGATGTCTTAACCGCAGGCAATCCATTGGCCACTGCTCCATCGGGCAAGGGCACAGATACTTGGTTTGAAAGTAGCGTTGAAGCAGGCTTGTACGGCATTAGTGCCGTGACTGATCACATCTCTGTGTTTGGTGGTGGCAGCTATATCGCTTCTGGTTCTTGGGGCCCGGAATTATTCACTGATCAATCCCGCGTGCATGGGGGGGTTGAGGATGCCTACTTTGGTTTCATTGGGCGTAATACGACTGATCAGGGCGGTGTGCGTCAAATGAGTTTGCTCTATGGCCGCAAAGCGTTTCAGGTCGATAACGGCATGATTTTGCGCTTAGCCTCGGCCAATGGTGGCGATCGCGCAGCATTGCAATCCAATCCTCGCAACGCCGCCGATGAATTGATCCATGCCCAGTTTGTGTATGACGATCATAAGTTGGAGCTATTTCAGCTTGACCCTGATGAACTCGAGCCCATCGACAGCCATACTGTCATTCAAGGTGTGAATTACGAAGGCCGTGTATTGCCGAATCTGCGTCTGGGCGCGATGGCATTGCAAGTGCCCGAATCCAACTTCAAATACTACACGCCGACCGCAACCTATTCACGCGAAGGTTTGGAAATTTTAGATCTACGTCTTGCGTTTGATCCACCCGCTAGCGTGTCGAGTTTTTACGCCAATGCCGAGCTAGCGCGCCAAACGAATCGCAATTTTGATATGGAGGCTTGGGGTGGATATGCCGAATTGGGTTATCAATTTAGAGATACCGCGTGGCGTCCAACCTTGAGCTATCGTTATTCAAAATTCACTGGTGATAATCCCGATACGCCGACTTTTGAGCGTTGGGATCCTTTGTTTGCAGGCGGCGGTGGCGATGAATGGGTGCAAGGCTTAAACCAATACAAAGTGGTGCAAACGTCGAATGTGATTGCGCATCGGTTTATGGCGCGCTTGCAACCTGCGCCGCGCTGGGAATTAACGCCCCAATTCTGGCTCTTTAAAGCCGATACCTTAAATAATTTGGGCGGCGCGCAAGCTTTGTCGGTGCTCGAATCAGATGATCTTGGTATGGAGCTGAATTTAACTGCTCGTTATGTCGCCAACCCCAATCTGATTTTCGTGTTCTCGGCCGCGTATACCCAGCCCGGTGAAGCCATCCGCAGTGCCCTCAACAATGATTACCAAAATTGGTTTAGCGCCAGCGCGCTGATGATTGTTCGATTTTAATGACCATCCTCAAGGGGAAAACGCATGAAAAAATTTGCAAAATCGTTAGGTCTTTCGATGTTGACTGCCGGTTTGCTCGCCAGCCCAGCGATGGCCGAAAACTATAAAACGGTCGATATTAAACCGGTTGACCCTGCGTATTTCGCCGCGAAACGGCATGAAGGCCGCACCTATCTGATTACCGGCGGCGCGCGCGGCATTGGTGCAGCCTCTGCGATTCGTTTGGCACGCGAAGGTGCCAATGTGGTGATTTTTGACGTGCTCGCCAAAGAGGGCGCTGAAACTGTCGCCCAAATTCGTAAAGAAGGCGGCAAGGCTGAATTTGTCAAAGGCGATGTACGCAATAATGCCGATCTACAAAAAGCAGTGGCGCATGCAGTGGCGACCTTTGGTGAGCTGAATGGCGCGCTGAATTCGGCGGGCGTCATGGCGGCAATGGCACCCGATGCCGTGTTTGATTATCAAAAACAAAAAGACTTGCTACCCAACCCGATTGCCGATGCGGGTGATGAATATTTCGATACGCTGATGGACATCAACGCCACCGGCGTCTTTAAATCGATGCGCGCCGAACTCAAACCCATGCTTAAGCAAGGCAAGGGTGGTGCCATTGTGAATATTTGTTCGATTGCCGGTTTAACGGGCTTGGCTGGCAACTCAGCCTATGTCGCCAGTAAGCACGCGTGTAGCGGCCTAACGCGCAGCGGTGCGATTGATTATGCGCCGTACGGTATTCGCGTGAACTCAGTGAATATGGCCGCAACAGAAACGGCAATGACCGATATGGCGATAAAGTACGTGACGGCCGCTAGCAAGGAAAACGCGGGCTCGACTGTGCCGAATATGGGCCGCACCAAAACAATGAGCTTGCAAGCCTATGCCGATAGCAATAAACGCCAAGCTACAGTGTGGGAACAAGCAGCCGTGATTAGCTTTTTGCTCTCGGATGAAGCTTCAAACCTAACAGGCGCGCTCTACGCGACCGATGGCGGCTGGACAGCTTATTAATTAGTTGACCTAAATAAATTGATGTAAATTGATGTATTGCCTGCTAGCCATTGAAATTGAATGGCTGCAGGTAAATACATTGGCTAAAAAAGTGCTGATTTCTTGAGTGAGTTGGGCTGATACGCTGGCCAATCAAAACAATAAACTCAGCAGTTTTTTAAGTAACTCTTCCAAAGGCATCATCGTTAAAGCCAGTGGAATCAAGGGCGCAACCGTTGCGACTGCTAAAAAGATCACCGCGTCTTTTTTGACGGGAACGGTATTCATCGATTGCACCACATCAAAGCTCGCGCCCAAATCGACTAAGGACGACATATCCGGATTGCCCAAGGGCGATTCTTTGGGCTTGCCTGAGCGAAACCATTTTTCATCAAACTCGCGATTATGCTGCATCACCAACAGCCCATATTCACGCTTGGCGTTGCGTTTGGCCTGCGCCAATTGCGGGCTAAAAAATAGCAAGGGCGCCAAGAGTAATAGTTGAATAAACACGACCATCAAGCCAATTTCAAATTTGAAATCAGTGATCGCCGCGCCTTGGTAAAAAATCCGGTTTGCCAACATTGCCGCCAGCATGGTGCCATGCGCAGCAGCCAATGGGGTGAACGCATAAAACGTACCGCTCAAAAACGCAAGCCCGCCCAAGCGATCGGCATGCGTGGGTAGCAGTTGCAATTCAATCCGTGAAACCTGCCATAAAAACCGACTCCAGATCGCGATGCGATAGTACCAACGGAGCAGTAAAAACTGGAAAATCGGCAAACTAATCCCCGCATACCAGCAACCCGCCAGCGTGAGACTCAGGCCTTCGCTCGTTTGCGTGGCATACCAAGTATCACTATCGAGCAGCATCACATAGCGCCACAGCAAAAGCCCTGCGGTATAGACCAGCACCAACAAAATCAACTCGGCTTTGACTGAGTTTCTCAATTCAAAAGCCGAATGCAGCGCATTTTCAAATCGGATCAGTGCGGCATCAGGAATCAAACGGCGCTGTAAAAATTGCTGCACCACTTTGCGCATCCGTGTGTGCACCAGTAATTCGGCGGCGACCATAATCGGAATGGCGAGCAAGAAACGCACATGGACTTCCAGATCGAATAAAAACGGCACAGCAGCGCCAGACACCCATTGCCCCGCCAGCAGTGAAAACAGACACAGCGGCAGCCACGCCAATAGCGAAATAGTAATGATTCGTCGCCAGAGTAAGCCCTCCGCATCATCGGTGAGGTGGGCGCGGCGCAAGAGTTGAAATAAGGGGCCGCCAAGTACTAAAGAGAAATTGGCTTGCTCGGTTAAGAGGCGTTCACTCAAACGCGCAGTGCTGATTTTGGCCATGGTCGTGTCTGCGATGGTTGCGACAAGTGTCGATCATTTCACCATAGCAGAGCAGGCATAGCGCGTTGGGTCAGGCGTGTGCCGCAGTGTGGCGAACGGCATGCTGGCCGTACCATCCCAATCACCGATTTAGGATGGGTAATTCACGCCCACCGAATAGGCGGCGATTTTGCCCAGATGCGTGTAGGGCAGGCCGGTTTCAGCGGCCCAATCATTAAATAGCTGCTGGATTTTGTTTAAATCGCGTTTAGCTGTTGGTTGATCGGGAATATCCAAGCCCGCCAACTGCAGCGCCAGCACCACGTCTTGCGTTAATACAAACGCATCTTTGCCGATGTAGCGCAGCAACCATTGCCCAGTTTGCCCACCCAAGCGGCTGCCGTGGCTTTTCAGAAACGCCATCAACTCGACTTGCCGTGAAGCAGGGTATGTATTCAAAAATCGCGCAAAGCTGCCGTATTCATGGCTATACGCCCGCACAAAACTGACGTTTTCCATTACGGCTTTAATCTTCGGCCAATGCCGCACCACGCGCGTATCGTTGCAATAGGCTTCCCATTGCTCGGCGGACAGCATCGCGAGTTTATCGACATCAAAACCGAAAAAAGCGTCTTCAAACTGCGGCCATTTATTGCTAATCACCGTCCAGTTAAAGCCCGCCTGATTAATCGTTCTGCACATCATCGCCAAAATACGGTGATCGGGCAGCGCTAAAAATTGTTTCTCGCTCATGACCGTTGGTAGTAAATCCTGCAAAGCCTGCGCGCCACCTTTACGCTCAATTGCGCGGGCTTGGATTTCGGCGAATTTTTGCATTGTTACCTCGGATGTTTGATTTTGGATGGTCGCGACTTCGTTGGCTTGGTATCGCCAGCGTTCTAATTTTTTCTGACAAACAGAAAGAATTTCCGGTGTATTGCTCGCTAAGTCTTTCCTGCTAATTGCTGTAGTTAAATACATCATAGGGTAGGGCGGGTTAGCCTTTAGGCGCGCCCCGAAGCAAGTCCCCTTGGGGGATAACCCGCCATAAGAATTAGCCATCACGAATGCAGTTCAGCGCGGGTCGCGACCCGCCCTACACGGCTTACACATTCAGCATGCAAGTGCCTTCACTTCAGCATAAAGTGCTTTCAAGTGTGAAGAACCCATGTCTAAAATCGGCTCATACATGAACGAGTTCAAGTGAATATTCTCTGGTGTAATAAGATTAACTTGTTCAAGTGTATCAATTTCTTCTGAGGTACCAAGTGTGGATTCCTTATACTTCTTTAGAAGGCTAATGGTTTGATTCTTGGTTATGTTATCAACAAAATCTTGATTGTTAATTCGTTTAATCATATGCTGTTCTGCTAACAGGCGAATGGCAATTGAAAGAACAATTTTCATCTCCAATTCTAAATGATTATCGTCTTCGTCGATAATCTTTTCAGACTCTTCACAGAGGAGTTCAAAAACAGTCTTATTTGGCGGAGTAAGCACCAGGTTATTTTTGTCGATTAATACTCTTTTGTAGATTTCACAAAGATCATTTAGGGTTATTGTGTAGGTATTCGTTTTTATATGTAATAGCGAAGTTAATGTCGAATAATCATGTTTGTTTCCACAGTATTCAGCTAGGTTTCGAACAAACGATATGGCCGAAATACAGTAGGATGGCTCATTCAATTTCTTTTTCCAGAAAAGAAAAGGATTGTTTTGGTATTTCTCTGGACTTAGCTTCAACTTCCTCCCTGTTTTTGTGACAGTTAATTTGAATTCTTGCTTTAAACTAAGTCGCCCACTGACACTTCTATAGAAGTCGAAATTGTGGGACAAGAAAATGCAATTAAAACCTCCAGAATTAACGATGTCTTTTAAGTATTCGATGATTGCATACTTGTTTTTGTAATCGAATGAATCGGCGATATCATCTACTAAGAGTGTAGTCATGAGACCTTGTTTTTTTCTAGACTGAATTTCAAAGAGAATATTCAATATGTAAAGTGCACGTTTTTCACCCTGACTTAGAACTTTTAACAAGGAGTCTCTTGGTACATCTATTTCAACCTCTCCATCTGAGAACTTAAAGGCAATGGACGGTTTTTTCCCTTTTAGGATTACATCCTCTTGATTAGATACCGACATTTTGAAGGGCACAAAGAAGCGCTTATTGAAAATGGCTACAACTCGCTCCCAGTCTGTTCGTTCTTCTTGTGCTTGTTTTACTGCAGCTTCGATTGTTACTTTGCCTGCTTTGTATTGAGCTAAAAATTGATCAAATAACTCTTTCTGATCTACGAGATACGCAATCCAGATGTTTTTTTGAAGTTGCCTAAAGTTTTTTAATTCAGGTAATAGTTCTTGATTTTCAAAAAGGTACTCTCTAAATTTTCTGAGTTCGATGTTTTGTATTTTTTTATCAATCGCATCAAACTTTCCAGCAAGCTCTTTGTCCGTGAAGATCTTCTGGCGCTCATCATCTATTTTTTTCGTCAATTCTTCGGCAGAGCTAATTTCTTTTTTACCATTTTTGGTATTCAAGTTAATGGTGTGCTTTGCTGCGAAGAAACCGTTGTCGGCTAATTGTTTATTTACGGCACCCGCACTGTAGTGATTGAATTGTTTACTGAGTACATCTGACTTCAAAACTAAGTCGTTGTATCTTTGAATGTATTCTTCAAGCTGATCTTTGATTACACCTGATTCGAGAAGAGCTACTGTCTTTTCATTGAAAATTTCACTGTAAATTAAGTCCGCTAACTTGGATGGTGCGGACTCAGAGATCTTCTGCTCCAAAGACTCTAATAAATCAGCAATGCTAGTTGCTCCAAAAGTCTTTAGGAGTTCAATTTCAGGAGTGAGTGTTCGTCCCGTTAATCCAGAAAGTTGTTTGAGTTTAGCAAAAAGCGTAGTCTGCTTTTCTGAAATCTGTTTGAGGGCATTATCATATTGTGTCTTGATAGCATTATTAACTAGCAGCAAAGAGCTTTGCTCTGAAGAAAACTCTTGGTTGTATGGCTCAATGACAAAGATGGACTCTGGAGTTAAGCTTATATCTGCGTCGTCGGTTATTTTTCGCAGGGAGGTACGGTCTGTGAAAATTAGATCACTAGATTCTCTTCCCTTTGCGTAATCATCAAAAGTTTTTGATAGTGAAGTTTTCATAAAGCCATTAGGTGCGTAAATCGCATAACAGCTACTATTGGTGAAATCAAAGCAATATTTTAGCTCACTGATTCCGTAGCAGTTTTTTAGATCAATATTTAACTTCATCTTTTTCCTCTGATTAATTGTGCGAGTCTGCGTAAATGAGTTGTGGATTTGAAATATTTAGTGCTAATTTAATTGGTTGTTGTTAATTAAGTAGTTTTAATATTTATTTACTAAATTAATACACCACCAAACTCTTACCACCCGCCGTCTTCTGGACCAAAATCTTCGTCGCAATTCGTTCCGTCATTTCCTGCACGTGCGATATCACGCCGACTTTTCGGCCCATCGCTTGTAATCCATCCAGTGCATCCATCGCGACGCGTAGCGTTTCGGCGTCGAGGCTGCCGAAGCCTTCGTCGATGAAGAGCGATTCAACGCGCACGCGGTTGGATGACAGTGAGGCCAGACCCAAGGCCAGCGCCAGCGAGACGAGGAAAGATTCGCCGCCGGAGAGCGAATGCACCGAGCGCGCTTCATCGCCCATGTCTTGGTCGATCACCATCATCGCCAGCGTGTCGTTGATGCGTTGCAAGCGGTAGCGGCGCGAGAGTTGCTGTAAATGGCGGTTGGTGTAGGCGAGCAGTACGTCGAGCGTGTATTGCTGTGCGTAGTTTCTGAATTTTTTGCCGTCGGCTGAGCCGATTAAGTCACCGAGCTGCGCCCAGCGGCGTTGTTGGGTTTCTTGCGCGGCGATCTCGGTGAGTAGGCCAGCGGCGGTGCTGCGGCGTGCTTCGTCTTGGGCGATTTGCAATTGCAGCGCGGTGGCGGCGGTCTGAGCGGTTTGTTGCGCGGCGCTGATTTGCGTGGCTTGTGTTTCTAGCTCTGCCAAGCTTGGCGCAGGGCTGTGTTCGCTCGCAAACTCTTCGCTCGCTGTCTCTGGCTGTAGTGCGGCATGCGCGGTTTGTTGG
Source organism: Deefgea tanakiae (assembly GCF_019665765.1). Lineage (GTDB taxonomy): Bacteria > Pseudomonadota > Gammaproteobacteria > Burkholderiales > Chitinibacteraceae > Deefgea > Deefgea tanakiae. Next base: position 303,730 of record NZ_CP081150.1, read on the forward strand.
CTGAGGCGTTCTTGCATGATGGTGTTGGCTTGCGCCAGCGTAGCATCCAGCGCCAGTAGGGCGGCGCGCTCTTGCGCTAACCATGCGGCATCAAACGCCAGCCATTCGCGCAAGCGGGCTTCGGTCAATCTTTGCGGCGACAAGCCGAGCCAGTGATCGAGCTGCTGCTGGGCGGTGTGCTGGGCTGCTGCGGCTTGCGCTTGCTGATTTTGCGCCTGCGTGAGGGCTTCTTGGGCGCGGGTGGCTTGCTGTGTTGCGGCTTGAAAGTCTTGCTGGGCTTGGTGGTGCGCTGCTTTGGCGTGCGCCAAGGTTTGCGCCAATTGCGCTTCAACGGCGTGTACGGCTTGCCCTGCAAATAAGCCCGAGCGCTCAGTGCTTAGGGCCGCTATGGCGGCGTGTTCGGCTTGGTGCTGCTCGCTGAGTTGTTGCTGCGCCAGCGTGGCTTTGTCATTCGCTTGGCGTATAGCGGCCAGCGCTTGGGCGAGTAGCTCGGTGTCTTGCTGGCCTTTGAGGTAGGCGCTGTGCTGCATCGACCATGTTTGCGCCATCTGCTGCCACTCGGCCTGCATCGCTGCGGGATTATTGGCCCAGCTCAATTGTAAATCGGCCCAATCACGACCATCGGGAAAGTGCTGCAGCGCGGGCGCGAGTTGCGCCAACATGCGCTCAACCCGCTGGCTTTCTTGCTGCTGCGTGGCCTGTGCCGTAGCGAGCTGGGCGCTGATTTGCACCAGCGCCGCTTGCTGGGTTTGGACAAGGTCTTTTTGCGCTTGATGCGCTTGGTTGGCTTGCTCGTAGCGGGTTTGCGCGGTTTCTTTGACTTGCAAAGCCTGTTGCCAAGCCTGCTCTTTGGCGCTGATGGACTCAATCTGTGTTTGCAGTGCGCTTGTTTGTGCGGCGAACCAGGCCGCGATTTGCGCGGCATCGTCAAGGCTGGCGATTTCAGTATGCAGCGGGTGCGCCGCCCATTGCTTGCGCAATGCGGCGATGCTGGTGTTGAGGGTGCTCAGTTCAGCATCCAGCAATTGTGCAGTGCGCTGCAGATTGCTCAGCTCGGCGGTGAGCGTGGCTTGCTGCTTGAGCGCGGTTTGCTGCTGTTGGCGGCAATCGGCAACTTCGGCTTGCAGCCCCACCAGTAGCGTATGCAATTGCGGGTTTTCAGTGGCATAGGGGTGATCCAATGCGCCACACACCGGGCAGGGCGCATCCGGCTGCAAGCTTTCGCGCAGTGTTTCTACATTCTGATTGCATGCGGCTTCGGCCAGCTTGAGGGCGCGCTCGGCTTGCATCAGCGCCGCAGCGAATATCGGCAGTTGTGTGCTGGCTTGCGCCAAACCGTGTTCAGATTGTTGCCGACTGGTTTGATTTTCTTGTTGCTGCGCAGTGAGTTTAGCGACTTGCCTTGTGTGCTCACTCAGTCGCTGCAACAGCGATTCGGCGTTTGTTAAATCTTCGCGCCGATTGGCGCATTGGGTTTTAGCTGCGGGCAGTGCGCTGATGTCGATGCTGGCCAATTGCGCGTTGGCGGTTTGCCGATGTTGCTCGGCAGCCTGTGCGGCGAATTCAGTGCTGGCTAGTGCGCTGCTGGCCTTGGCAATGCTGTCGCTGAGCGCTTGGGTGTCTTGTGCCAACTGTATTTGCGTTTGGCTAGCTTGTTGGGCGGCGATCTGTGCTTGCGCAGCTTGCTGGAGTAATACCTGATACGCAGGCCAATTTTCGGCTAGATTTTTACTGTGGGTATTTGACTCTAGCCATTGCTTGGTATTGTCTAGAAGCAAATACCCATTGCTGAGTTCGGCCTGCTTTTTTGCTTGCTCTTGGGTGCTGGCGGCAAGGGTGAGTTTGGCTTGGTCTAGATTGCTTTGCAGTACATTTAGAGCAGGCAAGCGTGCTTCGATACTCGCATCGAGCTTTTTGGCTGCGTCGAGCTGCGGCGCAGCGGCGCTTTGCGCTTGTTCGGCAGCGGTGTATTGGCTTTGTGTGAGTTGCAGCGCGGTTTGACTGCTGGTGCTGGCGGCGTTGGCCGATTCAAGCTGGCTTTGACTCACTGCAATCGTTGTCTGCGCTTGCGCTACCGCGCCGCTGCTGCGATCTAGCTCGGCAATCAGTGGTCTGGCCGATTGCACCGCATCGAGTTGCTGCAGTTGCTCGCGCCGGGGCGCGGCCTCTGCATGGATGTGTTCTGCATTTTGTTTGTTGAGCTGCGCGGTATGCACGCTTTGCGTGATTTTTTCAGCGTCTTGGTGCCAGCGGATTGCGCTACTGAGCTGCGCGAGCTGCAAATCCAGCGCCGCGAGTTGCTGCTGCGCGGCTTGGCTTTCAAGATCAATCGCCTTGCGGGTTTCACTATCGAGCGGTTTTTGATCGGCAAGGCGGTCATTAATCCGTTGCAAAGCTTGCAGCTCTAATTTGGCGCGGGCAAAAGCGCGTTGCGAGAGCACGCTATAAATCGTGCTGCCGGTCAGCGTTTCGAGTAGCTCGCCGCGCTCGTTATCGTCGGCTTTTAAAAAGCTGGAAAACTCATTTTGCGCCAGCAACACGGCGCGGGTGAATTGCTCAAAACTCAGACCAATACGCTGGATGATTTCGGCTTTCACCTCGCGATTGGTGCCGCCAATCGGCTGCAATTCCGGTAGCTGGTGTAAGGTCATTTTGCTAGCTTGCAGGCTGCCTTTGATGCTGCCGCGCGCACGGCGTACGCTCCAGCGCGATCGATAGGTCGCGCCATCGTTGCCGACAAAATCAACCTCGGCAAAACCCTCAGCACAACCGCGGCGCAAGAGATTGGCCGCGTCTTGGTGCGTGATCAGATCCGTGCCATCGGGCAACGTTTTGCCGCCACCGGCTTTCAGCAGGCGCGGCGTGCTCTCATACAGCGCCATGCACAGCGCATCGAGCAGGGTGCTTTTGCCCGCGCCCGTTGGGCCGCTAATGGCAAACAGCCCAGCTGATTTGAGCGGCTCTTGCTCAAAATCGACACCAAAATCACCAGCCAGCGAAGCCAGATTTTTACCGCGAATAGCGAGGATTTTCATTGCGCATCCTCCGTATCCAGCATCAGCTCAGCAAAGGCGGCCACCAGCTCGGTCGGCGCGTCGGCAGCAAATTTTTGCTGGTAGAGCCGCGCAAAAATGGCGTCGGGCTGCAATTGTTCGAGTTCGGCTAAGGCTTCCGTTTCGCTTGGCGCATTTTTGCTTGCGCTGAAACTGGTTTCAATTTTGGCTAGGCGTACGGGTTTGCCTTCGAGCGCGGCTTCGATTTGCGCGCGTAATCCCGGCTCAGGCTCATCGAGCCGCACCCGTACTTCTAAATAGGGGTGTTGCTGTGGGGCTAAATCGTCTGCAAATTCTAAAGCAGTGAGTTCGCTCAGCACTGCGGCCAGTGGTGCTGGCTTTGCTGGAATTCGCAGCAGCTCCACCGCGCGCGGAATTGCTAGCGGGGTAATTTCGCTGGCGGTTTCGCCATCGAGATCAATGCGCAGCACTTGATGCGGATAGGCCACTTCGGCAAACGACATCGGGATCGGGCTGCCGCAGTATCGAATGTGATCCTGTTTACCGACGGTTTGGGCTAGATGAAGATGGCCGAGCGCGGCATAGGCGATATTCGCGTCAAACATACTTGCAGACAGCGGTTCCGTGCCACCGATGACAATCGGCCGCTCGGAATCTTGCGATATTTCGCCGCCGACCATATGGCAATGGCCGAGTGCAATAATAGGCTGGCCTAGTTGGCGAAGGCTCAGCGCATGCTGCAATGCTTGTTGGTACAGCAACGTAATGCCCGCCATATATGGATCGCGGCCTTCGGGTAGATCAACAAGTCGTGGCACATCGCCGGGGCGCAGAAACGGAATCGCCAAGCACCAAGCGGCAATTTCGCCGTGTCGGTTTTTGAGTGGCACGATGAGGCGATTCAGATCAACGTCGCCCTCTGCGGTGCGCGGAACAAAGCCGATCACACAGGCGTCCATCGCCTCTAAAAACGGCGCAGGCGCTTCAAGCCGGCCGGGCGAATCATGATTGCCCGCGATGATGACAATATTCAAATGCGGAACGCGCGTTTTGGCCTGCTGCAAAAAGCGGTAAAACTGTTTTTGAGCAGCCGCCGATGGATTGGCATTGTCGAAAATATCACCGGGAATAAGCAAGGCATCGGCTTGTTCAGCCACCAAGGTGTCGAGTAACCAATCTAAAAAACACTGATGCTCAAAATCGCGTTCGAAAGAATGGAGTGTCTGGCCGAGATGCCAGTCCGAGGTGTGTATAAGGCGCATGCCGCTGTCCGATAGTCTGCGGATTGCCCGCAGGGTTTTACATAGTTGGACAGCAATATATCGTATATTGACGAGCTAAATAACGTGAGAGTCAGTTTATTTATGCTTTATTGATATTGGTTTGATTTGAGTTTGAGAAAACGAAGACAACAAAAAACCCCGCGAAGCTAAGCTTGTCGGGGTTGATGTTTTTTGTGCAACACGGGACTCGGTTTTTGGTCTGTATGCCTTGTTTTCATTAGATATGAAATTTATTTTTTGGCTAATGGGGACAGGAATGGGGACAGGTTTGTACCTTGCTGCTGCGCTAACACCATAATACATGCCGTTTAGGGGGCAGGTGTCTGATCCTTTAATAGTAAGGTTTGGCTGTAAATTAAAAAATCTTCAAGATGTTGAGTGATTACTGCAATCGTGATTGGGAGCTGTAAGGTCTGATAGTCATGGACTGCGATATTTCTAAACCCCACCATTTTTTGCAGACTCGTTGCCAACTCTGCATCGATCCATTTAGCTGTGGCAAGTAAGGTAAATACATCACGGGCGCTTTGTGGTACGCCTAATTTCTCACGGCGAATTAAATGTTGCCCCATATCGAGTGCTGCTTCACAGGCGCGTTGAATATTTAGGATTGCTGCATCTTGGCGAGTGAAGTCAGTATCAAAGCTAGCTACGTCTTTATGATATTCCTCTCTAGCACGCATCACGCAACGCTCAATCGTCGCCGCTTTATTGATTAAAACATCATCAGCCATATACGTTACCTCGTTGCCCAATATCGGTGAGTACACCGGCTCGTGCCGTGTCTAGATTAGTTTTTTCACTCAAAATGAAACTTTCGAAAATGGCTGCTTGCGAGTCCCGCGCCCACAATCGTTGCCCTTGGGTGATGACTTGATATTGCATCACTGTTGAAGCTTGGCGCAAGTCAATCAGATCGACATCTCGATTGATTACCGTTGCAATGGCTTGCCCAACTTCCCATAAAGCGACAGGCTCACTATTTCCTGCTAACAAGACAGCAAGATCAACATCGCTTTGCGCGTGAGCTTCGCCCTTGGCAAAACTGCCAAATAAATAGACAGCGAGCAAATTGGGATATGTGCTTTGGAGTTGCGCCAAGATACTTGCCAAGGGCAAAGATATTGATGGATTTTGCACGGTTACTGACATGTGTGGATCCAAGAGGAGTATGTGATCGCAGTGTTCCATTATAAGCGGTTCTAGGCGGAATTGATTTTTTCAGTTTACTTCGGATGCCATCGAATCACATACCGGCCACAAATGTGGTAACCGCATATAACTTAGAAACGCATAACACTTTTAGCCGAGCGGCAACCCATGCTCGAATGGTGGGTAGATTATTTAGATCTGCTGGAAGATGGTAAATGGGTTGAGCCTAGTGAATTTAAGAGTAGCCCAATTCACGAGGTGCCAGCGTTGAAGCTTGTTGGTTGATTTGCTTCGAATATTCTTAATAATGAGTTCAAATAAACCATTGGCCTTAATGACTGCACGATGTCGTGATTCGGTAGCCGATTTCTAAGCTGTAAACATAGATAAGCAATTGACTGAATTGTAATTATTATTTTTTTTGAGTGCTCTAATCTGTTGTTTACTTGCAATAGCATTACTCTGTTGATTGCTGCGGTGCAACTTCTGTTATGAACTTGGTGACCATTATAACAAAGCAGGATTTGTCGTATTTTGGCAACATTTTTATTTGACTACATTCCTTACTCGACGTGAAGGTATTTGCAGGTGTAGTGTATAAGCATATTGTTATATACCGTGGCATGCACATTTAGAACTCTAAATCATAGAGCTATCAATCTTGTCGTACATAATCAAGAAAATACATTTGTGTATTTGTTAAGTAAATTTTGGATGTGAAACAATTTAAATTACAAATTTTTAATTGCTTTTCTTTGGATGGCTGGATTATTAAGGGTTTAGCATGTTTCATTTTATACTTTTTGTTATTGCTGCAATAATTATTTTCGTTTTAGTAAAGAAAACATACCAAGTTATTTTGGGCGTCTTATTTGGATCTTTTTACTTTGCAGGGTTTGTTGTAAATAAGATACTTAAGGTAATGAAGGTAAGGTTGGTTTTTTTGTTTCTTACTTTTGTTGTTGGTGCTTTATTATCTTTGGCTGCAGAGTCAATTCTTTTCTTTTTATCGTCGGTGCTGTTTATTGTTGCATTGTATTGCCATCTTCAGCGAACTGTTAAAGAGAGCATATTTACTGGGTTTAATGATGGTTTTGATAAATCAATAGATGAATTTTACATTGGTGTATTTTCTGCTGCTTTTATTATTGGTATTGCTTTTGTATTGAAGTTGACAGGCACAACGAATTACTACTTGGATTATATTTCACTTGCTGTTGGAGTTTTTCTAATGGCGGTGAAAATTAATGATGAGATCGAGCGCGCGTCATTAATTACACTAGTTGCTAAGGAGTTTGGCACTACTGAAAAGCATTGTTATCAGGGGCATGTAGCAGAGTTAACTAAGAACAATACAGGTGATCAATCTGATGTTGCAAATGTCTACAATTTAGTGGCACAGAAATTCATAGATATGGGTAGTCATACGGAAGTAACTCTTAACAACAACAGATGGTTTGTAACAAATAAACTAAATTCTGATATTAAAAATCTGATAAGAGTTCGATCGATAAGTAGTACTAGATTACCACCCTTAGAGCTAGCTAACCTGGTCAAAAAAGATCTAGGCACTTCAAAAGAAGAATCTTTAGACTATATTTTCCGCTACGTAACACATGGTGACGTTCTTGATTTTGAGGAGGGTAAATTTTTTGTTGCCTATAGAAATTATAACGCAATTAAGAAATGTACATCATGCGGAATTGCTCATATATCAAATAGTTCAAATGTGGAAAGTGGATCTGAATGGTTTTGCTCTGATATATGTGAGAACACCGAGAGTGCATGCATTGAAATAAAAAATAAACCAATGCAAGAGTTTCTTTCTGATGCTGCTGCAGTAAGTTTTACCCTGATGGAAGGGGCTGCAGCATGGAGTAACAACCATAAATTATTTGCGACAGGAGGGCAAGGGCATGGCTTTGCAGCGGAAAATGCAAATAATAAAATCGATACCCTAATGATGAAAGATGCAAAAATCGTAGGTGGAGATAATGCAAAAAATGGGGCAGATAGAATTGTAGATGGCCAGAGTCTTCAGACAAAATATTGCGATACAGGTGCCCGTTCTGTTGGAGCTGCTTTTGATAATAAAGGTGATGGTCTGTATAGATATATTGATTCATCAGGTGAGCCAATGATACTTGAAGTCCCTAAGGATCAATATGACAAAGCTGTTGAAACAATGGCGAAGAAAATTCAAGAAGGCAAAGTCCCTGGAGTTTCTAATCCTGCAGATGCCGAGAAATATGTCCGTGCGGGGCATCTAACTTATGATCAAGCAAAGAATATAACTCGCTTTGGAACGTTCGAATCAATAACCTACGATATTTCAGAGGGTGTAATTGTTGGTAGTATTGCTGGTGGAATTAGTTTTGGAATTACTGCATTAGTTTCATATATGCAAACTAATGACAGCAAATTGGCTTTACGCATAGCCACTATTCAGGCCGGAAAAACTTTTGGTAAAACAATCTGTGTATATGTTGCCGCCCAGCAGTTACATAGAGTATCGGCTGTACAAGGTATGTTAAAGATAGTTGATGTAAGTTCTTTGTCTTCATCATCAAGGGCTTTATTACAAGATGGCTTAGGCGTGACTCACAATGCAAATGGGATTGCTGGTCATGGTGCAATCAACAAAGCCTTAAGAGGTACGATTATTACCTCTATTGCGGTTATAGCTGTTACAACAGGGCCAGATCTTATTAAGATGGCTAGAGGGCATATTTCAAATGCTCAATTTATTAAAAATTTAACGGTAACAACTTCAAGTGTTACGGGAGGTGTAGTTGGCTCAATGGCAGGAGGAGCATTAGGGGCATCGCTTGGTCCTATGGGTATCATGTTCGGCCGTTTTGCCGGAGGCATGCTTGGAGGGATGATTGCAGCAACAATTTCAAATAAAATTCTTGGCGAATTGATTGAAGATGACCGGGTGAAAATGTTAGCAATAATTCAAGAGCAAATGGAATACCATGTTCGAATATTTATTCTGAATGAAAAAGAAATTGCTTGTCTAGTGGAAAATATGGGTAAGTTGCTTACTAAAAAAGCACTAGAGCTACTTTACGCAAGTGACAATCGACGCTCATTAGCAAATGCATATGTGAAACCTGTAGTTGTTGGCGTTATAAAGCAAAGACCTTCACTTAGTTATTCATCGAATGACATCATAGAGGCATGTGAGGCTGTTGCTTAACAAAAGGAATTATAATGTTTAGGAAGTACATTTCGGTTGAAGGTTGCTCAAATGGTGCCGATTTCTACCTTAAAGCTAATGAAAAAATAAAAAAAACATCTCAAAGAATTGTTTTTGTTTTGGTCGTTACTTTTATTGCAGCTATATGCGCACTTTATGCAATAGTTTCTACTAGTCAAACAGGCGAGGAATTAGAAAAAGTCAATAATGAATTTGCTGAGGTGCAGAGCCAAGAGCAAATTTCAGTTGAGAATGCAGTATCTAAGATAGATACTGCTTCATCAGCTAATGAAATTAGCCAAACAGAAATAATACAAAATCATGATGATAATAAGACAGACTTAGATTGCAAGCCTGATAGCGCTAATTGCCAAGTAGAAGCTACATCCGTCGCAGTAAATCTGGAGAATGAAATTAAGCTTCAGGACGATAAGCTGAATCAAAATTGGAAAATTCTCAAAGAACTGGCTCCAACTGAAAAATATAAGGAAGCATTAAAAGAACAGCGCCTATGGCTGAAAGAGCGTGAAACATGCATTACTCAAGAATGCACTTTGGATAAATATCAGAAGCGGAATGCGGAGATTGAGGTACAGATAGTTGATGTACAACGATGAAATATAAACAACGATGGTAGCGGTAATTCAGACAGAAGGTGACTGATCCTTAAATAGTAAGGTTTGATAGTCATGGACTGCGATATTTCTAAACCCCACCATTTTCTGCAAACTAGTAGCCAACTCTGTATCGATCCATTTAGCTGTGGCGAGCAGGGTAAATACATCACCGGCGCTCTGTGGTACACCTAACTTCTCACGAAGAATTAAATGTTGCCCCATATCCTGCACAGAGGCAAAGGCACGCAAGATATTAAGAATCGTGGAATAGCACGCTCTGAAGTTTCTATAAAATTTAGCTATATCTATTAGGTTTTCCTCTTGAGTTAATATATTATTTAATGCCTTTTTTTGTTTGGCTGTTGTTGATTTTATTTAAAAATTAAGAGTGTTTTTCTGGATTTTTAAGGTTTTATACTTCATTGATTGTTATTGAGAATGAAATTCCGGCAGGTGTTACTAATGAGCTTGATTTTTTTTCTTCTTCATTTGTTTTTATCAGTTTAAAGTCATCTGGATTTTTAAATATTGTTGGTTTTTTCTCTTGGTTTGATCTTTCTTCGTAATCTTTTTCGCTTGGCTTTTCTATTGTTTCATTTTGTACGATTTGTTCTTTGTATGAGCGGTTTGCTAAAATACGGCTTTGTAACCAATTGTTTAAGAATTCAACTTCTAAATTCCCTGCTTGGTTGAAGGATTCTTGAAGGGCTTTTGTTAATTCTCTTGGGATTTCAATTGTAAGTTCTGTGGTGTAGATTCTTGATTTCTCAAATTCATCATTTACTGCTTGAATTTGAATTGATTTTTTCCATCCAGCTTCACTTTCTTTAAATTGGTTAAGTGTTAATTCACCTTTTTCTATATTTCTAATTAAATTCAAATCTTTTTCATTGGTTCTTTCGTTGTTTAAGCCCGTCGCAGTGATTGAAAGCCCTGACATTGCTAAGCTTTTGGCTAGAGATTGTCTACGTACTGCTGAAGCAACCACTTCTTCTGGAAAGCTCAATATTTTTATTAAATCAGCATCTGGCTCTGGATCTATAAATAAGATTTGTGCGTTTTTATTGCTTTTTAGTTGTGGCACAAAAATACCGCCAACCATACAAGTGTTCGCGCCGATTGAAATTTGACCCACCCTGCCGATCGAATTTTGACCCAGGGCTGAGCGTTGCTTTTTAACGGAGCAACTGTGGGTAAGTCTAGCAATTAGCGGGCAGTTCGCCCGCTATTTTTACACCTTCATTTTCAACTTAGAACGGTTCCGCTTCCCTACTCAGTTCATCTTTCTTACTTTGCTCCCGCTGTTTGATCTTCGATTTCGCCGCCATACTGCTGTGCTGGAAACGATAGGAATCATTCCCTGTTTCAACAATATGACAATGATGGGTGAGTCGATCCAATAGCGCCGTTGTCATCTTGGCATCACCAAAGACACTCGACCATTCCGAGAAGTTCAGATTGGTCGTGATGATCACGCTGGTGTGTTCGTACAGCTTCGACAGCAAGTGAAACAGCAATGCGCCACCGGCTTGGCTGAAGGGCAAGTAGCCCAGTTCATCCAGAATCACCACATCCACTCGCATTAGCGCCAGTGCGGTTCGCCCAGCTTTACCTTCTCGATTTTCTTTTTCCAGTAGATTGACCAGATCAACCGTTGAGTAAAAACGCACCCGCTTGCCATGCCGTGTAATCCCCCCAATCCCCATCGCAGTGGCCAGATGTGTTTTTCCAGTGCCCGGACCACCAATCAACACGGCGTTTTGTGCGGTTTCCGTAAAAGCCAGCGTCGCCAGTTGCCCAACGAGGGCTTGATCCACTTTCGACACACTAAAGTCGAAACCCGCCAAGTCTCGATGTACAGGGAATCTAGCCGCAGCCATTTGATGATGAATCGAACGCAGACCACGGTCGGTGTTTTCTGCTTGGAGTAAATGTTCAATCAGCCAGCCCGAGGTATCTATAGCCAAACCACTTTGAGCTTTTAAATCAACCCAAGCGCCCGCCATACCGTGCAAGCGCAAGGCTTTGAGTTCCGCGGTAATGTCACGCATGATTGGCTCCCTCACTCGCAGCGGTAGGCTCGGAAGCTTCACGCAGACGGTCATAGCGCTCCGTATTCGCTTGCGGTGCATCCCCTAACTGCAAAGCAGTTTCGGCACTGGCTGTAGCAGGTGGATCATTCAAGCGCGCGACCACATTCAGAATGTGTTCAATGCTGATGACTCCTGATTCTAAGACCAACTCAACTGCAACGAGCACGGCATCCAATCCGGCCACCGGAACGGTGGCCAACACTTGTGCCATTACTTTGTCACCACCGTTGCGCCTTAACAATCCTTGTTTCAGCCGCAACAACGCCGTTGGCATCTCTGTAAATGGCGCACCATTGCGTAATGCACCAGGCTTGCGACTGATCAGTGGAATGTAATGCTGCCAATCGAAACTGACCTGATGTTTTGCCGGCAGACGATGATGGCAAGCCACGATTTCATCGTTCACCACAATCGCCACTTGTGTTGAGTACAACCGAACACTTACGCGCTGACGCGCCCATTCACAAGGAACTGAATATCGATTGCACGCTACGCTGATCAAACACGTACTGGAAACTCGAGCCAGATGCTCAACGTAACCATCAAACGGGGTCGGCATCGGCATCATTGCCAGTCGCTCTTGCTCCAACATTTCAGCAATGCTTAACCCTTTGAACTCAGGATGTTTGAGTTCGTCCCACAAGGCACGACAACGTTCGGCCAGCCAGGCATTCAGCGCTTCAAAGTGACTGAATTTAATGCTTTGCGCTTCAAGCCAAATGCGTCGCCGACTATCTTGCACATTCTTTTCAACGACGCCTTTTTCCCAACCAGAGGCGACATTGCAGAAGTCGGGATCAAACAAGTAGTGCGCGCACATCACAGAGAAACGGGCATTCACAATACGCCCTTTGCCCTTGAGTACCTTATCAACAGCGGTCTTCATATTGTCGTAAATGCCGCGTCGTGGCACGCCACCTAGAGCGACAAAGGAGCGGGCATGCGCATCAAATAACATTTCATGACCTTGGCTGGGATAAGCGACCAGCCAGAAAGCGCGACTGGCACACAACTTCATATGGGAAACTTGAATGCGGCGATAAATGCCACCGATAAGGAGATTCTCTTCGCTCCAATCAAATTGAAAGGCTTCACCCAAAGCAAACTGCAAGGGCACAAAGCCTTGCGGGGCTTTACCAGCTTTGCCACGCCAAGCACGAACGAAATCGGTGACGCCGCTATAACCCCCCGAATAGCCCTCAGCTTGGATCTGCTCGAACAACGCTTTGGCGGTGCGACGATTCTGTTTGGCACGGAATGAATCGGCAGTGAGCGCACGTTCTAAAGTGGCGTGAAATGGAGTGAGTTTGCCGGGCTTATGCTGCCGGATATATTGCGGTTCAGACTTCGAGGTTGGCTTACGAATCCAAGTCCGGATGGTGTTGCGCGCCAGACCGGTGCGCTTGGTGATTTCGTGCAGCGATAGATTATCGCGAAAATACATCCTGCGGATTTTGCCAATCATTTCCATGGTGATCACCTTTTATCCTCTGCTCAAGAATTAAGCAGAATAAGTAGAGCACCTGGGTCAATTTTGGATCGGTATAACTAGCTGTAGTGGGTCAATTTTCGGTCGGCGTCAACAAGTGCAGGGTTAGTTTTGATTCTGCCTGTCTGCACTGCAAATCGCATGATCACGGTAATGTATTGTCGGTAGGCTTTAGCTAGGTTGAACGTCCCACGTTGAGTAACCAGAGTCAGCGGGTAGAGGAGGTCACGGGTTTCTAGGCTTTCAATGGCGCGCATGCCTATGATTGGGAAAATATCCGCTTTTAAACGCTTCAGGATGCGTTCTGCATGACTTGGTATCCATGAGCCACTTTCAAGCTCTTTTGCGTGCCACTCCAGCGCAATGGCTTCAAAAGTATTGGCCATTGAATATTGGGCGGCAATTTTCGCAACTTGTTTTTCTATACGCGGGTTTTTGCCTTCTTCGACTAAGTTGAGGGCGTCATTGCGTAGTTTTCGAGCTTGGGCAAGTGAAACCTTGGGAAACTCACCAAGCCATTGTCTGTGCATCTTGCCGTGTAATCCGTAGCGGTACATCCAACGTTTGCGGTTTGTTGCAACAACAAGATACAAACCACCGCCATCATTTAGAGTGGTCTCTGCTTTGCCTTCGGGTAATTTGGCATTTTTTATTTCTAGCAGAGTCAAAAGATTGCGTGGCTTTTCGGCGCTTTCGCTTTTTGCTCTTGGCATGGAATTGCCCCCGTTACTATGTCCTGCCCCCATTGTAGTACGGGGACAGGTTTGGGGACAGGTTTGTACCTGGCTGTCTTGGGATCTTGTTGGATGTTACAGACAACAAAAAACCCGCAAAGCTAGGCTTTATGCGGGTTTAAGGACTTTCTTGGACTGCTTAAAACAACCTAATGGTGCGCAACACGAGACTCGAACTCGCACGCCTGTAAGGGCACAGCGACCTCAACGCTGCGTGTCTACCAATTCCACCAATCGCGCACTACATACTGAAACATTGCTATTTCAGTGAGGAAGCGCATTCTAACTAGACTGTTTCCGGTTGTCTAGTGTTTGGCTGGGAATTTTTGGGATTTTCTTGTTTTTGCCTGCTTGGCGGCGGGGGGCGTCGTGATTTTGCGATTGTTTATGCTTCTTGCTTGATGCTTATTAAAAGCAGCGTCACACTGTTGGGATAAACTTCCCTGCAATTGATGATTGGAGAATGAAATGACTGTTCGTTATAACGTCGGCGCTCGTGCAAGTAATCGTTTGCCTGAGGCTTTGCAATCTTCTGATGGGATCCGCCAAGCGCTCAAAGCGGTTGCTGAGTATTTCCCTATGGATTTGACGGTGGATGAGCTTGAGCTTGAGCTGCTGCTGAAATCTTCAAAAACGTTGTCGCGCTTTTTTGTGCCAGGCAGCAAGATTGATGTGGCGATTCAGTTTGCTGAATTGTGCGAAATTTCGAGCGAACTGTTTAAAGAAGTGAAGGAAATCCGCAAGAAAGTAAAAAGCATCATCAGCGATCATGAAGATGAATTAGAAGCGAATCACGTGGGTGCCTTGCAGTACGTGACTGAGTTCCGTTCGGAAATGGGCCCGGCTTTGGCAAATTCGATTGTGTTGCGCCGCTTTGCCAACTTCCTTGATGCTGTGTTGTTGGCACAAATTCAATACTCAGCAGAAAACGTTGAGATTGAATTGTACTTTACTGCTTGATAGGTATTGATCTGTAGCTATTGATTTGTAATTGCTGCAGATTAATACATCGAAATAAAAAAGCCCCGCAATCAATGCGGGGCTTTTTGTTGGTGCGTGTTTTAGTTCACGCTAATTGTGGCGCTCTTGCGGTTGCTGCTGCTAAATGCGGCGAGCTTGATACCACCAAATGCTGCGTGTTGGCTAATTGCGTGATAGTCGAGTGGCGCAGTGTACAACGCAGACTGCGCGGTTGGCTCGCTGCCGTCAACGGTATAACGAATATCCAAGCCCGGCGCCGAGAGGTTGGCATACAGTTTGCCGCCTTCAACTTTGGCTCCTGGCAGTGGGATACGGTAGCCGTATCCGCCCAAGAAGCCATCCAAGCGAGCCAATTCGCGTTGGCCAAGACGGTTGGCGAATTCATTCCAGTCGCTGTCCATTTTGGCTTTACGCGTGTTTGCATCGGCGATGAAGGTCCATTTTGGATCAACAGCCCATGCGCGCTCGGCCAAGGCAATAATCCGTGGCATCGCGAGGTATTCGAGACGGCCTTGGTTGCGGATGTTTTCCGCCCACAATTGGCCTTGAATGCCGATGATGTTTTTGGTGCCTTCAGCGGTCAAGCGCACTTTACTGGCGATATTGTCTTGATCGAGTGCGTGGCCCATCAAGTTCACGGTTGCCGTGGTGAAAATATCGAGCGGGCAGAATTCATACGCGCCGCGCGTTTCGATAAAGCCGCCCCAGTAGTAGCCTGGCTCAGCAGGATCTTTGGCGTAGGCCAAGTCAAAGTACAGGTTCGTTACGTTTGACAATACGGTTTTGTAACCAGCATTGGCCAATTGGTAAGCGAAGTCTTCTTGGCCCCAGCCCCATACATTGTTCCATACGTATGGGCGGAAATTGGCGTTGACGAATTCTGGATTTGGGCCGTGCGTGTGTGCGCCATCGACTTCTTTTTTGATCAAGGCGATTTCTTCCCAGCCACCAAACACGAGGCCGTATTTTTTCAATAGGTCGCGATAGCGTGCAAGGAAGTAGTTTTGCAATTCAAGAATCGTCGTCATGCCTTGTTCTTTCATGAACGCTTGGCAAATCGGTGATTTTTCCCATGCGCCGTGCGGCACTTCATCGCCACCGGTGTGCATGGTGGTGAACGGCGCGCCAGCGGCTTGGTACATCGCTTGAATGTCGTGCAATACGGTTTCGATGAAGTTGTAGCACGATTCTTGGCCAATGCAGATCACATTGTCGTGCCATAGTTGCACGGATTCATATTCTGATGCGTCGTCAAAATCGCAGAGCAGGTATTGCTTGGTTTCGGTTTCGTGGCCGGTTTGCATCAGGCGGTTGTAGCGTACATTCATCGCTTTAATCGCGGCGCGAGCGTGACCCGGTACATCGATTTCTGGCACGACTTCGATATGGCGTGCGGTAGCGAATTTCAAAATTTCAATAAAGTCTTCGCGCGTGTAAAAGCCCGTTCCGGCTGCATTGCTCACATCACCGCCAGAGCCAAAGCACGGCACTAGGTTGTGGTGTTCGTTTTGTGTGAAGCCGCGTTTGCTGCCGATTTCGGTCAATTCTGGCAGGCTAGGGATTTCTAAGCGCCAGCCTTCGTCGTCGGTGACGTGGAAGTGGAATTGATTGAGCTTGTACAGCGCCATGCAGTCTAGCAGGCGCAATACGCTTTCTTTGCTGCTGAAGTTACGACCCACATCTAAGTGCATGCCACGGTAGGCAAAGCGCGGTGCGTCAACAACCTTGCCGCATGGCACCGTGAGCGTACTTTGTGGATTGAGGAAGGCAGCAACAGGGAAGAGTTGGCGCAAGCTTTGTAGCGCATTAAATACGCCATGCGCGCTCGCGCCCGTAATGGTGATGGTGTCGGCGCTGATTTCGAGCGAGTAGGCTTCTTTTGGCGCCAACGTGTCGCTCACTGCAACGCTACCCACTTGCAAGATAATCGCTTGGCGACCCGCTGGGCGCGCTGCGGCGCGTTGTAATTTAACTGCGCTCACATCGTGAATCGCTGCGCGCAAGAAGCGAGCTTCAGCCGCTAAATCGCTTGAATGAACAATCAGTGTGTCTTTATTGATGGTGAATGTGCCTGGAGTCCATTCGCTAGAAATCGGCGTTGGGGTGATTTTGCCGACTTGATCGCTTGGCAATAACGTTAAATCTTCATTGTGTTCAAAGGTCAGGCTAGGGCTGCTCAGTGGTACTTGATCGTTGGCGTTGCGGTTGCGTTGACCTTCGGTAGTGAACGGGGCGATTTCAGGGTCGCCAATCGTTTCAAAGCGCGCATCGGCTTGGCCGTCGTTGTAAACGATGTAAAACCCTAGCGGAGCATCGGTTTCTGCGATGACCCAGAACAAGCCTTCGTAAGCAAAAGTACGTGTTTCACCCGGTGCTACAGCGGTAAATTCAGCTTTAGGAGCCAAGCGCCAAAAATCACCATTCACATGCTTCACATCGACATGACCGCCGACGGTTTCTGGTTTGATCTTGCGGCAGGTATTGAAATAGAGCGCCCAGCCTGTTGCTGGCAGCGGTTTATCCGAAAGATTAGTTAAACTGAGTTCAGCTAAAAAATTATCGCCATTGTGGGCATTGGTGGTGCAAGACCATTTCAGTTGTAGGTGGCTGCCTGATGGCTGGGTCATTCTTATTCTCCCTTCTTGCTGGTCAGTAATGTCAGATGATCGGGGCGCTGTTGCGCACGTGAAATCAAGTTTAGAAGCCTTGGCGCGGCTTCGCCAATGAAAGTT
Source organism: Deefgea tanakiae (assembly GCF_019665765.1). GTDB lineage: Bacteria > Pseudomonadota > Gammaproteobacteria > Burkholderiales > Chitinibacteraceae > Deefgea > Deefgea tanakiae. The sequence goes on from NZ_CP081150.1 coordinate 321,027, forward strand.
GTATGAACCGACAAAATCAGCACATATTAATATTCCAATTCTAAGGAGAATCAATTTGAGCTGATATTAACTATGAATATTACTTGGGGGGTAAAGGATTAAATCCTGTTATAGAAGGATTTAGTCCTTATTTGGCTTTTCGGCACAAAGAGTGAGTTGCTTGCAGTCTCACATTTGTGGCGTGGGGAAGAGGTGATGAGTTTGTGATGGCAACCAGCCCATACCAAATTGCTGTGGCATGGGCTGGCTCAATCCAAATTAGTACTGTTGTAATGCTTTGGCGAGGCGATGTTTGTGAATCGTCGTGCGCGGTACTTTTCCGTTAAACCACACGCGCACATCATCATCCAGACCGATGCCGTGCATGTAGTTATACAGCGCTTTGTTGAGCGCTTGGCCGAGTTCGTCGTGATCGACGCCAGTCGGGTCGATAAAGCCGACATCGTTGGTGGCAAAGCTGATTTCCGGAAGTTGCTCAAGTGTCACGCCGAATTCTTCTGGATTTTTACCGACCGGTGAATGCACGGTGCAGGCAAAGCGGTGGAAGAAACCCGATTGAATACAGCCGTTATCAAAGAGTTGCCGCACATATTCTAGCGCGTCGACGGTGTCTTGCACTGTTTGCGTCGGGAAACCGTACATCAAGTAGGCGTGCACCAGCACACCGGCTTCGGTAAAGCTTTGCGTTACTTTGGCGACTTGCTCGACTGAAACGCCTTTTTTCATCAGCGCCAACAATCGATCAGAAGCAACTTCCAGCCCGCCAGAAATCGCAATACAGCCACTCTCGGCTAAAAGTCGGCATAAATCTGGGCTAAAGGTTTTTTCAAAGCGAATATTGCCCCACCAAGAAATCGATACATTGCGGCGGATTAATTCCTCGGCCAGCGCTTTGAGTGCTTTGGGCGGGGCAGCTTCGTCGACAAAGTGAAATCCAGTTTGTCCTGTTTCAGCAATAATTGCTTCGATTCGATCGACCAGCACTTCGGCGGTGGTCGTTTCATAGCGCGAAATATAGTCGAGCGTAATGTCGCAGAAACTGCATTTCTTCCAATAACAGCCGTGCGCGACGGTGAGCTTGTTCCAGCGCCCATCGCTCCACAAACGGTGCATTGGGTTGAGCATATCAAGCAGAGATAAATAGCGATCCAGCGGCAAGCCATCCCATGTCGGCGTACCGACTTCGCCAAACGGCACTTCAGGCTCGACGAAATTGATGTATTTCACTACGCCGTCAACACGGGCGAAAGTACGCACTAAACGCTGCTGCGAGCGTTTACCTTTTAAGTGATCAAGCAGCGCCAACAATGGGCGCTCGCCAGCATCGAGCATCACGTAATCGAAGTAATCAAATACGCGCGGTTCTTTCAGTTCGCGCAGCTCGGTATTGGCAAAGCCGCCGCCGAGCGCGATCACCATATCTGGGTATTGCTTTCTAATCGTTTGAGCAATTCGGAAAGCGGCATATACCGCGCCAGGGAATGGCACAGATAGCAATACGATATTGGGCTGGTGCTGCGCGACAGAGGCCAGTGTGAGTTCGGCCAAATAGTCGTCGACCATCGTCGTGGGTGAAGCTAGTGCGCGGGCGAGTGGGTCGAAAGTTGGTTGCGACATCGCCAATGACTCGGCATAGCGGACAAATTCAAAGCGCGGATCAACCGCTTCACGTAGCACATCGGCGATGTCGTTCAAATACAGCGTACCCAAATGTCGCGCGCGGTCTTGCGTACCGAGCGCACCAAAAGCCCACGCCAGCGGATCGCCACCATCGTCATCGACGTAGGCATCTAGCGGCGCAAAGCGCTCGCCCTCAGGTAGAAAGTTACGGCTACAAATGCGGTGGGCGATGGTTGAATCGCTGCCTTGCAAAAAGGCAATCGTCGGCGTAATCGTGGTCAAATAGCGATCAAACGTCGCATCAAACAGCGCTACTTGATTCGAGCGTTTTTTGGGTGGGATTTTCTCTACTTTTTTGCGGACGTCTTGCAAACCGCTTTTGGAAAACAGTTTCAACATCAAGGCTAGTGCCAAATCAGCTTGCTGCGCTTCAATGCCTTGCGAGCGCAAAAAACCGGTTAAATAAGCGGTCGACGGGTAGGGCGTATTGAGCTGCGTCATCGGCGGGATGATGGATAAAACGCGCGCTGATTCGATGATGCTCATAAAAGTCCTTTCTGCCTTGCTTTGTATTTGACGTAAACTCAGTGCGTTTTTGGGGTATTAACATCTAGACTTTGCTAAAAAAGGCCTGCATGCAAATACCCTTGTTTTATCGGCAATTAAGGCTTTGCCAATAAAAAAACCTCAGTCGCAATCAGCGGTCTGAGGTTTTTTTGAATGCGATATGCAATTCAATCGATGTAAGTATACCTGAGTTTATGGCGATATCCTTGCT